>NZ_DASYMN010000290.1:0-29185 GCF_036009065.1 Bradyrhizobium sp. | reverse complement strand
CCATCGCGGCATCCTTCACGCCGACCGGGTTGTTGAGATAGGTCCGCATGAACGCCAGCAGTTCGGTGCGGTAGTCGGCGGGATAGGGCTGGTTGGCGACGCCGCGATCGTCGGTATAGGTGATGCTGTTCTGGCCGTCGCTCGCGCAGGCCGCGAGCGCCGACGCCAGCACTAAAATCGCCGCGCGCTTTGCCGAACTCACCAGCTCTAGCCCGTCTTTCGAATGCCCAACGCCCCCCGGACTCTTAGAACGTTCGTGCGGCAAATGGAATTCGCATCTTAAGTTATCGGGGCGCCGTCCAAGACAGTTCCGGCCTGCACCATTGCGGAAGCAACGGTACAGGCCGGAGCGTACCCACGGCCGCGGCGGACAATGTGGATCGAGCCGCCGACGCAGAAGACCCGTCAGCGGTGATGACGGCGATGATGCCGGTAGTGATGGCCGTGGCGGTGATGATGGCGGCCCATTTTGGCATTGGCGTTAAGGATGCCCGGCTTCAGCTGCGTGGATTTGACCGCGGGGGTGGTCGTGCTGTGCTTCTTGGTGGTGCCGGCCATCGCCGGCGCGGCAAGGACGGAAACGGCGAGCAGTGCTGCGGAAATGGCCTTCAACATGGTCGTCTCGTTAAGTCGATCACCGAACAGACCGGTCGGATGGCCGGGGCTCGCCGATCATGCGGGGTCATGTTAGGCGGGCAGGGCTGAACCCTCCCTGAAGCGGGAGAACAGGTTCCGTTCATCTGGATGACCTGTTGGTCATGCTGGCGGGAGGGCCCGCGGCGTCCTTGCGAGCCAACGGGTCGCGCGAATGTGCGCCGATGAGAGGCTCCGCGAAGCAATCCAGAGCGGCAAAGCCCGACTGGATTGCTTCGTCGCTGGCGCTTCTCGCAATGACGCCAAACGCCAATTTCCATGGTTTCTCGGGAATGTTCCGATCATCGGGGGGTTCAAATCCCTAAGCTTCGGTGTAGGATCGCCCTTATTGGCAAAAGGAGAGACGCATGAGCAAATTTGCGATCAGGCTTTTGACGCTGGCAATGCTTTCGGTGGCGATGGTCGCAGCACCGGTGCTCGCCTATGCCGCGCCCGAGAGCGATCCGCCGCCGGCCGACACCAAGAAGAAAAAGAAGAGCAGCGAAAACACCTCGCGCAGCTATGCGGCGTTTGCCGACGCTTATCGCGCAGCCTTCGCGACGATCTACGATCGCCACGATTATGCCTCGGCCATCGAGCAGCTCAAAGCGCTCGGCCGCGACGACAGCGCCGCGGTCGCCAACCTGATCGGCTATTCCTACCGCAAGCTCGGCGACTACAAGGTCTCGCAGGTCTGGTACGAGCGCGCGCTGAAGGCCGACCCGAACCACGTCAAGACCTGGCAGTATTACGGGCTGTGGCAGGTCGAACAGGGCAACCGCGACCAGGCGCAGTATCATCTGAGCCGCATCGCCGCCATCAGCGGCACCGCGAGCGCCGAATACAAATCGCTGGCCGACGCGCTGGAAAAGCCGCCGGGCACCGGGCTGGTTTACTGATCTTCTTAAATCTCAACAGGAGGGATCCATGAGCAAATTTGCGATCCGGCTGATGACACTGGCGATATTTTCAACCGCGCTGATCGCGGCGCCGCTGCTCACTGCGCGTACTGCCGCGGCCGGAGGCGAACCGACGCCGTCGGAAAGCCCGCCGCCCGCGAAGTCAAAGAAAAGGAGCGAGAACGGCACCCGGTTCGACACCGCCTTCGTCGATGGTTATCGCGCCGCCTATGCGACGATCTACGACCGCAACGACTACGCCTCGGCGATCGCGCTGCTGAAGGCGCTCGGCCACGACGACAACGCCGCCGTCGCCAATTTGATCGGCTACTCCTACCGCAAGCTCGGCGACTACAAGGTCTCGCAGGCGTGGTATGAGCGCGCGCTGAAGGCTGATCCGAACCATGTCAAGACCTGGCAGTATTACGGGCTGTGGCAGGTCGAACAGGGCAACCGCGACCAGGCGCAATATCACTTGAGCCGGATCGCCGCCATCAGCGGCACCACGTCGGAGGAATACCGCTCGCTCGCCGACGCGCTGGAAAAGCCGCCCGGCACCGGTCTCGTCTACTGAGATAGCTGCGGCGCAATTCAGGCCGGCGTGGCTTCAAGCTGCGCCGGCTTTGCCTTGTCGGCAGCCTTGCGCTACTTCATCATCGCCTCGGCCTCGGCGCGAAAAGCCTGGCGCGAGGCGTCGCGCGAATAGAACATGTGCCCGCCGGGATAGACCGCGAGCTTGACGCGATCGGGCGATGCGTAGGCCGGCAGCTGGTCGAGCAGGATCTTGGAGCCGAAATACGGCGTGGCGAGATCGAACAGCCCGTGCGCCACCAGCAATTTGAGTTTCGGGTCGAGCGCGAGAATCTGCCGCAATTGAGAAAGCGACTCGGGAGGATTGAGGCCGCGGCCCCAGTCCCAGCCCTTGTCGGCCGCGTTACTCATCAGCCTATAGGATCCGTCCGGGCGCCAATTCAGTTTGCGGGTGGTGAGGTCGACCGCGGCGCTGGTCAGCGGCGCGAACAGCGGTTCGGCGGACGGATCGCCGAAATGGTAGAAACTGGAATCCGGATGCGAATCGAAGCCCATCACCGAGGCGTCGTAGCGTCCGGTCACCTTGCCGTTCTTGCGATCAAACTCGCGGCGAAACTCGATGGCGTCGAAGCGTCCGGCCAGCCTGCGGCTTACCGCCTGGTCGATCCCGGTGAAGGCCGCTATCTTGTCGGCGATGCGGTTGGTGGCTTCGAGATCGGCCTCGCCCTTGAGGATATCGGCGAGGAAATCGCTGCGCGCATAGCTTTCGACGTCGGCCAGATCGGCGCGGGTCACGGAACCCTTCTCCTTCTCCCGCGCCACCGCGGCCATGGTGGGAAGGCTCCAGACATATTGCAGCAGGCTGGAGCCGGAAAATTCGCGGAAGTCGAGCACCGGCGAAACCAGGATCAGGCCTTTTACGCCGACACCCTGCTGGGTCTGCAGGTTGCGCACGATCTTGGGCCCGCGGATGCCGCCATAGCTTTCGCCGGCGACGTATTTCGGCGACAGCAGGCGGTCGTGTTTCTCCAGCCAGCGGCGGATCATCACCGAGAGCGAAGCGACGTCGCCGTCGACGGAAAAGAATCGTTTGCGCACCTCCTCGCCGGTGGCGACGAAGCGGCTGTAACCTGTGGTGACCGGATCGATGAAGACCAGATCGGTAAAGTCCAGCCAGGTCTCGGCATTGGGCAGCAGATCCGGTGAGGCGGAAGAACTCGCGGCGTCGCCGCCGAAGGCCAGCCGCCAGGGGCCGGCGTCGCCGAATTGCAGCCAGGCGGAGGCAGCACCCGGACCGCCATTGAACAGGAAGGTCACCGGGCGGGTGCGCGCGTCGGCGCCGTCGAGCTGGTACGAGGTGTAGGCGAGATCGGCCTGCGGTTCGCCCTTGTCGTCGAACAGGCGGATCGAGCCCGCCGTCGCCGTGAAGGCGAGCGTACGGCCGGGAAGCGCGAGCGTCTGCTTGGTGGTGGAATCCGGCGGCAGACGGTGTTGCTCGGCGCTCGCAGCTGCATTCGGGGTGTTGGCGCGCGACCCTCTTTCGCCGGACTTCTGCCCCGAGGGCGACGCGGCGGGTTGCGGCTGAGATGATGGTGCCGCATCCTCGGCGCGCGCCTCAGCCAGGGCAAAGAGCGCAAGAAGGGCAAGCGCGATGCGCGCATGGCGCGGCACCGGAAACGGAATGGCCATATCCTGTTTTCTCCTGCTTTCCGTGATCGCCCCCGCACGGCCTCGTCAGCGCCCAGCCGGATAAGTCACGGTTTACCCTCAAAACTGCGCCAGGTTGGCATTCTGCGCAAGGCTCGCGGCGGTTCGCCGTTTCCAGGCGGCCGCGTCGACGAAAACTCAGAGGCGCTGGCTCTGGGCTAAAACGTTCAGCCGTTGAACGAGCGTCAACGCGTGTGCTTCCGGCAATCCCCATAGCGACGCAAGCTTACCGTGTGCCTTGGTCAGGGCGGTGGCTGATTCCGCCGTTTTCTGGATGAACCATCGCTCAGGCCTGACAAGGCGCTCCTGCAATTTGGAAACGGCCGATCCCGAATACTGGGCGGCATACGTCAGAACCAGCACGGCCGTGAGCAGACCCCCGGACAGGTCGCTGGCCGCCCCGGTCATGACCGCGGCAGCGGCAGCGCTTATCGCGGCAGGCTGGAGCCACTCGGTCAAGCGGACAGCCTCGCCCCGGATCGCCTTCCGAAGCGGATCGATCTCGGACAGATCCCCATTCTTGATCGCGGATTCCAGGTCGGCCAGCTTCTTCCTGAGCGGGTAGGCGCGTCGGCGCATCGAGGCAAGCTCTTCGCCGAATTCCTCACGCTTTGAAATTCGCCGCAGAAGAGCGGTCAGAAAGAAAGGCAGGGTCATTTCGGTTGCACCCATATCGATCCGTTTTGCGATCATCTCGCGATATTGGTCGTCGAGAAACGGCGCTAACGACAGTCCCTTCTCCACTGTTCTGGATCGGTCATACAACCATTTTTGGAACGGGACGCGAAACGTGTTTGGCTGATATGGAAGCCGTATCGCTTTGCTGAACAGCTTGTTGAACAGGAAACGATGGTTGCATTCGCTCGCCAGTCGACTTCGCTGCGTAAAGAGTTCTTCCTGGTTCAGTTCTCGCCTGGATGGCATATCCAGGGTCCGATCGCCATATTGAACGAGCTTGCTCACGAGGCCGGGTCCGCGGGAATCGTAGTCATCCCTAATGTCGGGGTCGAAGACATTGAGCTTTCCGGCGGTGCCAAAGAGCTCCCCCCAGAGCGCAGAAATGTCATTTCCCTCCTCCCGCTTTGGGTCTGGTAGCTCTGATCGTCTGATTTCGTTAATCTCATCACATGCCTGATACCAGAACGCCGTCAGAAGGCCGCCTTCTCCATCAACATCCATGATAGCGACCGGAATTTCCACGAGTGCGGGTGAACCTCCAATCGACTCATTGAGCCGCAGACTCGACAGATGCGGGCTCTTCAAATGAAAAATCTGGTCGTGGAGAACGATGGCGGAAACGAAATTGGCCAGGTCCAGCAGTGTCGAAGGCGCGAGCTTAGAGCGATCGTCATCGAAAACGAGGCTGTCGACCGCTGCAATCGTCGTTGTATCCATGAACACCGCGCGCGGCTCGGCCAGCTCTTGAACGCCCGCAATCCAGCGCCGCACATGGTCGAGTCTTTCCTTCCCCACAAAGCTGCCAACAATCGGGGTTCCGAATTCGGCAAGCGATTCCAGGCCTTCCTTGGAAAGGTCAGGCGGAGGCGAATAATTATCCCATTCGGCAGGTGAAAATTTCAGAACCCGCTGCAATTCGGTGTGAGCGCCAACAGCTCCTGGTGATCCGCCCATGCTGAACCCCCTGGCCTTGTGCCGATCGCATACTTGGTCGCACATCCTACGCGGATGATTTCCGGCATGGAGAGTGCGCGACGGCGTGTTAGGGTCCGCCGGATTGCGTGGCACTTTCCGACTTGTGATAATTGTAAGTGCAGGTCGAGTGACGAGGCAAGGGCGATCATGTCGTCGACCCTGCGGAGGCTTGGTCTTGACTTTGCGCCATCGGCAAAGAATTGGCTGCTGTCAGCCCAAACCTGCTCGGACCGGAGCAATGCTCGATCATGATTTCGCGCCTTGCAGGTTCAGAACGCCTCCCAAAAACGCCGTCAGGTGTCGCCTCGACAAGCGTGGCAAAGATCGGCTAGACGACCACGGCACCCCTTCCTGTTGCGCCGAGATGAGCCCGCGATCCCATGACCACGCCCCAGCGATATGACCGGATCGCCTTCGTCGCGAGTTCTGGCGCGGAAGCCCAGCAGGCGCTGACGCAGCTCACCCAGGCCTACGGCAATCACGATCCGGATCACGCCGATGTTGTGGTGGCGCTCGGCGGCGACGGGTTGATGCTGCAGACGCTGCATCGGCAGATGCGCTCGGGCAAGCCGATTTACGGCATGCATCGCGGCACCGTCGGCTTCCTGATGAACGAGTTCAGGACGCTCGACCTGCATGGCCGTCTCGCCGCGGCGCGCGAGACGCTGATCAATCCCCTGCTGATGCGTGCTACCGACGTGCATGGCGGCGTCCATCTGCACCACGCCATCAACGAAGTCTTCCTGTTTCGCCAGACCCATCAGATGGCGCGATTGCGCATCCTGATCGACGAGCGCGAGCGGATGGCGGAACTCGCGGCCGACGGCGTGCTGGTGGCGACGCCGGCCGGATCCACCGCCTACAACCTCTCGGCGCAGGGTCCGATCCTGCCGATCAATGCGCCGCTGCTGGCGCTGACGCCGATCTCGGCGTTCCGGCCGCGGCGCTGGCGCGGCGCCCTGCTCCCCAACACCGCCTTTGTCGTCATCGAAGTGCTCGAGGGGGAAAAACGCCCGGTCGCGGCGGTGGCCGATCATGACGAGGCGCGCGATATACGGCGCGTCGAGGTGATTTCGGACAAGACCATCTCGATGCGGATGCTGTTCGACCCCGGCCACAGCCTCGAGGAGCGAATCCTCAGCGAGCAGTTCGGGTACTAACCTCCTCCTTGCTCTTCTGGAGAGGTCGGATTGCCAAGCAATCGGGGTGAGGGGCAAGGCTTTGCGCCGAATGCGTCAGCGGACTCTCGGGTCGCGCCATCGCATGGGCAGCGCAGTTCGCCCGCACATCCTCCGACCCGAGAGGCAGCGAGCTCCGCACCGCAGTGCTTAGCCCCTCACCCGCCGTGCTGCGCACGGCGACCTCTCCCCGCAAAAGAGCGGGGCGAGGTGAAGAAGCAACCATTCGTTAACGGCAGCCGCATATAGTTAACGCCGGGTATACCCGACTGAGGTAGCACCCAAGGCCGGGCCATGTTTCGCATCGATTTCAACAAATTGCGGTTTCTGCTGTGCGATGACAACGCGCATATGCGGCGCATCCTGCGCACGCTGTTGCATTCGTTCGGCGCCCGCGAGGTCTATGAGGCCGAGGACGGCGCCACCGCGTTGGAAATGTACAGCCATTATGCGCCCGACATCGTCATCACCGACTGGTCGATGCCGATCTTCGACGGGCTGGAACTCGCCCAGATGATCCGTCAGCCGGACTCCAAGGGCAACCCTTACGCGCCGATCATCATGCTGACCGGGCACTCGGAGAAACGCCGCGTGACCATGGCGCGCGACGCCGGCGTCACCGAATTTCTGGCCAAGCCGATCTCCGCCAAAGGCCTCTATCACCGCATCCTCAACGTGGTCGCCAACCCGCGCCCGTTCATCAAGACCAAGACCTATTTCGGTCCGGACCGCCGCCGCAACATCGCCAATACCTATATCGGCCCCGAACGGCGCAACGGCGCGGAGGCGGAAGTTCTGCAGCAGCCCTCGCTGCTCGAAAAAGCCCGCACCAGCGGCTAACGGGTCCCAAGGACATCATCATGGCCAAAGAGAAACCCGCAGAGCTCCACGTCCAGGCCTTCGCCGACCATCACGTCATCACCCAGCCCAACCCGCTGCGCCGGGTGCTCCGCCGCGTCGACGAAAAGGATCTCAACGATCCCGTCGCCCGCGCCGAAAAGGCGCTGGCCGGACTGTCCGGCGAGTTCAAGGACTGGATGGCAATCGAATGCGACCGGCTCGCCGCGGCGCACGCCACCATTCTCAAGGACGGTTTCACCACCGACACCAGCCAGGAACTGTTTCGCGCCGCCCACGACATCAAGGGCGACGCCGCCACCTTCGGTTTTCCGACCGCGGGCGCCGCCGCCGAAAGCCTGTGCCGGATCATCGAGCACGCGCCGGATCTGGAACGGGTGCCGGCCGAGCTGATCGCGCATCACATCAACGCGATCCAGGCGATCGTGCGCGAGAACGCGGGGATCAACAACGCCGGCATGGCCGCGGCGTTGAGCAAGAAGCTGCGCGGCGTTGCCGACGAATACCTCGCCGCCGTCAACCGCGACCGCCCCGAGCACCTCGAAGCGATTCTGGCGCCGAGCATCGTGCCGGGGGAATAGACGCCCGACGACCTATCGTTCGTCATGCCCGGCCTTGTACCGGGCGTCCATGCCCGGGCCTGTCCCAGGCATCCACGTCTTGGCGGTGCCTAAGCAAGGAAGACGTAGATGGCCGGGACGAAGCCCGGCCATGACGGAGGGGTGGATGGCCGGACAAGCCCGGCCATGCTCGCCATCGTCGCGACCCTTGCCGCGAGACGATCATTGTCGCCGTAGCGGATTTCGACGGCTGAAGCTATTTTATAAAATCATGCCGCGATCAGATCGTGCTGCATCGCCGCGACCGCCTCGTCCGCGATCAACTCGTCGCAGAACAGACGGGCGTCCTCGCGCGCGGATTCGGTTGCAAAGCGCCGCAGCAGGACCAGCAGCGGCTCGGCGGTCGCAGAATCGGTCTCGCAACGCGTCAGCACCCGCTCCACCATGCGCCGGCGCAGCCGCGCCGCGTCGCCGGCGGTGCCGGCAAAACCGATTTCGTGGCTCGCCTCCAGCGCCGCGCGGAACGCGGGGAACGTCGACTCCGGCAGGCCGGCGCGCGCCAGCAATGCATTCAGGCTGGCACCGCCGCGGTCATAGACCAGCGCGGAGACTCTGGCTTGCGGCAGGCCCGACAATTCCACCAAGGCATGGTCGAACAATTCGAGATTGCCCGACAACAGCGCGCGCAGGATCAATCCGGCGGTGAGCTGGCCGGTCAGGCGCAGATGCCGCACCAGCGAGCGCATGTCCTCGCCGCGCGAGCGCGCCGCTACATTCACGGTGCAGCGATCCCGCGCCTCGCTGGCGATACGTAGTGCGCGGTCGGCGCTGAGCCAGTTGCGCGCGGCTACGAATTGCGCCAACGTGTCGGACAGTTTGGCGACCAGCGCCAGCCGGGTCGCGGCGGGAAGATCTTCCAGCACCAGCATCGATTCACGGATCGCGGCCAGATGGCCGTGGCGTTCGACGATGCGGTCCCACGAAAACGGCGCGAGCTCCGCGTAGGGATTTTCGATCAATTCGAGCGCCGCCGCGGGGGTGCCGACTTCGGCGATCGCGGCGCAGACCGCTGCGGGGAGATTCATGCGGCGTGCAATGGCGCATTGCATTTCGCTGTTCCCGGTGGCGATGATGTCGACCAGGTCGGCGTCGATCAAAAGCGGCGAATGTTCGAGCACCGGAAGCGCCACCGATGCCTGGTCGAGTGACAGCGCCTGCACGATCGCAGCCGGGGCATCGCCGCTGCCTGCAAACACTTCGGCCATGGCCTGGCGCACCAGCGGAGACGCATCGTCCAGCAGCATCAGCAGCGCGCCCTCGGCGGCGCCGCGATCCTGCTCGGACATATCGGAAAACAGCAGCGCGCGGGCCAGTGACCGCGTGGCTTCCGCGCGCTCGCCTGCGGGAGCGGTGCGTACCCAACTGATGAACTGCCGAACGATCATGGTCCTGCCGGCTTACGCAACTTTTAAAAACGACACCGTGACGCGATGCCACTGTCATACAAAATAAACCATGACGCTTAACAAAGGGTTCACCATAAACGGCTGGCGTTATTGAGGTTTTGTTAAGGGTGCGAGGTGTCCCGGACGCGGTGCAGCGTTTTCACGCTGCTCCGCAGAGCCGGGACGGTCACGGACACCGCGCCTCGTTGCGGCCCCGGCTCTGCAGCGCACCGCTCCGCAAGTGCTGCGCGCTGCGCTGCGTCCGGGGCACGAGCTAGCCGCTGAACGTGCCGTTGCGGTCGCTGAACAGATCGAGCGGCTGCGGCGTGCGGACTTTTGGTAGCGATGACGGCGATGGCACTGACGTCAGCGAGGAAGAGTTGCCCCACAATTCCTGCACCGCCGGAGAGACCGGCTGGGCACGATCGCCGGCATGGAACAGCGAACGGAACATCGGCTGG
This sequence comes from Bradyrhizobium sp., assembly GCF_036009065.1. Classification (GTDB taxonomy): domain Bacteria; phylum Pseudomonadota; class Alphaproteobacteria; order Rhizobiales; family Xanthobacteraceae; genus Bradyrhizobium. The sequence continues at coordinate 19,260 of NZ_DASYMN010000290.1, read as the reverse complement.
CCCGGCTGCTGCAGCGACGCCGTGGCGATGGCCGGTTGCGGCGTCGCGGCTGCCGGCGTGACCGAACGCGCATCGGGAAAGCTCGACAGATAGGCGACGTTGTCGACCGCCGTGGCTGCCGCGAACTTGCTCGCGGGCGTCACGCCAACCGATGCCATCGCGGTGCGCGTCGCCGATGAATTGGCGGCGCTGGCGTAGCGCTGCGTCAGCACCGAATAGACTTCGGAGACGCTGCGCGCCCGTCCGCCGCGCTCGTAGAAGATCGAACGATTGGCGGCGGCGGCGTTGGGAAAAAGCCGCGCCCCGGAGGCTTGCGGATTGTCCTCGGCATTGGCGATCAGTTTGGCGGCGCCGCCGACCCCCATGAAATGCGCCATGTAGAGCTCGCCGCCGGTGGGACGGCGGCCGATCTTGCCGGTGAGCCGAAAGCTGTTGGACTGCGTCAGCACGCCCGCCATCGCCGAAGCGGCCGCCGGGTCGTCCCGCAGTTTCAGGATCGCGCTGCGCGCCGCAGGATCGCTCACCGAATAGCTCCCGGACGCGGATCTTGTGATGGCGTCGGCATAGTTGCCGTAGCCGAGCTGGCTGCCCGCTTCCTTCACGGTGCCAAGCCAGGTCTGGTCGATGAACTGAAACAGGCCGCGCGCCGACGACGTCGACGCGCTGGCGGCCGGATTGAAGTTGGATTCCATTTTCGCGGTGGCCAGCAAATATTCGAAGCTGGTGCCGGTGGTATTGGCGGCCTGCCTGATGGCGCCGGCGATTTTGGCGCGCGACGGGTCGATGCCTGCCGCTGGATTGGCACTGGAAGCGTCGACCGACATGTGTTGGTGCCCCGCTCCCTCGCGAAACGCCGCGCGGCCTTATCGAAATGCGCTGCTTGCAGCCTTAAGCCCGCATCGACCCTGCGACAATTATGGTTAATGGAGGGTTAAGGGGCACGATGCCTTTCACCGCGCCGCTTTCACTCCCGCCCGCTCGGGAAACGCGCCGGCCAGCGCGGCGCGGTTGGGCTGCAGCACGCCGCGCTCGGTGATCAGGCCCGTGACCAGCCGTGCCGGGGTTACGTCGAACGCGTAATTGGAAACCGGCGAGCCCTCGGCAACGATCCGCACGCTCTCGATCCGTCCATCCGCGGTCCGTCCGGTCATCATGGCGACCTCGTCGGCGGCGCGCTGCTCGATCGGAATCTGACCGCCGTCGCCGATGCCGAAATCGATGGTCGGCGATGGCAACGCCACATAGAACGGCACGCCATTGTCATGCGCGGCGAGCGCCTTCAGATAGGTGCCGATCTTGTTGCAGACATCGCCATTGGCAGTGGTGCGGTCGGTGCCGACGATGACCAGGTCGACCATCCCGTGCTGCATCAGATGGCCGCCGGCATTGTCGGCGATGACGGTGTGCGGCACCCCGTGATGGCCGAGCTCCCACGCCGTAAGCGAAGCCCCCTGATTGCGCGGCCGCGTCTCGTCGACCCACACATGAATGGCCCGGCTCTTGTCGTGCGCAAGATAGATCGGCGCCGTCGCGGTGCCCCAATCGACCGTTGCCAGCCAGCCGGCATTGCAATGGGTCAGCACATTGACCCGCTCGCCCGGCGGCTTCGCCGCCGCGACCCTTTCGATCAGGGCAAGGCCGTGCTGGCCGATGCCTTGGTTAATGGCGATATCCTGTTCGGCGATTTCGCCGGCGCGGATGTAGGCCGCTTGCGCGCGCGCCGAGGCCGCAAGCGACAGCAGCGCCGCCTTCATTTCGTCCAGCGCCCATTTCAGGTTGATCGCCGTCGGCCGCGTTGCGATCAGTGTTGCGCAGGCCCGATCGAGCGCCGCGTCGGAGCCGTCGCTGCGCATCGCCAATGCCACCCCATAGGCGGCGGCGGCGCCGATCAAGGGCGCGCCGCGCACCAGCATCGAGCGGATGGCGTCGGCCGCCGCTTCGCAGCTCCTGATCCGCGCGACGACGAATTCGTGTGGCAGCTTTGTCTGGTCGACTGCACTCACGGACCAGCCGTCCGGCTCCAGCCAGATGCTGCGGAAGTGCTTGCCGTCGACCTTCATGGCCCGAGCACCCTGCCCGCGACCGCGTCGAGCTTCTTCAAAAGCTCGGGGTCGCGCGCCTCTGGCGCGGTGATCATCGCAGTGTCGAGCGCGCGGTCCGAGCCGATCGGGCACGGCTCGTGCTCGCGCGGAAAATCCCTTGCCAGACGCGCGATCAGGCCCTTGGCCTTGTCGGCGTTGGAATTGAGCACCCGGATGATATCCTGCACCGTGACCGCGTCGTGGTCGGGATGCCAGCAATCGAAATCGGTGACCATCGCGACGCTGGCATAGCAAATCTCCGCTTCGCGCGCGAGCTTGGCCTCCGGCATGTTGGTCATGCCGACCACCGAATAACCGAGATTCTTGTAGGTCATGCTCTCGGCGTAGCTGGAGAACTGCGGGCCCTCCATGCAGACATAGATGCCGCCACGCGCCACGGCGATGCCTTCAGCTTCGGCGGCGGCGGCAAGATGGATGCGCAGTCGCGGAGACACCGGATACGCCATCGACACATGCGCGACGCAGCCCTTGCCGAAGAACGAACTCTCGCGCTTGTGGGTGCGATCGACGAACTGGTCGACCAGCACGAAGGTCCCGGGCGGCAATTCGTCCTTGAACGAGCCGCAGGCCGACAGCGCGACCAGGTCGGTGACGCCCGCGCGCTTGAGCACGTCGATATTGGCGCGGTAGTTGATGTCGGACGGCGACAGACGGTGACCCTTGTCGTGGCGCGGCAGAAACACGATCGGCAGGCCTGCGATGCTGCCATGCCGCACCGGGGCCGAGGGCTCTCCCCACGGGCTGGCGATCGCCTCGTCGCGCACATTTTCGAGCCCGGGCAGATCGTAGATGCCCGACCCGCCGATAATGCCAAGCACCGCCGTTGTCATGACTTGCTACCCGCGTGTTACACTCTCGCATTCAACATGCGGAAGCGCCCTCCGCAACCCCCATCAGAGGGAACATCAATGTCGACGGCAAACGACCGGGACAAGCGACAGTCCATCATCGATGCCTGCCTGCGCATGAACGCGCTCGGAATCAATCAGGGCACCTCCGGAAACATCAGCCTGCGTCACGGTGCTGGAATGCTGATCACGCCGACCAGCGTGCCCTATGAGGCGATGGAACCCGACCAGATCGTGTTCATGAATCTCGATGGTTTGTTCGATCCCGGCCAGCGCCCCTCGAGCGAATGGCACTTTCATCTCGACATCCTGAAAGCGCGGCCCGAGGTGAACGCCGTGGTCCACGCCCATCCGCCTTATGCGACAACACTGGCGATCATGGGCCGGGAGATTCCGCCGGTCCACTACATGATCGCGGCTGCGGGCGGCGACACCATCCGGTGCGCACCATACGCGACGTTCGGCACCGAGGAGCTGTCGCGGCATGCCGTTCATGCGCTGGAAAACCGGCTGGCCTGTCTGCTCGCGCACCATGGCATGATCGCGATAGGACCCTCGCTTGCAAAGGCGATGTGGCTCGCGGTCGAAGTCGAGACGTTGGCGCGGCAGTACTGCGGCTGCCTTCAGATCGGAACGCCGCCGCTGCTGTCGAAGACGGAGATCGAAAATGTCCGCGCGCGGATGGCGGGATACGGAATGAAGGACTAGGCTTCAACTAAATTTCCGCAAACACCTCCAGCAGATTTCCATCCGGATCGCGGAAGAACAGCGTGCGATGGCCGAAGACCTGGTCGGTGGGCGGTGCGAGCAGATTGACGCCCTGCCGCATGAGTTCGTCGGCGCAGCGATCGACTTCGGGCGCGGAAACCTTGAAGGCCAGCTGCAGCGAAGCGCTGCCGTTGGGCATTGGAGCATCTGCCGCAGTCAGGCTTGGCCTCGCCAAGGCCAGCGTATTGGCGCCCGCCCGATATTCGATCCAGCCTGCCGAGAGTTCTCGTAAAAGCGGAAAACCAAGGATGTCTTCATAGAAGCGGCGCATCGCTACCATATCGCGCACGAAAATCACCGTGTAGTCGATCGCCCGAATGGCTTGAAAAGCCGAACCGGAATGCGGATTCCCTTCGTTTGCCACGGCGTCAGTCCACGAACGAAAGCGCCGCGCCGCTCTCGCCGTTGTCGACCGCGCGATAGAAGCACGAGCGCCTTCCGGTGTGGCAGGCCGCGCCGGTCTGCTCGACCTTGATCCACACCGCGTCCTGGTCGCAGTCCAGCCGCATCTCGACCACGCGCTGTGTGTGGCCGGAGGTTTCGCCCTTGCGCCACAGCACATTGCGCGAGCGGCTGAAATACCAGGCGTCGCCGCTTTCGATGGTCTTGCGCAAGGCTTCGGCGTTCATGTGCGCGACCATCAGCACCTCGCCGGTGCCGGCGTCGGTGGCAACGCAGGTCACGAGGCCGGAGGCGTCGAATTTGGGCTGGAATTTCAACCCTTCCTCGCGGTCGTTACTGTCAGAAGCTGTGGACACGGAAAACCTCGCCAAAATTTCGAGCGAGGCTAGCGCTGCGGCCCTCGCACCATCGACAGGAAACGCGCCTGCTCCGCCGGATTGTCGCGGAACATGCCGGTGAAGCGGCTGGTGAACGTCATCGCGCCGTGCTTGGCGACGCCGCGCACCGACATGCAGGTATGCTCCGCCTCGATCATCACCGCAACGCCGCGGGGTTTTAGAATCTCGTCGATCGCGGCGGCAATCTGGGCGGTGAGATGCTCCTGGGTCTGCAGGCGGTGGGCGAAGATATCGGTGAGACGCGCCAGTTTCGACAAACCCACCACGCGCTCCACCGGCGTATAGGCGATATGCGCCTTGCCGTAGAACGGCATCATGTGATGCTCGCACTGCGAGGTGAATTCGATGTCGCGGATCAGCACGAAATCGTCATAGCCCGCGGTTTCGCCGAAGGTGCGGTTGAGCACCTCGGCGGGACACTGGTGATAGCCCTGATAGAGTTCGTCGAAGGCTTCGACCACCCGGCGCGGGGTGTCCAGCAGGCCCTCGCGGGCCGGGTTCTCGCCGATATATCCGAGCAGCGTCTTGACCGCGTGCTCGGCCTCGGCACGCGACGGACGCGGCTGGTCCGCCCGCACGGCGGCGGCTAGAAATTCGGCGGGGTCGAGTTCGGCGGGGCGAAATTCGGCCGGCTTGGCGTCGGAAGGCTTGTTTCCGCGCAGTGGCTTGATCAATGCGTCCATGTCAACTCCGTTCGACCGGCCATGAGAGCCGGAGCGTGACCGGGCGCCGGCCGGACTGTATTTCCGCCGACTGCGACCATATATAGGACCATGGCCGGGTACCGCCAAGGGCGATCCGGCCCGCCGGCCACTTACGAGCCTGAGACCTCACGCTTATGCTGAACGACATCTACAACAAGCGCATCATCGAACTGGCCGGCAATATTCCCCGTCTCGGACGCCTCCCCGCCCCCGGCGCCAGCGCCAGCGCGCATTCGAAACTGTGCGGCTCAACCGTCAAGGTCGACCTCACCATGGACGGTCCCGTCGTCACCGATTTCGCCCATGACGTGAAAGCCTGCGCGCTTGGCCAGGCCTCGTCCTCGATCATGGCCGCGCATGTGGTCGGTTCGACCGCGGACGAACTGCGAGAACTGCGCGAGACCGTACGCAAGATGCTGAAGGAAAACGGCCAGCCGCCGCAGGGCAAATGGGCCGACATCGCGCTGCTCGAGCCGGTGCGGGACTACAAGGCCCGCCATGCCTCGACCATGCTGACCTTCGATGCGGTGGTCGATGCGATCGGCCAGATCGAGGCCAAGGCGAAAGCGCCGGCGCCGGCGCCGGCACAGGGCTGAACGCTCGGCGGACCTTACTTGCGATCCGCAGCCGCGACGCCGCCGGTGGGCAGCACGGCGGCTTCCGCGGTCTTGGTGGACTTCGGCGCCGGAAGCGGCTTCTCCGCGCCCGCGATCTCGCTCGTGAGGCGATCCTGGATCTTTGCACTCGCATCGGCAACCGCCGCATTGGCGTTGCTGTCGTTCGGCGAAAACACTTCGGCGACCGCGTCGGTGGTGATGAGATTGGTCAGCCGCAATTCCGCGGGCGACAGTTCGCGCAGATCTTCCCAGGGCGGCACGCTCAGCGCCAAAGACAACAGATCGCCGGTACCGCCCATGTCGAAGGTGTATTTGGCGAGGCGGCCGATATCGCGCTCAACGATCATCAGATCCTGCGCGCTGTAGCTCGCGGCCCTGGCGTCATCGGCGCGGTCGCCCATCCAGATCTGATGCACCCGGACATGCGCGCCATCGGGCACGTAACGAACCTTGCCCGCCAGCAGCAGGAACACGCACATGGATTCGCAATAGGCTTGCGGTACAACGCCGGCACGGTCGCCGTTGCGCGGATCGAAGCTGGTGCCGACCGTCGTCAGCATGCCGAGATTGCGCCAGCGCCGGCCCAGCGCAATGGCGTCGTTGACCGAGCCGCCGCTGGAATCCAGCACGACGGCGGCGCCGCCGAGCTGGCGTGTGCGCGCAAATTCATCGAATTCTCTCGGGGTGTCCGCGGTGACGATACCGACCGCGCCGACCCAGCCGCGGCAATTCGGCTGGCACGCGACCCAGGTGAACCGCATCGGCAGTTTGCGTTCTTCAAGGGTGCCGCCCGCATGCGCCGAGCCGCCCGAGGTGGCCACGGGGCCAGTGAGGGCGATGCACAAGGCCGCGGCGCAGAGCAGCACCGAGCCGCCGAATGTAAGCGACAGCCTCAAGTTGGTTCCTTCCCCCTCGCCCCAAGCGAAGCAGTAGCAACGGCCCCCAAATCAACACCAGATGATTCTGTCATCCAAGCGTTATCAAAAAGGTAACCTCACGACACAAAGACGTCCATTAACATCTTGGACAATATTGCTGCGCTGCCACTAGATGCGTGCGATATTTGGCAGGTGTGACTCAATTGCATAGCCGAGGCGGTTCCCTGCAACGGAACCAGGCAAAACCGCGCTCCCAAATGAGCAGACCGCTTATGAAACATCCATCCGCCAATTCGTCGCAATGTCCGGACTGTACCGGCGCGCTGCAACGGCTGCCGCGCAATGCCGGGCGCGCCATGATCTGGCTCTACCGGCACACGCTCTCGCCGCTGGTCGGATACAACTGCCGACACTTTCCGACCTGTTCGGTCTATGGCGACGAGGCGATCGAGCGCTTCGGCCTGTGGGGCGGCGGCTGGATGACGCTGGCGCGGCTGCTGCGCTGCCAGCCCTGGGGCACCTCCGGCATCGACAACGTGCCGCCGACGAAACCCGCGGGCGCATGCTGGTATCTGCCGTGGCGGTTCGGGCGCTGGCGCGGGGTCAACGGGCCTTGACCGTCGTTGCGGGCAGCGAGGCGGACGAAGCAATCCGCTTCGTGGCTTCTGGATTGCGATGTTCAGGATTTCGCCGCTGAAACCCTGCTTGTCGAGATCACCGTGAGCAGCGCCAGCGCGACAAATCCCGCCGCCACATAGCCGGCCGCGTAGAGTTGATCGTGCGCGTACAGGACGCCGCCGATCGCCGAGCCTACCGCCTGGCCGACATAGAGCACCGAGGTGTTCAGCGACACCGACGCGGAGGCGAGCGGCGGCGCCGCGATCACCAGCCGCACCTGCTGCATGGAGTTGGTCGAGGCGAAACCGAGCCCCCAGATCGCGACCGACAGCGCCATCAGCGGATAAACGCCCGCGGTCAGCGCCCAGCCGCAGATGCCGGAGAGCAGCAGGCTGGTGAACAGCAGCGAGCTTTTATAGGGTCCCCAGGAATCTACGATGCGGGTCGCGACGCTATTCCGATAAAACCGAACACGCCGTAGATCGCGAACACCAGGCCAACGGCATCGGGACCGGCGCCGGTCAGCTTCGTCAGCAGCGGCCCCATGAAGGTGAAGACCACGAATTGCCCGGACATCTGCAAGGTGGTGATCAGGAGCAGCAGCAGGATCATCCGGTTGCGCCCGACAAGACCCCAAGTCTTCAGGTCGACCGGCGCGCCGATCAATCCGCCGGGCAGGCGCCAGGCCAGCAGCAGAAAACTTAAAGCTGCGGTCACGGCGATACCGCCATACGCCGCGCGAAAACCGTAGCGGCTGGCGATGAAGGCGATCATCGGCAGGCCGACCGCCGCGGCCAGCGACCAGCCGAGAAAGATGTAGGCGATGGTGCTGCCGCGTTTTTCGTCGCGAACGATCAGGCCTGCGGTGCCGGCCGCCTGCGGCGTATAGAGCGCGCCGACCGCCAGCATGATCAGGCGGAGCCCCAGCAGCGTCGCGTAATCGGGCGCGAAGGCGGACGCGGCATTGGTGATGGCAAATATCGCCAGGGTTGCGGCCAGTAGCGTGCGGCGCTCGATCCGGCTGGTCAGCCACGCCGTCAGCGGCGAGCCGATGCACAGCACCGCGGCGCCGAAGGTGATCAGCAGCCCGGCGTCGCGAATGCCGACGCCTAGGTCCGCGGATAACTCACTCAGCATCCCCGCCGGCGCCAGCACCGAGCAGCCGGTGACGAAATTTCCGAGCATCAATGCGGTGGGCGAAAAGCGGCGGGCGGAGGGAGTCGGAGCATGCATGCAGATGCATGTAGGCGATGGCAGCGGGGAAAGGAAGGATGGGGCTGGCGTTTCAGCGTGGTGCGGCCTGCTCATCTTGAGGCGTGGTGCGCCTTATGCCAGATCGTCAGGGGCAAACCCCCGGTATCCAATCTCGCCGGCCCGCGCGCGCTTGCATGGCGCCGCACCACCTGCAACACTTCAACCTATGCGGGCAGTGAAAGGCCATGGCGGACACCAAGAAGATCGATCCATTCGATGTCGAAGCGCTGGAGAAGTCGCTGAACGATTCGGCGACGCGGGTATCGACGATCTGGGTGAGCTTTCTGATCTTCTCACTGTATCTCCTAATTGCCGCCACGACCGTCACTCATCGCCAGCTTTTCCTCGCCGAGCCGGTCAAGTTGCCGGTGCTGAATATCGACCTGCCGCTGTGGGGATTCTTCTGGCTCGCTCCGATCCTGTTCGTGGTCTTTCACGCCTATGTGCTGATCCAACTGATCCTGCTGGCGCGGACTGCTGGCGCGTATGACGCGGCAGTCGCGAAACTCATCGAGCAAGACAATTTGTCTCCGGAGGCAAATGTCTCTCTCCGCCAACGCCTCGCCAACACGCTGTTTGCGCAAATCCTCGCGGGCTCGCCGCGTGAACGTGAAGGCTGGTTCGGATCACTGCTCAAGGCGATGGCATGGATCACCTTGGTGATCGCGCCAATCATTACACTGCTGACGTTTCAATTCATGTTCCTGCCCTATCACAGCCATCTCGCGACCTGGACGCATCGGTTCCTGATCCTGCTGGAGTTCGTCGTGGCATTCAAACTTTGGCCGCTTGTGCTCAATCCGCAGCGCGAGTTCGAGTGGCCAAGCTGGCGACGGAGAATTGGGGACATGGCGTTCCGTGTCACGGAGCTGTTGAGATCGAGCGAAGGCCGGCAGCCCGATGGGCAAGGTTTGCGACTGCTCGCGCTACCGATGACCGCAGGCATTCTCTTTGTTCTTCTATCCCTGTCGTTCGGTACATTTCCGGGCGAACCCCACGTCAATCTGTTCACCGGGCAGCCGCTAACCTCCGTGGGTTGCGGACGATGGCTCCATCAAAGTTTTGAGCATACCGACCTAAGATTCGATCGCCTGATCCCGTTGGGCTATTTCGTCGACGACGAGAAAGTAGCCAAGGCTGAGAAAGCCATTTCTGACAGAAAGCTGGCGCCGTGGGCGGGTGAACCTGCTCGAAGCCTGCGCAATCGCGACCTAAATTGCATTACGATATCCGGGGATCTTCGCCACGTCGACTTCACAGGAGCTCACTTTTTGGGCGCCACGATGTTTTTCGTGGATCTTCAGGGCGCGAACCTGTCGGATGCACGATTTCAAGGCGCATACCTCAACGGCACGAAATTCCGTGGCGTTTTGCTCTTTCGTACTCAATTTCAAGGAGCCGTGCTGAGAGCTGCCAGCTTCGTCGACTCACGCTTGGTTGGGACTCAATTTCAGGGAGCTAACCTGAGCATAACCAGTTTTCAGGGAGGGCAACTTGAAGAAGTTCAACTTCAAGGGGCTTTTCTCGAGGGCGCTCGGCTGCAGGGCGCGTCATTTATCAACGCCCAGCTTCAGGGCTCAATTCTGGACGGTGCCCATCTCGAAGGCGCATGGTTCAAGGACGTTTGGTTACAGGGCGCCTCGCTAAAAAGCGCTCAGCTTCAAGGCGCGATGCTGGACGGCGTCCACCTCCAAGGTGCCGACTTCATGGATACGGTCCTCGATTATTCGCTATTATCTAATGTCTGGGTCTGGCGCACAGCAAACCTCAATTGCACAGAGGCGCGCGTCATTGATCGCAAGCTCGATGACGTCATCGAAACTGGCGCGGATATACGAGTGGGGGGGAGATTTAGATCGCCAACGCTACGTCCAATGCTACATGCTAAGGCAACGCCGGCTGCAATTTCTACTTTTATCGAACGTTCGGTCGCGGAAATTCCGGATACCAGCCTTACCACCACTCCTACCAGCAAAAAGGCAGTGGCTATCCGAATGCATCGAGGATTCGAGGTTGATCCGGCGCAGGATGATGCACAGGCCTTCGACAAAGAGAGCAAGTGCCAAGGCAGCGTTCCTCGGGAGCAATTTGATAGGGCACATGCCGAATTGCTCCGGAAACTTGTCTGCGATGATCTTAAAGAAGAGCGTAAGGCGGTTGTCGAAAACATTGTCGCTAACTGGATTTCCGAAACGGAAGATCGGCGTGCCTTTTCCGCACAGCTCGCAAAAGGTCTGCTCGGGGAAGATGGCAAGCCATGCGCTGCTGCCAAAGACTATGACGAAGACACCAAAACGGTGCTTCGGGGTGCCGCCGGCCCGTCTCCCGCCGCGATCGCGCCTAAATAGCCCCCGTTCCCTTTCCCTCTTCCTTGCGCTAAAAGCCCTCCTCGTTCCCGCTTACCTGCGCTCGTTCGCAGGAGTGAGCCTCAGGAGAGCCATATGCCCGACAAGAACGCGCCCGCGTCCGGATTCCAGTACGGCCTCGCCAACCTCAAACCGGCTGTCGAACCCGAGATGATCACCCTCACCTTCCCCGACGGCGCGACGCGCGAATTCCCCAAGAGCGTCACCGGCCTCGATATCGCCAGGGGCATCTCGCCGTCGCTGGCCAAGCGCACGGTGGCGATGGCGCTGGATGGCGTGGTCAGCGATCTCGCCGATCCGATCGAGGCCGACGTCAAGATCGAGTTCATCAACCGCGACGATTCCCGCGCGCTGGAGCTGATCCGGCACGATGCCGCGCATGTGCTCGCCGAAGCCGTGCAGTCGCTGTGGCCGGGCACGCAGGTCACCATCGGTCCTGTGATCGAGAACGGGTTCTATTACGACTTCTTCCGCAACGAGCCGTTCACGCCGGAGGATTTTGCCGCGATCGAAAAACGGATGCGCGAGATCATCGCGCGCGACAAGCCGTTCACCAGGGACGTCTGGGATCGCGAAAAGACAAAACAGGTGTTTCGCGACAAGGGCGAAGCGTTCAAGGTCGAGCTTGTCGATGCCATTCCCGGCGACGAGCCGATCAAGATCTATTATCAGGGCGACTGGTTCGATCTCTGCCGCGGGCCGCACATGACGTCGACCGGCAAGGTCGGCAACGCGTTCAAGCTGATGAAGGTCGCCGGCGCATACTGGCGCGGCGACAGCAACAATCCGATGCTGACGCGCATCTACGGCACCGCGTTCGCAAAGCAGGAAGAGCTCGACGCCTATCTGAAGCAGATCGAGGAAGCGGAAAAACGCGACCACCGCAAGCTCGGCCGCGAGCTCGATTTGTTTCACTTCCAGGAGGAAGGTCCCGGCGTGGTGTTCTGGCACGCCAAGGGCTGGACGATTTTCCAGGCTGTGGTCGCCTATATGCGGCGGCGGCTCACCGGCGATTACGACGAAGTCAACGCGCCGCAGATGCTCGACAAGTCGCTGTGGGAGACCTCCGGCCACTGGGAGTGGTACCGCGAAAGCATGTTCGCCGCGCAATCGGCCGGCGACGAAGCCGAAGACAAGCGCTGGTTCGCAATCAAGCCGATGAACTGCCCCGGCCATGTGCAGATTTTCAAGCACGGCCTGAAGAGCTATCGCGACCTGCCGCTACGATTAGCCGAATTCGGCGTGGTGCATCGCTATGAGCCGTCGGGCGCGATGCATGGGCTGATGCGGGTGCGCGGCTTTACCCAGGACGACGCCCACGTGTTCTGCACCGAGGCGCAGCTCGCCGACGAATGCCTGAAGATCAACGACTTGATCCTTTCGACCTATGCGGATTTCGGCTTTGAGGGCGAGCTCACGGTAAAACTGTCGACGCGTCCCGAAAAGCGCGTCGGCACCGATGAGATGTGGGACCATGCCGAGCGGGTGATGGCGACGGTGCTGTCGCAGATCCAGGCGCAGGGCCACAATCGCATCAAGACGTCGATCAATCCCGGCGAAGGCGCCTTCTACGGGCCGAAATTCGAATACGTGCTGCGCGACGCGATCGGCCGCGACTGGCAGTGCGGGACCACGCAGGTGGATTTCAACCTGCCGGAGCGGTTCGGCGCGTTCTATATCGACGCCGACGGCTCGAAGAAAGCCCCGGTGATGGTGCACCGCGCGATCTGCGGCTCGATGGAGCGCTTCATCGGCATTTTGATCGAGCACTATGCCGGCAATTTTCCGCTCTGGCTGGCGCCGATCCAGGCCGTGGTCACCACCATCACCTCGGAAGGCGACGAATACGCAAAAGTCGTCACCGCGGCGGCGCGGCGCGCCGGCTTGCGCGTCGAGCTCGATTTGCGCAACGAGAAGATCAACTACAAGGTCCGCGAGCATTCGCTGGCGAAGATCCCGGCGCTGCTGGTGGTCGGCAAGAAGGAAGCCGAGACGCACTCGGTTTCGATCCGGCGCCTAGGCAGCGAGCGGCAGCAGGTGACGCCGACCGGCGAGGCGATCGCGGCTCTGGTCGAAGAGGCCACGCCGCCAGACGTGAGACGGGTGCGGGAGGTGGCATGATCGTCATGTGTCGCCATGGCCGGGCTTGACATTCAGCCGTCATCCTGAGAGTCCGACTGGAAATCTTTCAGGTGAAATCTGACCTTGCCCTTTGCTCGTCATGCCCGGCCTTGTGCCGGGCATCCACGTCTTACTTCTATCCAAACAAGAAAGAAAGACGTGGATGGCCGGACAAGCTCGGCCATGACGCCCCCTTTTCAGTCAGGCTCTGAGGAGCCGCGCGCTTGCGCGCGGCGTCTCGAACGACAGCCCTGGTGCATGTAGCCCATCCTTCTAGGCTCGCCCGAGAGGGCGAGCACCTCAGGATGACGGCGGTAATTGGGAAACAGGATATCGTTCAAACAACGATCCTTCCCACGCCTGTACCAGAGCAACGCATCCAGTCGATCACCTTGCGACGTATTGCGCCGGGCGTTCATTAGGCCTTCGATTTCCTTCAGGGCTTGGCGGTAGTCGCGCTGCGATTTGATCGGTGCAATATCCATTGGATGACCTGGCACTGTTCGCGTAGATTCTACGCCTGACGAATTCCATTCACAATCGAATCTAAATACGCTTTAACCGCCTCGTTGGCTGCTTATCTCCATGATATGCGGTCTCCTAAATTCATTCCCACTGAAAGAACTCATCTTGCCCGACGCCATCGACTTCCTGAAAACCCGCCGCTCGGTAAAGCCGCGCGAGATGAGCGGGCCCGGCCCCTCGCCCGCGGAACTTGAGACCATCCTCACCGTCGGCGCGCGGGTGCCCGACCACGGCAAGCTGGCGCCGTGGCGCTTCATCGTGTTCGAAGGCGACGCCCGCGCCCGCGCCGGCGAGGCGATCGCGGACGTGTTCGCGCGGAAAAATCCGCAGAGCCCGCCGGCCGACATCGAGGTCGAGAAGCGCCGCCTGATGGACGCGCCGCTGGTGATCGCGGTGGTGAGTTTTACCAAGCCGCATCCCAAGGTGCCGGAATGGGAGCAGCAACTGTCCGCCGGCGCCAGCGCCATGAACATCGTTACCGCCGCCACCGCGCTCGGCTATGGCGCCAACTGGCTGACCGGCTGGTTCGCCTACGACCGCGACTTGCTCGACGGGCTCGGGCTGAAGGCGAACGAAAAAATCGCCGGCTTCATTCATATCGGCACACCTTCGAAGCCAAGCGAAGACCGTCCGCGCCCGGCGCTCGGCGATATCGTGACAAGGTTTTAGGATCGAATGTTCGGCGTTATGCGCGGACTTGACGTACTGTCAGATCAAAAATCATCGTCATCCGCGAAGGCCGAGACGCTGCCGTATCCGGCCAATCCGGATCTGGCCTGGGTCATCGGCAGCAGCCGTTGCTCACGGCGCCCGTCGGGAAATTCGATCGTGCGCAAGATCATCATCACCGGCTTGCGCGAAGACGATGCAAATCGCTCGCCTCGCCTGTTTTTTGAAACCGCTTCTTTCTTATTGACCGCCTGTTTCCTAACGGCCTGTTTCTTGGCGATCGGCACTTCGGAATGACCGGCAGCCGGCTCGGACGCGGGCCCGGCCTTGATTTCGGGGGGCTTCCTGGGCGTGACGCGTGCACTGTCGGCCTTGCCGGCCGGCCTTTGCTGTGCATCGGATTCCTTGTGGACGGCTTTGATTTTCTCCGGCGTGCCAACCGCACTGATCTCCGCCCTTGCGTCCAGTTTGGGATCGTGCGCGAGCACCGCCGTGTCGGGAACGTGCGGCCTGGCCGCATCCGTCGAGGCATCCGCTGCGGCGCGGGCGTTCGAGGGATCGGCAATTTTTACGGAACGGTCGTCGCCATCTTCGACCGCGGCCGGAGCCGGCTTGACGCCGTCTTCCGCCAGCGATTCAGCCACTTTGCGATGAAGCGCGCGTGCCTCGCGTAATTTCTTGGCGTTGATCGCCCGCGACCTCGATGCGGAGGCCGCGCGCGAACCATCGCCTACCGCAGCGGCAGGTTCATCCGGGGCCAGCAGCCACTGGACACCGGCATACCCGCCGCCCAGGAAGACCGACAGCGCCACCAGATATCCGATCAAGAGCTGCATGGCCCAACCCCTAAAAACAGAAGCGGCCCGCGAATGCGAGCCGCTTCCGGTTCAAACGCTAGTCGATGACCTGGACGATGCGGTGGGTACCCGGGTCGACCAGCACCGCCCGGTCATTGACGACCGTATAGCGGTAGTTGGTCACGCCATATTCGCGCGGCACCTCGTAATAGGTCACGCCGGACGACGGCAGATCGGCGCCGACGCGCACTTCGCGGTCATAGCGGTAGGAAGGATGACGTCGCTCGACCACATAGGAGCGGAACCGCGGTCGCGCATCGTCAGCGATCGCGCCGCCGACGGCGCCGACGGTCGCGCCAACCGCCGCACCGACCGGGCCGCCCACAATGGCACCGCCGACCGCGCCGGTCGCGGCGCCCGCCGCCGGCCCGCCCTGTGCATGCGCCGCGATCGGCAACGCCATCATCGCGGCAACCGCGCAACTTGCTAGAAAGCTGGTCTTTGTCATGGGAAGCCTCCGAGGGATGAAAACAAGTACGTCCTAGCAACCCTGCGCGCCGAGGTTGGTTCCGCGCGACGCGCGACGGTTGGTTGGTTGAGCTAAGGGAACTTGAGCGGAACCGGGAGAGCCAAGCATGGAAAATGTCGGAGCAGTTCCCTGGTGGAGACGTTCGCGCCACCGCGTCCGGGACACGAGGCTGTTCTCTAGCGCGCCACTACTTCGATTTCGCCGTCGACGCCGTTGACGACGTTGAACGGGCGCTCGAACACCTTGCCCTCGTTCTTGGCGATGGCGCGGTATTCGCCTTCGGACAGCACCACGCGGGGAAACGCGCCGATCGATTCCTTGATGACGTCGCCGCCCGGCGTGATCACCGACCACGCGGTGTTGGCCAGCGCCTCGCCGCCCTTGTCGCCGACCAGCTTCAGGGTAATGACCGCGGCGCGATGGGTGATGATGACGTCGGTGAGCTTGCCGGCCTGCACGCGAATGTCCGAGCGCACCACCGAATTGGCGTCGCCGTAGTTGGAGATGATGTAATAGGTTCCCTCCGGCACCAGCACCACATCGCCGGCGGCAACGCTTGGCACCAGCGCGGCGCGCTCGGAGGCCTCGAACTGGCTGCCCTTGTGAATCGCAAATGAAATCTGGTTCTGTGGAATCTTCGAACTGCCGACGCGGCCCTCGATACGCAGGCCTCCGGCCGGCAGCAGGAAAGATTCGCGGAAGGTATCGGCCTTCAAAGTCACCGGCCGCACCGCGCTGACCAGACCGAGCGCGACATGGACGACATAGCCGCCGGGGGGCAGCACGATATTCGGCGTGGCGCCGCGCTCCTCGCGGACCAGCTTGAAGGTGCCGGTCTCGTCGGGCCGGTCGGAAAAAACCCGCCACACCAGTCCGCTGTTGATGACCGGAAGATCCTTGCCGTAACGCGCCGTCAGCGACAACACCGCCTGCCCGGGCGTCGATGCGATCGGCGGCGCCACCACCGGCGGCGTCACGGCGGAAACCGGAGGTTGGGTCAGCGGCGCCGGCAGATTGGGCACCGATGCCGGACCCGAGGGTGGGGCAAGGCTGATGGCGCCGCCGGAGGGCACGTCGGGCACCGACGCCGGGGGCACCGGCGGCGGACGATCGCTAAAGAACTGGGCAAACGAGACGGTTGGGGTCGCCACCGCGATAAAGCCGGCGAGCGCAAGCGTCGATGCCAGGCGTCCGCACCGTCCGGCTCGATCGGCCCCGCGGTCTTTTCGAATATGGCCCCACGCAGTCATGACGCATGCTTTTCACCGAAAACGCGGCAAATTCAAGCCTGCAGCCGGGCTTGCAGGTCCACCGCCTCTTTAGAAAGGGGCTAAAGAGGAAAGTATTGCCCCTGGCGTCGCGGTCTAGTCACAATTTCGGCCTCGTGTGGGTGGTGCCGAGGTCGCTTCGCTTGCAAGTTTCAGGGAAAGGCGTGCGCTGAGGTCAAGTGAATTGCGGATCGGGAGACTAGCCGGAGCCGAGACCCGGACGGCGGCATAAACCATGCCTGCAGCGCATTCTGGCAAGATCATGCCGCAGCGAATAAGTTTGGCGCGTCATCCATGGAGTCCCTCCGGTGCTGGATAATTTGATCGGCCGCGGCCAGAACGGATCCAACAGCCGCGACAAGGTCGGCCTCGGCAGCATCCGGCGGCCGGTGATCGGGCTGGCCTTGGGCGGCGGCGCCGCGCGCGGATTTGCCCATATCGGCATTGTCAGGACCCTGGTCGCCCACGGCATCGTTCCCAATGTCGTGGTCGGCACGTCGATCGGCGCCGTGGTCGGCGGCTCCTACGCCGCGGGCCAGCTCGATGCGCTGGAGCACTGGGCGCGCAGCCTGCAGCCGCGGAACATCTTTGGCTATCTTGACATCCGCCTTAACGGATCCGGGCTGATCGGTGGCGCCAAGCTCGCCGCCCAGCTGGAGGCCGCGTTGGGCAAGACGCTGATCGAAGAGCTGCCGCTCAAATTCGCCACCGTCGCGACCGAGGTCAGGACCGGCCACGAGATCTGGCTGACCCATGGCCGCATGGTCGATGCGATGCGCGCCTCCTATGCCCTGCCCGGAATTTTCGCGCCGGTTCTGGTCGGCGACCGCTGGCTGGTCGACGGCGCCCTGGTCAATCCGGTGCCGGTGTCGGCCGCGCGTGCGCTCGGTGCGGAGATGGTGATCGCCGCCAATCTCTCCAGCGACGTATTCGCCCATAGCACCACGATTTTCTCCCACGGCCCGGCGGCCGATGCGCCGGAACCGGTGATCGAAGTGGCCGTCGCGCCGCCAAAGCGCGGCCTGGGGAAATTCTTCTCGCCCGAGCGCACCGTCAAGCGCGAGTTTTTCGGCGGCGGCGGCAGCCCCGGCATCTCCACGGTCATGGTCGATGCCTTCAACATCATGCAGGACCGCATCACCCGCGCGCGGCTCGCCGGCGATCCGCCGGACCTGTTGATCTCGCCGCGGGTCGGCCAGATCGGCTGGTTCGATTTCCACCGCGCCGGCGATTTGATCGCGCATGGCGCGCGCGCGGCCGAACGCGCCATCGAATCGATCCAGGAAGCGATCCAGATTCTCGCGCCGCCGGCGCCCGGCGAGCCGGGCACGGTGGTCGAAAGGAAGCCCAAAGCCTGATGATCAGGCGGTCTTGATGTAGTTCTGCAGCGCTTCCTGCTCGTTCTCGAATTCCTTGACGCGCCACTTGACGATGTCGCCGATCGAGATCAGGCCGACCACCTTGTCGTCCTCGACCACGGGCAGATGCCTGAACTTGCCCGATGTCATCCGTTCCATGATCGAACTGACGGTGTCTTTCTCCCGGCAACTGACGACCTTGCGCGTCATCACCGTGCTCACGGGCTCGTCCAGCACGGCGGCGCCGCGCTCTCCGAGCACGCGCACGATGTCGCGCTCCGACAGGATGCCCTCGATGCGCCCGCCGCTCATGACCAGCACCGCGCCGATCCGCCGCTCCGACAGAATCTTTACCGCGGCCGAAAGCTTCGCTTCCGGCTCGACGCTCAAGATGGCGTGGCCCTTGGAATCGAGAATTGCACGTACCGTCATTGTCGCCTCCCTGGATGCGATCAAGAGATGCATATCTGAACACATAGGGACGCTGAATGGAATAGCGAGAGCAGCGACGATCAGCCCGGACCGGACACGTCGGAGGATGATGTATCGGCGGCTTCGCTGCGGGTGCGCGGAACGGGATCGAACAGCGAAAACAACAGCAGACCCGCGAAAAATCCGCCGATATGCGCCTGCCAGGCGACACTTACGCCGTCGGCGCCGATCGCAATCGATCCGACCCCGAAGATGATGTTGACACCGAACCAGACGCCGAGGAATCCCAGGACGCGCGGATTGCGCAAGGCGCGCAGCAGCGACAGCGCCGGCACCTGTGCCGCCGCATCGGCATCGCCGCGGCGAAACGACAGGAAGCTGCCCTGCACGAAGGCGAAACGGATGGCGGCCGCCATCGCGCCGGACACCGACGCCGAAGCGCCGATCATCGGCGCCACCGCATGTTCGTGGGTAACCAGATGCGCCAGCGCGCCGGCAATCGCGGTCACCGCCATGAACAGGAAGAACCGCATTGCGCCGAAGCGGCGCGCCACCGCACTTCCGAACGGCAGCAGCCACAGCACGTTGAATCCGATGTGGCTGAGA
>NZ_DASYMN010000289.1:0-2821 GCF_036009065.1 Bradyrhizobium sp. | reverse complement strand
CGTCCCAGACGCCACGGATGTCTACAACGGGAAGCAAGGGGGCAGCGGGCCGAAGACCGATTTCCTCGGTTAGTTCACGTCGTGCCGCGGCTTCAGGCGTTTCACCGCGGCTCGGACTTTGACAGTTACCCGTTCCAAATGGGGCTGAAAGCCGCACTCTGCCGTTAGAAAACCCGGATTTGGCTGTTTCTGTAGTGCCAATAAGGTCGAGTTCTACCTTGACTGGCAGGTGAATGGCGCCAATACTGTGCTGGCAAGCGGTGGCCAGCATGTACTTCCGGACAAAGCGATCAGGCGGCTTCGAGTATCTCCAGATGGTGGCAAGCCATCGGGTCAACGGCAAGCCCCGCCAGACCGTGATGGCGACCTTGGGCCGCCTCGACGCACTCAAGGAAACCGGCGAGTTCGATCGACTGCTGCGATCCGGCGCCCGGTTGACCGAGACCGGGATGCTGCTATCGGCCATCGAGAAGGGTGAGACCACGACGATCGATGCCAAACGGATCGGCCCGTCCCTCCTGTTCGAGAGATTGTGGCGCGACAGCTTTTGCCGATCGGTGATCGAGGACCTGCTGGCCGATCGCAAGTTCGAATTCCCGCTCGAGCGGGCCGTATTTCTGACCGTGCTGCATCGGATCATGGATCCTGGCTCGGATCGCGCCGCGGAGAAGTGGCGATCGGCCTACTCCATCGACGGCATGGACGCGATCGAGCTGCATCACCTGTACCGTGCAATGGCCTGGCTCGGCGAGGAACTTGCCGGCCAACAGGGAAGCGGCCTGGTGCCTCGCACCAACAAGGATCTGATCGAGGAACAACTGTTCGCCAAACGCCGCAGCCTCTTCAATGATGTCGGGCTGGCGATCTTCGATACCACCAGCCTGTATTTCGAAGGCGACGGCGGGACCACGCTCGGCCGCAACGGTCATTCCAAAGACTCTCGGCCTGATCTGCATCAAATGGTCCTCGGCGTCGTCATCGATGAGACCGGACGACCGATCTGCAGCGAGATGTGGCCGGGCAATACCGCCGATGTCACGACGCTGATACCGGTCGTCACCCGGCTGCGCGAGCGCTTCCTGCTCAATCGGGTCTGCATCATCGCCGATCGCGGCATGGTCAGCGCCAAGACCATCGCCACGCTCGAAGCCCACAAGATCGAGTATATTCTGGGCGTGCGCGAAAAGCGCAGCGTCGAAGTCGCCGCCGTGCTGGCCGACAAGACCCCGTTCGTCTCGCTGACAGTTCCCAAGGCCAATGGCCGCGGCACGCTCGACCTTCAGGTCAAAGAGGTGGTTCGCAAGGTCAAGTCTGGTCAGGCAAACACGCGGCGTTGCCGCTACATCGTCTGTTATAATGACGCCGAAGCGCGAAACGATGCCGCCGCCCGTGCAGCGACCCTTGCCAGATTGGACAAAGCATTGCGCCAGGGTGACAAAGCCATGGTCGGCAACAAAGGCTTCCGCCGCTTCCTCAAGACCGAAGGCGACCGTCACTTCGCCATCGACCCCGAGCGTGTCGCCGCGGCCGCTAAATTCGACGGCGTCTATGTCATCCATACCACTGCACAGGTCTCGCCGCTGGTTGTCGCGCTCCGCTATCGCGAACGATGGATTGTGGAGGATATTTTCAGAACCACGAAATCCATCATCAATACGCGTCCGATCTTCCACCAGCGCGATGATACGATTCGCGGCCATGTGTTCTGCTCGTTCCTTGCTCTGTTGCTACGCAAGGAACTCATCGACCGGGTCGTTGGCGACGGGCGTCGGTACGAATGGGCCGATATCATTCGCGATCTCGATCAGCTCGTTCAAACCGACATCGATCAGGCTGGCAAAAGGCTTCGCCTTCGCGCCGCCGCCCCTGGCTGCGCCGGCGCCGTGTTCCAAGCCGTCGGCGTGGCGTTGCCGCCGATGATCCAAATCATCGCTCAACCGCCGCCTCCCTCGGGTGCCCAGTCGCCTGATCCGTAAACCAGAGAAAACCGCCGAACCGCGCATCTGTAGTGCCAACGACTTTCTGGCGGCCCATAAGTAGCCGATTGGAAAGCAGATTCCGAAACCAGGTGTCAAAGTCGGACTGGGCATGACCGAGCCATTTGCACCAGGTTGAGCGGGATGCCGGCGGTGACGGCGGCCACCCCGAAACCGTGCCGCAGCCCTCTGGGCAAAGCCGGCACACCCTCCAGCCCGGCGGCCAGCATCACCGCATGCACCGCCCACCATCTGGTCATCCGCGACCGTGGCCGGAGCCGCACGCCGCGGCCTTTGCCGCGCCTGGCGTGCAGTTCGCGAATGCCGTGCACCATGTCGATCGTATCCAGCAGGGCAGGGGGTACGGGCACACTGCGAAAGATCCCGGTGCGGCGCTTCTTGAGGCTTTCGAACACCAGCACGCCGGCGGCGAGATCGACGCGGTCGGCGGTCAGCGCCAAGGCCTCGGAGAGCCGGCAGCCGGCATAGGCCAGGGTCATGCAGAGTGTCCGCACCGGGCGGTCGGCCAGGTCGGCTTGTCGCAGGAAGGCATCGCGCTCGCCGGTGGTCAGATATTTGCGGGTTCCGTCGGCGGTATGCAGTTGCATGCCAGTCTGCGAGGCAGAGGAGGGGACTTCGACGCGACGCTTCCGGGCGTCTTCCTTGGTAATGGCGCGCACGCGCTTGGCTGGTGTGGTAGCCTGGGCGTGTCGGACCGCAGCGACGTTACCGGTAGCTTTTCCGGCTCGTGCCGGCGGCCGGTGTGGCTCCGTCACCCGGTGCGGTCCTGGTAGCCGCGGCGGCGCTTGGCCTGGAGAATGTCGGCAAGGGCGTTGATCGCGGCG
>NZ_DASYMN010000288.1:0-7065 GCF_036009065.1 Bradyrhizobium sp. | reverse complement strand
GCTGTCGTCATCATCGCCGACCAGCCGATCCGCTGGCGGCTTCAAGGACTAGCGCCCGCCTCCAGGCCGAGCGTCGGGTTTGAAGGCTATGCCGCCTTCGACGTCCTTGGCGGTCAGCCGGGCTCGCTTGCCGGCTTCCGTATCGGCGCGTTCGGTGCCACCGGCTTCGCGCGCGCGGTGGATCCGACTGAGGGCGAAGTCAGCATCCGCCAAACATTCTGTGCGTCGCTGCAGAACTGGGCCGACCATTTCGGCCTGCCGTTCGACGCCGTCCGTTTCACCCTGCTGCTCAATCCAAGCCGCATCGCGCCGAACCCGAGTTCGACACCGAGCGACGGCGAAATCGTCAAGACCGTGTCCAGCGCCGACCTCGATCGCCTGTGCAAGCTGCGCGCGAATCGGTGATGCGAGGGGAGATGCCATGAGTCCCGACAACGGCGGCTTTGGCCGGCGCGGCATGCAACCGACGCAGGGCGCGCCACAGCCGCCCACGGCTTCGACCGGACACGGGATGTCGCCGCTGGTCAAGCAGATCGGAGGTATCGCGCTCGGTGTCGCGCTCGCCTTCGCGCTCGCAGGGGCCAACATGTACTTCATGAAACAGATGGGCAAGTCGCTCGACCGGAACTTCGTCGAAAACGCCGCGGCCGGCAATCCTGCAGCGACGATCGAGCAGGTTGGTGGCGATGACGATCTGCTGCAGAGTGTGCATCGCATCTGCACGAGGCGCGCCGCCCAAGCCAAGCTCACGGAGGCGCAGACGCGCGCGGTTGACTTGTCCTTTCATCTCGAGGCCGGAGAGAGCGAACTTATTCGCGCCGCCGCTTACGTGGCCTGCTTCGCGGCGGAACAGCCGAAACGCTTCTGCCAGAAGCCGCAGCGGCAGCATCTGGCCGAGGCAGTGCGACAGTATCTAAAGCTCTACAATCAGATGCGCGAGGAATGGCAATTGCAGACGGGATCCCGGGTGGCGCCCACCGCTGCAGCGATTCGACCGGGTCAGTTCGCCGTGACCGACATACCGAGTGCCCGGGTCGATCCGCAGCTTGTGGAGAATCTGCGCGCGCTGGCCACAAACGGCTTCATCGCGGCCAGCGATTTCGGCGGATTTGCCGCGTTCGGCACGCCGCGTGAGGTGACCGATGCGCTCAAGGGCGTCGAGGCCAGGAATGGAACCTGCGGATGAGCCTGCTGGAACACGGACTGCCGACAAACTTCTTCACCCGCTGGCGCGCGGTTGCTGCCGGTCTCTGCATTGCCGGCGCGCTGCTCATCGCCAGCGAAATCTATCTGAAGGCGAAATACTACGTCTCCGAACCGCAGACCGCGCCGGCCTGCTATGGCGGGGAGCACGTCGCGGGGAAACAGATCATTCCCTCCCGCGACTTGCGCGACCGCAACGGACGCTCGATCGACCACCGCCATGCCTCATTCGACGCCGATCAGGTGACTCTGGCGCTGCGCATCTGCACAACGCAATCCTGTCCCAGCGAGGCGTGGAAGGCGTACAAATCGGCAATGTTCTGGTATCTTTCCCCGCGTCTGCAACATACGTCCCAGCTCTATCGCAGCTACGGCGACGACGGCCTGGCCCGTGCGCGCATGATTTATCGCGACCCGCTCGACGTGAAGGTGGTCGACGGCCTGCGCGAGCGCTATACCGCCGGCGTCTTCCGCCTCAACGACTTTCGCCAGAACCACGCCGCGGTGGCGATCCTCGTGCTCAAGGGTAGCGAAGCCCTGCGCCCGTGCGGCAAGGGCGAAGCGGTCGAGGACGACTAGGCAGAAGAAATATCCGCGGTGTCCACACCCCGCTTCAGCGCCGCACGCGCGGCGTCGCGATGTTCCGGCGTGATGTGGGTCAGCACCATCCGGATTGCGGTGGCGAGCACGGCGGCGTCGTCGGTGAAGCCGAGCACCGGCAGCACGTCCGGCACGAAATCGAACGGCAGGATAAAGTAGGCGATGGCGCCGAGCAGCGACGCCTGCACATGGCGTGGGGTCTGTTTGTCGAAGGCGCAATAATAGGCGGCGAGCAGGTCTTCGGCGAACGGCAGATGCGCTGCCACGCGCTTCAGCTTGCTCCAGAAGCGTCGGCGCAGGCTATCGCGGTCCTGCGCCAGCCGGTCGGCCGGCTCGAAACCCACGCTGTGGTCGGACGCCATCGCTGGGGCTCCCCTGAGGCTGAAGCGCGACGGACCGCGCCGATAAGCCTGAATTGGGGATGTCGGGCCGCCGCCGCAAGCATGGCTCAGGCGGCGCCGAGCTGCTTGGCAATCGCGTTCATCGCCTGCGCCAGTTCGACGTCGCGCGCGGTGACGCCGCCGGCGTCGTGGGTCGCCAGCACCACCTCTACGGTCTTGTAAACATTGCGCCATTCCGGGTGGTGATCGCTCTTTTCGGCGACCAGCGCCGCCCGGGCCATGAACCCGAACGCCTCACTAAAATCCTTGAAGGTGAAGGTGCGCTGAATCGCGTCGCGGCCCGCGACCTCCGACCAGCCGGACAGCCCCGTCAGGGCCGATTTGCGGGCCTCCGCCGACAGTTTCTGCACCATGATCGCCTCCCGTTTCTCGCCAGCTTCATCCTAACACCGGGCAGCGCGATCCGGTCCATGATGTCGCAGCCCGCATCGCCGCCACAATAACGGGCCAAAAGCGGCCCAAAGCCCCTGCCTGGGAACCATGACGCAGATGTAATGCCTCCAATGGCAGGATATTTGCTAGGATTCGGGATCTAACCGCTGGACCTGCTGAATTGAGCCTGAAGCAGCTTTTTTCCCGATCGATGGAGGGCGGCTCCCAGCTTGGCGGACCGGTGGCGCCGCCGTCGCCGCGTTCGATGAAGCGGAAGATGATGCTGATCACGCTGGCGGGCACGCTGGCGCTGGTCGGCGCAGTCAGCGCCGCATATTACTTCGCGATGCGGCCGGTGACGCTGCGGATCGCGGTGGGTCCTCCGAACAGCGACGACGTCAAGGTCGTTCAAACACTGACGCAGTCATTTGCGCATGGCTACGTCCGTTTGCGTCCGGTGCAGACCGAGGGCGCAACCGCGAGCGCCCAGGCGCTTGCCGACGGCAAGACGGATCTTGCGATCATCCGCGGCGATCTCGATGTGCCGAAGAATGCGCAAGCCGTCGCCACGCTGCGCAAGAACGTCGCGGTGCTGTGGGTGCCGCCGGCGGCCAAGGCCAAGAAACCCGCTCCGAAGATCACCAAAATCCAGCAGCTCGCCGGCCGCCGCATCGGGGTCGTCGGCAGGACCCCGGCCAATGTCAATCTGCTCAAGGTGATCCTGCGGCAATACGGCGTGGATGCCAGCAAGCTCGAGATCGTGCAATTCCCCGCAAATGAGGCCGCCGAGGCGATCCGCAACCAGAAGGCGGATGCCTATCTCGCGGCGGGACCGGTCAACAGCAAGATCACGTCGGACGCGATCAACGCTTCGACGCGTGACGGCGCGTCGCCGACGTTCCTTGCGATCGATGCGGCGGCTGCGATCGCGCAGAACTATCCGGCCTACGAGGCATCGGAGATTCCGGCCGGCGCGTTCGGCGGCTCGCCCGCGCGTCCCGACGATGAGGTGAAGACGATCAGTTTCTCGCACCATATCGTGGCGCGCAAAGGCCTGTCGGAGGCGACCGTCTCCACCTTCACCCGGCAATTGTTCGCTGTGCGCCAGACGCTGCTGTCGGAATTCCCGCTTGCGGCGAAGATCGAAACCCCGGACACCGACAAGGATGCCGCCATTCCGGTGCATCCGGGCGCCGCGGCCTATGTCGACGGCGAGGAAAAGACCTTCCTCGACCGCTACAGCGATTACATCTGGTTCGGGCTGATGGGCCTGTCGCTGCTGGGTTCGATCGGCGCCTGGTTCGCGAGCTATCTGAAGAAGGACGAGCGCAGCAACAACTCATCGCTGCGCGAGCGGCTGTTCGACATGCTGGCGCTGGCGCGGCACAGCGATTCGGCCGATGAGCTCGACCAGATGCAGGCCGAAGCGGACCAGATCCTGCGCGAGACGCTGAACAGCTTCGAACAGGGCGCGATCGAACAGGGAGCGCTGACCGCCTTCAACATCGCGCTGGAGCAATTCCATAACGCGGTCGCGGACCGCAAGGCGCTGCTGACCAGCATGCCGCAAAACCTGCAACGGGCCGGCGTTCAGCTGCGGGCCAGCGGGGCATAAACTGCGTCAAAAAATACGAATCCTTTTCCAAGCCACACATTCAGCCGTCATCCTGAGGTGCCCGCCGCGCAGCCGAGCCTCGAAGGATGGCCACAGGCGCCGTGCTCGCGGCGATCCTTCGAGACGCCGCGCAAGAGCGCGGCTCCTCAGGATGACGGCGGTGTTGTAGCGATCAACAAAAACTGGCGGCCGATGCGTGAATCTCGTAGAAGACCGACCCCATCGATAGTGCGGAGCACCGTTCGTGAAAATCGTCGATCTCAGTCGTGAACTCTACCACCGCACCCCGAGCTATCCGGGCCATCCTCCCATCATCCACGGCGTCTGGAAGACTCATGAAGAGTCCTTTGCCGACAGCGGCAACGTGTATGGCCTCTCGTCGATGTTCATCTCGATGGCCGACCATGGCGGCACCCACATCGACGCGCCGAGGCATTTCGGCAAGACCGGCCAGCCGATCAACGAATACCCGCTGGAGAACTGCATCGTGCCGGGCATCTGCCTCGACCTGCGCCACATCGCGCCGCGCGCCGAGATCGCGCCTGATGATCTTAAAGCCGCGGTGAACAAAGCGGGCGTGCCGGTGCCGAAAGGCGGCACCGTCCTGCTCTGCACCGGCCATCACGACCGCACTTTTCCGCGCAAGGAATATGCGACCGACAATTCCGGCGTGAATGTCGCCGCCACCGAATGGCTGGCGCGGCAAGGCGTGGTGCATTTCGGCATCGACTCGATGCGCCCCGGGCCCGACGGCAAGGTGAACCTCTTGGTTCACAAGGCCTGTCTCGACCTCGGCATCACCCATATCGAGAGCCTGTGCAATCTGGAGGCGCTGCTGGGCCAGGGCCGCTTCACCTTCATCGGCCTGCCGCTGAAGTGGCGCGACGGCACCGCCTCGCCAATCCGCGCGGTGGCCGTGTTTGATCTGTGACCGGTGGAGCGCCGATGCGTTCGCGGCCACCTCAAGAGTGCCACATGCGGGGTGCAGCCAATCGATCTTAGGTAGGTGCGGGTTCGTCCGGATCAGTGACCAGCTCCGGCCACCGCGATGACGCACATTTCTGCACCGCCTTCATTAGCGCGCGATGCTCATTGACTATGCCGTTCAACGCGCAGATCACGAATTTAGCCATCTCCAAATAAGGCAGACCCCAGATCAGCTTGCCGAGATCGCCTGAAAGGGAACTCGCCGCACTCAAAACTTGGACGCCTGACGGCAATTTAACCTCGGCGTGCGGCTCATTTGATTCCGTATGGCCGAAGGACTGCTGATACTTAAGCTGCGCTTGATCAAAATCGAAGCCTTGCGTCTTCATCACTTCGCGAAGCTGCGCTTCGTCGATTTCCCCTGCCAATTTGCCCTCCATCTCGCCGGGACCCGTTGCATAGCACGAGCGCTAGTAATCCCACGGCGATCGCCAAAAGGAAAACCGCATTGTAAGAGGCCCACGTGGGGATACCCGTCAAATCTTTCGTTGGTCACAAAAATCAGGATCAACCCATTGTTTTTTGGCGATTTCTGAATATATTGCGCCGCAACGAGCAAGGTGTGCCCGGTCCTTTTGGCCGGGCTTCCTTTTTGGGCGCCTGAGCGCCTTCGAACTCCAGGTTTTTTGAGCGCGATCCGGAAAAGTGGGTCCCGGTTTTCCGGCGAGATCACGCTCCAGCCATTGTCCGACATTAGAAGAAGAGCCATGAATCTCCGCAACATCGCCATCATCGCCCACGTCGACCATGGCAAGACCACGCTGGTCGATCGCCTGCTGCAGCAGTCGGGCGTCTACCGCGACAACCAGCGCCAGGTCGAGCGCGCGATGGATTCCAACGACCTGGAGCGCGAACGCGGTATCACCATTTTGGCCAAGGCGGCGTCGGTGCAGTGGAAGGACACCCGCATCAACATCGTCGACACCCCGGGCCATGCCGATTTCGGCGGCGAGGTCGAGCGCATCCTCAACATGGTGGACGGCGCGCTGGTGCTGGTGGATGCCGCCGAAGGCCCGCTGCCGCAAACCAAATTCGTGGTGTCGAAGGCGCTGCGCATGGGCCTGAAGCCGATCGTCGTCATCAACAAGGTCGACCGCTCCGACGCCCGCCCCGTCGAAGTCATCAACGAGGTATTCGACCTGTTCGCCGCGCTCGACGCCACCGACGAGCAGCTCGATTTCCCGATTCTCTACGGATCGGCCAAGCAGGGTTGGATGGCGACCTCGCTGGAGGGTTCGCACGACGACGGCATGAAGCCGCTGTTCGATCTGGTGCTCAGCCACGTTAAGCCGCCGGTGGTGGAAGAAGGCCCGTTCCGCCTGCTCGGCACCATCCTGGAAGCCAATCCCTATCTCGGCCGCATCATTACCGGCCGCATCTCATCGGGCTCGGTCAAGCCGAACCAGAGCGTCAAGGTGCTCGATCACGATGGCAAGCTGATCGAGACCGGCCGCATCACCAAGGTGCTGGCGTTCCGCGGCATCGAACGCATCGCCGTGGATGAGGCGGAAGCCGGCGACATCGTTGCGCTGGCCGGACTGCCGGACGCCACCGTCGCCCACACCATTTGCGATCCCTCGGTGGAAAAGCCGATTCCCGCGCAGCCGATCGATCCGCCGACCCTGGCGATGACCTTCCGCGTCAACGATTCGCCGCTGGCCGGCACCGAAGGCAGCAAGGTCACCGGCCGCATGATCCGCGACCGCCTGCTGCGCGAGGCCGAAGGCAATGTGGCGCTGCGGGTCCGCGAATCCGACGACAAGGACGCGATGGAAGTGGCCGGACGCGGCGAATTGCAGCTCGGCATCCTGATCGAGACCATGCGCCGCGAAGGTTTTGAGCTGTCGGTGTCGCGCCCGCGCGTCGTGCTCAAGCAGGACGAGGCGA
>NZ_DASYMN010000287.1:0-41795 GCF_036009065.1 Bradyrhizobium sp. | reverse complement strand
ATGTCGTGCGGCGGCACCATCGCGCTGGCGCGGCCGGGGATGGGTTATGAGGTTCGCGTCAACTGGCTGACCGGAGGCGTCGAGATTGTCCAGAAAAAGCTGCTCTAACGGCGTTGCAGGATTCACCCTGATCGAGGCTCTCGTTGCCCTGGCGATCGTCGCCGCGGTGCTGGGGTCGATCGGTACGGTGATCGCAACAACCGTGAAGGGAACGCGCGGAATCGACCAGCGCCTGGCATTGGGTGGAACCGCCGAGACGCTGCTCGCGGCGCTGCCGTCGCGCACGCTGCTGAAACCCGGGCGCCAGTCCGGCGAACTGGCCGGCCATCGCTGGCGCATCGATGTCTCACCGATGAACGTCGCAGTGGCAACCGATGCGCCGCAGACCGGCCGCTTCGTGCCGCTCGCCGTCGCCGTTCGGCTGCAGTCGCCCGGCGGACCGGCGATGCAGGTCACCACGGTGCGTCTTGTGCCAAGGACCACCGAGTGAGCGGGCGGGCGCGACGTGCGGCGGCTGGTGAAGCGGGCTTCACGCTGATCGAAGTGCTGATGGCCACGCTGCTGATGACCGTGATCCTGGGCGCGCTGGCGACGGTGACGGCGCAGTGGCTGCCGAACTGGAACAGGGGCATGGCGCGCGTGCAGCGCGCCGAGCGGCTGGCCATCGGCCTCGAACGCATCGCCGCGGATTTTGCGGTCGCGGAGATGATGCCGATCAATGGCGACGCCAAGGCGCCGTTGTTCGAGGGTGCCGAGTTGTCGGTCACCTTCGTGCGCACCGCCGTCGGTCCCAACACGCGCCCGGGCCTCGAAATCATCCGGCTGATCGAGAAGGCCGACGACCAGGGTTTGGCGCTGGTGCGCGAGCGCGCGCCGTTCGTGCCGATGCCGGCCGATGCGCAGATCAGGTTCGCCGATCAGGTCGTGCTGATCCGCAGCCCGTTTCGCGTGTCGTTTTCCTATGCCGGGTCCGATCAGGTCTGGCAAAAAGAGTGGCGCGGGCAAAGGCAGCTTCCGAACATGATCCGCATCAATGTCCGCGATGTTGCGACCGGACAGGTGCTTTCGGTCTCCAGCGCCGCGGTCGTACACGTCGACGCGCCGGCCGAATGCGCGCGGGCGAAGAGCGCCGTGCAATGCCTGACGGCGCGGCTGAAGCCGGACGCTGACAAGGATAAAAAAGAGGAGCAGCTCTGATGCTGCTGCCGAGATACGATCGAACCAGCCGCGGCTTCATCGTCGTCGCCGTGCTCTGGATTCTCGCGGCATTGTCGGCGCTGGTGCTGATCTATCTGACCTTCGTCACCAACACCGCGGTGGTGGTGGCCGCAAGCACCGACCGGATTCAAGCTGACGCGCTGGTGACCGCCGGGGTCGAACTCGCCGCATATCAACTCACCGCGGTCGGGGCGGAGGCTCGCCCCAGCAGCGGAACGTTCAATGCCAGGATGGGCGCGGCGCGGGTTACCGTCACGTTCCGGTCGGAGGCGGCGCGCATCGATCTCAATGCCGCGCCGAAGGGGTTGCTGGCCGGTCTCATCATCGGGCTCGGCAGCGCGCCGGCCAATGCCGCCAATTATGCCGATCGCATTCTGGCCTGGCGCGCGCCTTCGGAAGCCGGCGAGGACGATTCGGAAACCTCGTCCTATCGTACAGCGGGAATCGCCTACGCGCCGCGCCATGCTCCGTTTCCAGCAGCCGAGGAATTGTGGCTGGTGCGCGGCATCCCGCCTGCGGTCGTCGAGCGGATGCTTCCCTTCGTCACCGCGTTCAGCAATATGGCTTCGATCAATATCCAGGACGCTGCACCGCAAGTAGTGGCGGCGTTGCCGGGCATGACGCCGGAACGCCTGCAGGCGGTGTTGTCGCAGCGCAGCGATCCGCGGTCCGACCCGCGCTCCCTGGTGGGACTGGTCGGCGGGGAGGGGGCCACGCTTGCGGCATCCAGGGCCTATCGGATGACGGTCGGAATCGATTTCGATAGCGGCCGCCGGACCGCCGCGGAGGTGGTAATCCTGCTTCTTGAAGAGGGCGATGAGCCTTATCGTGTATTGTCGTGGCGCAACGCCTCCGATGGGGCTACGGCGCCGCAAAGGGCCGCTTTACGATGAAGTTCCTGCAAACGATCGGTACGTTCTTCCGCGGCTGGACCGACAGCGTCGCCGCGTTAATGATCGCCGCGTTCGATCGGGTGTCGTCGCCGCGCGTCATCAGGCTGATCGAACAGGACAATGGCGGCTTCGCGGTGGAGGCGGCCAGCAAATCCGAAAACTTGCCGGCGCGTATTGCGTTCGCCGATGGCAGCCTGTCCGCGCCCAATCTGGCGGCGATGTTCCGGGGGAGCCGGGTCGAGATCGTGCTTCAGCCCAAACGTTTCCTGTTCCGTCCGCTCGAACTGCCGGCACGCGCTGCGGATTTCCTTGACGGCATCGTCCGCGCGCAGATCGACCGCCTGACCCCGTGGAGCGCCAGCGAGGCGGTATTCGGCTGCAGTCCTCCGATCGAGAGCGGATCCGAGAGCATCACCACGGTGATCGCGGCAACGACCCGCAAGGTGGCGATGACCTACGTTCAGGCGGTTTTGATATTTCACCCCGCCGCCGTTGCCGTCTGCACCGATGTCGCCGAGCGCAACGCGGGACGGGTCAAGGTATTCGAGCAAAAGGCCCGCGGCCACCTCGACGCAGCACGTTTGAGTCGCGCGCTGCTGGCGGGCCTCGGTGCAACGGCGGTTGGCACGCTGCTTGCGGTGATCGCGGCGACCTACGTCGCCGACAGTCTCGGCGCGCAGGAAGACGAATTGGCGCGGCAGATTTCGCAGCGCCGCGCCGCCATCCGCGCCAGCAGCGATGGTGGCGACCGCTCGCCGATCGCGGCGCTGGAGCGCCGCAAATACGAAACGCCGGCAAGCGTCATCGTGCTCGATGCGCTGACGCGAGTGCTTCCCGACCATACCTACGTCACCGAGTTGCATCTGGCCGGCAACAAGCTGCAGATCGTCGGCATCACCCGCGACGCGCCGTCGCTGATTCCGCTGATCGAACAGTCGCAGCATTTTACCCGCGCCACGTTCTACGCGCCGACGACGCGCTCGTCTTCCGATCCGGGCGAGCGCTTTCATATCGAAGCGCGGATCGAACCGAAGAACACGGCCGTCCCATGAGCACCGCCCAGGCCATCACCCGCACGCTGACGCGCTCGCCGCTGATCGCGGTGGTGCTCTATGTCGTCGTGATCGGCGGCTTGCTCGCGATGGCCGGCATGGCGGTCGCGAACATCCTCGATCACCAGCGCGCGCTGGCGCAAACCTCCGACTTGCTGGACCAGCTCCAGGGCCGGAGGGCGCGCGGCGCCGGTACCTCGCCGCTGGCCCCTCCGGGAACGCCGTTCCTGGAAGGACCGACGGTGACGGTGGCCGGCGCCACGCTGCTGCAACGGGTCGCCGCAGCCGTCGGCAATGTCGGCGGCAC
The DNA here is from genome assembly GCF_036009065.1 of Bradyrhizobium sp. GTDB lineage: Bacteria > Pseudomonadota > Alphaproteobacteria > Rhizobiales > Xanthobacteraceae > Bradyrhizobium. The sequence goes on along the minus strand of NZ_DASYMN010000287.1, from coordinate 38,325 downwards.
CATCCAGTCATCCCAGGTCGACGTGCTGGGCACCCAGGCCAAGGACGGTTTTGTCGGCCTGCTGGTGAGTTGCGAGATGGAGCAGCCTGCGCTGCAAAAACTGCTCTACGATCTGGAGGTCGGCATGCCGTTCCTGTTCGTCGACCAACTCGATGTCCAGGTGCCGCAAACCACCGCGGCGAACGAAGGCGGAGTTGGAAAAATCCGAGTAGTTCTAGGGGTTTCCGGCCAATGGCAGGGCAGCAAGTAAATATGGCGAAATTGCCCCGGGTTCGCCTCAAGCCGGCCGCAAGCCGTTCGGCGAACCCTCGTAACGCATCTTAAGCTTTGGAAATCACCACGTATATCTGGCGACGCCCTTGCCGGCATAGCTGGTGACATTGCCGGAGAACTCGCCTTCGAAGGTGGCTGCGAGCGAGAAGCCGCTCAACCATTTCATCTCGGCGCCGGCGCTGACCAGCGCGCCATCGGGATTGGCGCGCGCGCCGTTCACCACGAAGGCTGCGCCGGGAAGAGTCTGGAATACCGCCGTCACCGCGCGGTCGTTGTTGTAGTCGTGCGCCCAGGCCGCGCGGCCGCGCAGCGTGAAGATGCCGTCCTGCACCGCGAATGATTTGTCGCCGCGAAGTCCAAGTTCGGTGCGGGTCGCGGCGGTGGTCTGTGCGCCGTAATTGAGCGCGAAGGTGCCTATGCCGGCCAGCACCTGTTCGGCATAGGCCGGAAGGTTGAAGCTGACCGCTTGCGCCGCGACATAGGGCGTGATGCCGGCGAGCGGCGTTGCGAAGCGATAGCCGCCCTCGAACCGCGCCGAGAAGGTCTCGGCCTTGAAGCGGGCCTGCAACACATCGGCGCCGGCGATGGTCACGGTGCGGTTGGTGGTGACGTCCTGCCAGCCATAGGCCAGCGCGCCTGAAAGGTAGGCCGCGCCGATGTTCTGCCGTCCGAACACGCCGGCCTGGAACAAATCCGAGTTGCCGCTGCCCAGCGCACTGGCAATCGAGAAATTGGTGCCGCCGCCTGCCAGCGCAAAACCGATCAGTGCGTCCGGAGAGACCTTGTAATCCGCGCCGCCGACCACGCCGTAGGCGCGCGCCGTGGTGTCGTGCGAGCCGACGGTCGTATTGCCGTCGGTAGTGGCCGACCCGCCATAGGCCGCACCCCACACGCTCCAGCGATTGACCGGCTGCGGCGCGAGATAGGGCGCCTTGGTCGCCAGGGCATAGGCCGCGCGCTCGGCGGACGAGGCCTTGCGGTTGGCCGCGTAGGCTAGCGCCTCATCGTCGGCCGCGAACTGCGACGCCACGGGGCTCGACACAAAACCGCCGGTGCGGCCGGCCACCGACGGATCGAGCAGCAGATTGAGGAACATGTCGTTGGCCTTGATCGACGACGCGATGACGCCCGTGCCAAGCTCGCCCGACGCCTGCGTCAGTCCCGCGGGTGTCAGTGCGCCGAACGCCAGAGGAATGCCGCCAGTGCTGTTGAAGAAATTGACCAGGGTGTTGGCGACGTTCTGCTGATTGACGTTGAGGCCGCTGCCGAAGTTCGGCGCCGGGTTGGGGACGAAGTTCAGCGTCAGATTGATGTAGGCGTTGTTGGCGTCGCAGCTCAGGCTCGATGTGAAGTTCGCCGGCACGTTGGTGTTGACCAGGGGGCCGAACGTACCGCTGATGCCGCCGGCCGCGGTGAGGATGGCGTATTTCTTGGAGACGTAATTGCCGGCGAGATAGACCGCCGCTGCGCTGCCGTTGAGCGACGCGGTCCCGCCGACGCTGGCGAATGACGCCGTCGCCGGATTGAGCGCAACCAGATACATCGCGCCGGATTGGAAGGCGAGATTGCCGGCCACCGTCATCGATGAACCCGGCGTGCCATTGCCCGGCGCAAATATGCCGCCGGAAACCGTCAGGTTCGTAACCGTGCCCGAACCTGCGAACGTGCCGCCGCTTACGTTGGCCCCGCCGTTGAGCGCGCCGTTGTTCACCGTGGTTCCGGCGGTGTTGGTGAGCAGGCCGGACACCGTCGCGCCGGCGTTGTTGTTGAAGGCACCGGCATTCGACACTGTACCCGTCCAGGTCAGGTTGTTGCTGATCGTGCCGGCGTTCGAGGCGACGTTGCCGGTCCAGACGCCGCTGTTGGTGATAGCGTTGGTGTTGCCGAGGACGTTGCCGGTCCAGGTGCCGGTGGCGGCGTTGCTAATGTTGCCAGCGTTGGTGTTGGTGGCGACGTTGGCGATGTAAGCGCCGTTGTTGACGACGGTACTCGCGTTGTTGAGATCGTCCTTCACCGTGCCGCCGGCGGCAACCGTGATGCTGCCGCCGGCGTTGTTGGTCACGCCGCCTGTAGTTGCATCGAGCGTGGCGCCGTTCGCCACCGTCAGCGCGCCGCTGTTGGTGAGCAAACCTTGCAGAGTATAGGTCGCGGCGCCGATCGCCAGCGTAGCGCCCGCGGCGTTGGTGAAGGTGCTGTTGCTGGTCAGCGTGCCGGTCGTGGTGAAGATGCCGGCATTATTGGCGATGGCGCCATTCACGATACCCGCCGCGTTGACCGTGGCGCTATTGGTCAGGCCGCCATTGAGGACACTGGTCGCGGTATTGGTGTTCAGCGTACCGCCACGGATCGTTGCCCCGCCGTTGATGGTGCCGCTGTTGGTCGTCGTCCCTGCAATATTGGACAAACCACCATTCAGCGCACCGCTGTTGGTTGTCGTGCCCGCGTTGGTCACGAGGCCGGACACTGTTCCAGCGGCGTTGTTGTTGAAAATTGCCAAGCTGCCCTGCACCGTCCCGATGTTCGAAATGGTGCCGTTCCAGATCAGGTTATTGTTGATGGTGCCGTCATTCGATTGAGCGTTGCCGTTCCAGACTCCGTTGTTGGTCGTGTGACTGAGGCCGAGGTTGGCGGTCAGATTGCCATTCCAGATGCCGGTCGCATTATTGACGATGCCACCCGCGCCGCCAATCGTCACATCTGCGTTATAAGTGCCGTCGTTGCTGACTTGTCCGTTGTTGGTCAAGGCGCCGTTGATGGTGCCCTTGTTGGTGATCCCGCTCCCGAGTTGACCGTTGGTAATTCCCGCCGCCGTCGCCGTCAGGGTTGCGCCGGCAGCCACATTGACCACGCCGAAGTTGGTCACCGCTCCCGTCACCGTATAGGTGCCGACGTTGACGTTCAGAGTTCCGTTGCTTCCGTTTCTGAGCGTAGCGTCGCTCGACAGATCGCCGATCACGTTAAGGATGTTGGTGTTGTTCTGGATCGGGCCGTTGATCTGGCCCTGCGCATTCACCGTTGCGGCGTTGATCAGCCCGCCGGCGATAACGCTGGTTGCAGTAGTATTCAGCGTGCCGGCCCCGCTGTTGGAAACGCCGCCGTTGATCGTGCCGCTGTTTGTCGTCGTCCCGCCAACGTTGGTAACACCATTGGTAATCGTGCCGGTATTGCTTGCCGTTCCGTTACTGAACAGGTTTCCCGTCACCGTCCCGGCATTGCTGAAGGTGGCGGTGTTGTTGACATTGGAGGTGATGCTGCCGCCGGCGGCGATGTTCAGCGTGCCGCCCGAGATCGTGGTCCCGCCGGTATAGGTGTTCGTGCCCGACAATGTCTCGGTGCCGGCCGCCAGCGTGAAGCCGCCGGTGCCGCCGATGACGCCCGCGAAATTGCCCGACGCAGTGGTCAGCGTCAGCGTCTTGGTACCCAGCGCGACGCTGCCGGAGCCCGACAGCGACTTGATTGAGGTACCGGCGCCGGCAACGCTGGAAATATCGAGCGTGCCGTTGGCCAGTACGCCGCTCGAGCTGGCGATGCTGCCGGCACCGCTCAACGTCAGTGTTCCGGCGGCGATGGTGGTCAAGTCGCCATAGCCGTTGACGCCGGACAGGGTCTCGGTACCGCTCTGCAGGGTCACGCCGCCGGTGCCGCCGATGGCGCCGGCGAAATTACCGGACGCATTGGTCAAGGTCAGGATCTTGGCGCCAAGCGCGACGCTGCCGGATCCGGACAGGGTTTGGATCGAGGTGCCGGCGCCCGAGAGGCCTGATATGTCGAATGCGCCGTTGGCGACGACGCCACTCGAATTCGCGATGCTGCCGGCGCCGGCCAGCGCCAGGGTGCCGGCCGTGATCGTGGTTGCTCCGGTGTAGCCATTGACGCCGGACAGGGTTTGCGTTCCCGCGGCAAGCGTAAGGCCGCCGCTGCCGCCGATGGAGCCTGCGAAATTGCCCGCGGCATTTGACAGCGTCAGCGTCTTGGCTCCGAGCGCGACGCTGCCGGAGCCTGAAAGCGACTTGACCGACGTACCGGCGCCGGCAACGCCGGAAATATCGAACACGCTGTTGGCAACGACGCCACTCGAATTCGCGATGCTGCCCGCTCCGGTCAGGGCCAGCGTACCGGCCGAGATGGTGGTGAGGCCGCTGTAAGTCTCGAGCGCGGTCAGTGTGGTGGTGCCGACGCCGATCTGGTTGAACGCACCGGTGCCCGAGATCACGCCACCGAAAATGAATGCAACGGAGTGGTTGATCGCGAAAGTGCCGTTATTGATGACATCGCCAACAATCGACCCGCCCGCGCCGCCATTGCCGAGCTGCAGCGTGCCGCCGGATATCGTCGTGCCCCCGGTATAGGTATTCGCGGCGGCAAGGATCAGCGTGCCGCCGCCGACCTTGGCCAGGCTTTGCGAGCTGCCATTGACGATCGGCGCGTTGATGGTCGCGACAACGGCATTGTCGGTGTTGATGGTGCCGGTGCCGGACAGGCCGGCGAGTTGAAGCTGGCCGCCTGCGCCGGCATCGAGCACATAACCCGTCGTGCTGAACTGTAGCGTGTCGAATGCCTGGGCGCCCGCGACCGTGACGGTTCCTGCCGTACCCGTGAACACGCCGACCGAACTGCGCCACTGATCGTTGGTGGCGGCCTGCCCGGGCGCGCCGGTCCAGTTGGTATTGGTCGCGTTCCAGGTTCCGGTGCCGCCATTCACCACACCATTGCCGGTCTGGTCGGCGCCATCCCAGAACTGGAGGCGCTGGCCCGCCGCTGCGATCGAGAGGTTGACCTGGTTCGCAACGTTGGTCAGCACCACCGGAGTGCCGTTGCTGCTGCCGGTGATGGTATCGAAGTTGCTCGGCGTCAGCGTTCCGTAGTTGAACAGCCGGTAATAGCCGGCCGATGGTGCGTTGACCGACAAGGTGCCGCCCAGCGTCAGATTGCCGGTGACGTTGACGAGATCGTCGGTCGCGCCGCCAACCACACCGGCCGAACCCAGTTCGAAGACCGACGTCGAGCCGGCATCGAGGTTCAGTGCTCCGAGCGTGATCGTTCCCGGGCTTTGCCCTGCCGACAAGGTGCCGCCGGACTGAACGGTTACCAGACCGCCGACCGAGCCGATGCCTGACAGCGTAGCGCCGGACTGCACGGTAACGGGGCTTGCGACCGATCCGTTTACGCGCAGGTTGCCGTCGGCAACCGTTGTGGCACCGGTATAGCCGTTGGCGCCCGACAAGATGAACAGGCCGCTACCCTGCTTGACCAGACCGCCACCGCCGCTGATCACGCCCGCGAAGGCGCCGGCTGCATTGGTCAGGGTCAGCGTGTTGTTTCCGAGCGCGACGGTGCCGGCGCTGCCGCCCGACAGGGTTGTAATCGAGGTGCCGGCCGATAGCCCGGAAATATCGAACTTGGCGTTCGCCACCACGCCGCTCGAAGCGGCGATGCCGGCGCTGCCGGTTAATGCCAGTACGCCGGCGCTGATCGTGGTCGAACCCTGGTAGGTTTGAACGGCGGTCAGTGTCGTGGTGCCGGCGCCGAGTTGCTGGAATGCGCCGGTACCCGAGATCACGCCACCGAACGCAAAAGCGTCGGAATGATTGATCGCAAAAGTGCCGTTGTTGAGAACGTTGCCGGGAATCGAGCTAGTCGTGCCGCCATTGCCGAGCTGTAGCGTGCCGGCGTTAATTGTCGTGCCCCCGGTGTAGGTATTGTTGGCCGTCAGGATGGTGGTGCCGGTGCCATTCTGGACCAGGCTTCCGGCACTGGCGGGGCCGTCGCCGCTGAAATCGCTGATCACGCCGGCGAACGTGATGGTATTCGAGCGGTTGAACACCAGCGTGCCGCCATTCAAGGCGTCGCCAACGATCGAGCCCGTCGCTCCGCCATTGCCAATCTGCAGCGTCGTGGAAGCCATGATCGGGGTGCCATTGCCGTAGGTATTGTCACCGGACAGAATCATCGTTCCGCCGCCGGTGACGCTCACCGTCCCCGCCCCACTTATAACTCCAGAGAACTCGGAGCTGGTTGCGGGGTCCACAACAAGCGACAGATTGGTATTCCCAAACGTGCCAGTCACGACCGAACCAGCGCCGCCGAGGTTATGAATTGCGGCGCTGAAATCGTTGAGATCCAGCGTCGCCCCGGCGTTCACCGCGGTTGACTGGATCGTGCCCAGCGCGCTGCCCAACTGGAAGGATCCCGCCCGCAACGTGCCGCCGCCGACCACGATGGACGCGCTGCTGCTTGCACTGATGCCCGTTGGGTCGACCAAAACCGTTCCCGTATCAGTCGAGTTGCCAAATGTCGTCACCGAATCCAGGTCAGAATTGAGAAATATGCCGCCGGTCAGGGTGAGAGTGGTGCCGGCAGCGGCCGAGAGCGAGCCATTATTGAACGTGATGTCGTTGCCGAGCGTGCCGTTCACACTGGAACGCAATGCTCCCGCGCTGTTTACCGTGATGGTGCCGCTGCTGAGGGCGTCGATGGTGCCGCCGCTTGCATGCGCAGCCTCCAGCGTGCCGCTGTTGATTACGGTGCCCCCGGTATAGGTGTTGGCGGCTGAGAGGGTGGTAGCGAGACCGTCCTGCGTTACTGCCCCGCCGGTCAGGTTGGCCGAGATAAAGCCGCCCGCCAGCGTGTAGGCCGTGCTGTTGAGGGCGCCGTTCACGATCGAGCCACCGAACGTCGACAGCTCGCCGGTGACCTGGGTCGTGCCGCCGAGATCAAGAGTACCGGCCAGCACTTGCAACTGCGCGGTGGTGGCCCCCAGCGTGCCAGCCCCGGCGATCAGCAACGTGCCACCATTCACGACTGTGGAGCCCGTATAAGTATTGACTCCGCTCAAGGTCAGCGTGCCGGTGCCCTCTTTGAATAGGGAGCCACCCGATGTTCCAGAGGCGGCGCTGCATTCGTTTCCAGTCGGGCCGCACGCGCTGATCACGCCGCTGACGGTCGTCGTATCTCCATTGCCGCCGACATGCACGATGTTGTTGCCGAGGAAGTATCGACCGGAACCGGCGATAGAGCCGGCGGTAATGATGTTGAATCCGTCGAATCCGGCCGTATTGGAGAAGTCGACGATGCCGCTGCCATTGGTGGCGAATCGGGCGTTGCCGCCGTCGCTGTTGGCGGAGAATTGCGTGAGGCTGCCGGCGTTGGTGGTGATGGTCGAGCTGCCGGCGTTGCTGGAATCGGTGAATGACAAGAGGCCACCGCTGTTGGTGATGGTGGCCGTGCCGGCGGTGCTGAAGCCGGTAAAAGTCGTCGAGCCCGGCGTGTTGTTGATGATGGCGTTGCCCGCCGTCGCGGTATTATCGAATTGCAGCAGTCCGAAAGCATTGATCGTCGGTGCATTTGACGAGTTGTTGACGATGCCGTTCGCGGTGAACTCCAGGAAATGGCCACTCAGGCCGAACGTGTAGGCTGGTGCGCCCGCGTTGAACTGGAAGGTATCGACCGTCGTGCCGGTGGAAAACGTCAGCGATGTCGTGCCGGATGCGCCGAACGACGCGGTGCCGGACGGGCCGATCGGAGCCGCCATGGGTGTCCAGTTGGCGGGCGTGTTGTAGTCGCTCGACCCCGGGGCGAAATTCCAGGTTGCGTCCTGGGCCTGCGCCGATGACGAAACGATGCCAATGGCGACCAAAAACAGGGCTGTTTGCCAGGGAAATGTGTGTATCGCCGAACGGTTGCTTTCAGACAACCTCTGCAACTCGGTCATTTCGTCCAAACCCACCCCAGCCCATGGTGGCTGTTCCGCATTATCCCGGTGGCGATATCTCACGGCTGGGGAAGGCGTTGCAAAGCAACTTGCCACTTTAACGCGAGGTCTGGGAGAAGCTTGCTCGTATTGCGAGCGGCCGTGTCCCAGCCGCAACACCTTCAATCCGTTGAGGTTGCAGAACAAATCCGGCGTAAGCTTCGACGTGTCGGCGTGCGGCGGGTTGGCGCGGCAGGCAGCTGCTCTGATTCGTGCGTTGATGGCGGCGGCCGTTGCGGCTAGGCTCAGAGCCGTTCGGGTGTCGGCGCTTGCTGCCTGCGCCGGCTACAGGAAGAAAATGGTCGAGGTGCCCAAGATTATCGGTTTGGCTCTGCTTTCCAGCCTGATCCTGACGGCCGGCCGGGTACCCGTGTCCCTTGCGGCGACGTCGGCAACGCTGGATATCCTGCCGAACGAGGTTACCGGGGCTCCCGAGCGGGTAGAAGTCGGCAACCTCAAACCGCTGGCGGGACAGAAACGGGATACCGGCAAGCTTCCGGTTAGCGGCAACCCGCTATGGTCGGTGCCGCTCTCGGTGCTGACGGCCACGCAGGAGCGCCCGATTTTCTCGGCCTCCCGGCGTCCGCCGCCGCGCGCGGTGGCCGGGCCGCGCATCGAGCCGGTAATTGTGCCCGTCGCCAGCAAGCCGGCCGAGCCGGAGCGACCGGCCCTTGCGCTGATCGGAGCGGTAGTCGGCGACAGCGACGCCATAGCTGTTTTTATTGATCGCACCAACCAGAAGATCGTTCGCTTGCGGACGGGGGACACTCACGCGGGTTGGGTGCTGAGTTCTGTCCTGCGACGCGAAGTAACCCTGAAAAAAGACGAGCAGACCGAAGTCCTCGAGCTTCAGCCTCAGGACGGTCCGGGCTCTCCCGGAATGCCGGGTGCGCCCCCACCTATGCCAGCGGCTATCGGCGCGCTCGACGGCAATTATGCTCCCTTCGTTCCCCGTTCCACGCCGAAGAACGGCGAATCGGACGGGCTCTAAACAGCCGTTCCAAACAGTTATTTTTTGACGGCCGTGCCCAAAACCTCACACACCCGCTGCTGCTGAGCTTCGCTTAGGCCCATCCACATCGGCAGTCTGATCAAACGCTGCGACAATGAGGTCGTCAGCGAAAGATCGCCATGCGCGCGCCCGAAGCGCAGGCCTGCCGGGGATGAATGCAACGGCACGTAATGAAACACCGCGCCTATGTTGTTCCGCTTGAATGCATCGAGAACTTTTTGACGATCGATGTCGGGCGCCAGAACGATGTAATACAGATGCCCGTTATGCTGGCAATCGGCGGGCACGATCGGACGCCGAAGCAAACCTTGCCGCTCGAACGGGGCGAGCATTTCGTGGTAGCGCTGCCAGGTCGCGATCCGCGCGTCGGTAATTTGTTGCGCCTTTTGCAGTTGAGCCCACAGGAATGCCGCGGTGGATTCACCCGGCAGGAACGACGAGCCGACATCCTGCCAGGTGTATTTATCGACTTCGCCGCGAAAGAAGCTGCCGCGATCGGTTCCCTTCTCGCGAATGATCTCGGCCCGCGGAACCAGATCGGGATCGCTGACAAGAAGGCTGCCGCCTTCGCCGGAAATGATGTTCTTGGTTTCGTGGAAACTGAACGCACCGAGGTCGCCAATTGCGCCCAGCGCGCGGCCTTTGTAGCCCGCCATGATTCCCTGCGCCGCGTCCTCGACAATCCACAGATCGTGGCGCCGGGCGATCGCAACAATGGAATCCATCTCGCAGGAAACGCCGGCGTAGTGCACCGGCACGATCGCCCGCGTGCGCGGCGTGATCGCGGCCTCGATCAGCCGCTCATCCAGATTGAGGGTGTCTTCACGGATATCGACAAACACCGGAACCGCGCCACGCAACACGAAGGCGTTCGCCGTCGACACGAACGTGTAGGACGGCAGGATAACCTCGTCGCCGCTTTCGATGTCGAGCAGCAGCGCGGCCAAATCCAGTGCCGACGTGCAGGAGTGCGTCAGCAGCGCCCTGGCGCAGCCGGTTCGCTCCTCGATCCATCGATGGCAGCGCTTCGTAAAGGCGCCGTCGCCGGAAAGATGGCGATTGCGTTGCGCCTCGGCCGCGTAGACGAGTTCGTCGCCGGTCGAGTAAGGCCAGTTGAACGGTATCGGTTCGGTCGTCACTTTTCCAACTCTATGGCTTTTCAAATGGCCGTCGATACAAACTGGCGGTTTTTGCTGCGTGAATCAACGGTGGCCTATCGCGACCCGCCGTCAAGCCCGTCCCGCGCCGCTGAACTATCGACAACCCCGCATTTGGCTGGTAGCCGCTTGGGGTGCACGAGGGATTTCGACCTTGACCTTTGTCCGGTTGATGCGCGCGTCGATGCGGTGGTGCCGATGACGGTTTCGGGCCCAAGCCGCGCGCGACGACTGTTCGCCGGGTGGTCCGCGAATCTTGTGCAGATGATTTTGGGGATCACGCAGCAAGTCGCTCTGGTTCCTGTGTTTCTGCATTTCTGGACCAGCGACGTGCTGGCGGCCTGGCTTGCCATTTACGCCGCGGGAAATCTCGTCCTTATCGCTGATGCAGGTCTGCAGTTTCGCGCCATCAACCGGTTTCTCGGGTTCAAATCGAGCGTCGACTGCGACGGCCGTACCGCCCGGTTTTATGCCGCGATGCTGCGGGTCTATTTCGGGCTGGTCGGACTGCTCGTCGTGTTGTTGCTGACAGCGGCGCAGTTTCTGCCCGCGTCCGCCGCATTGGGATTTGAGGCGACCTCGCATTTCGATGCGGCCTTCATGGTCATGACCATTGGCATCGTGTTGACCCTGCCGAACAATCTCACCTCGGCACTCTATCGGGCGCGCGGCTTGTATGGCCGTGCGGTGAAGATTCAAAGCGCGGCCATGCTGGCCTCGCAGCTCGGTCAGCTGGCTGCGGTGGTCGCCACCGGAAGCCTGCTGGCGGTAACCATTGCCTATGTGGCGACTCAACTGGCTGTTTCGGCGTATTTTCTCGTGATTGATGCGCCACGGCTGTTTCCGTTCTTGCGCGGCGCGCGGGCCAGGCAGTCCTGGTCCTGGGTGATCGGCCAGTTTCGCATCGCCGCACCCTTTGTCGTCGGAAACGCAACGGAACTGGCGCTGCTCAACCTGCCGGTGCTGCTGGTCAGCGCCTTCGTGTCCGACCGCGTGGCCGTGGCGCAATGGGGTCTCACCCGCGTCGTCGCTGGCCTGTTGCGGGCGCTATGCGTTCAGACCACGCTTCCTTTGGCTGCCGAGCTTGGCCACGACTACGCCGTCGGCCTGAAGGAGCGGCTGCGCAACCTCTATGCGCGCGGGTCGGCATTTCTGGCCGTGCTGACCAGTCTGGTGGTTTCCGCGCTGTTGGCATTCTGGCCGGATTTCTTTGCGCTCTGGACCCACGGCGCCATTCCCTACGATCCGTTGCTTACGGTTACGCTGCTGATCGGCACCAGCGTGATCGCGCCGTCAATTCTGGCTCTCGGTTATGCCAATTACAGCAATCGTGGAAAACTGGTGGCGCGGACCAAGGGACTGCAGCTTGCGGTTTTCCTGATACTGTCGGTTGTGCTGATCCGGCCGATGGGACCGCTGGGTGCCGCAGTCGCCATCGTCGCGAGCGATTTGCTGGTGCAGTTCGGACTGCTGGGGGTCATCATTATCAGGCAGACGCTTCACCAGCCGCTGCGCCACATCGTTTTTCTGGCTGCGGTCATGGCCGTCGTGACGTTCGGCGGATGGGGTTTGGGAACGGTTATCCGGTCGTTGGCGCCTGGGGAGGGACTGCCGCGGTTTGTGCTGGAATGCGCGCTCTGGCTGATGATTGCAGCTGTCGTTGCGAGCCCGCTGCTGAGAAGAGATTTGCGCGAGCGGCTGATTGCGGCGGTCCCGCGCTAACGCACGCGCGTCGGGGCTTGCCTCCCGTCAAAATGGATGGCATTTCCTCTGCCTCGTCAAGCGAGAGTATTTTTCCGCACTCTGAAAGACGCTGATAAATGAACCGGCGTATCCCGCTGAACGACCTCGTCCGGCAGAACCGGCTGATTCACGAGGAGCTTGTGCGTTCAGCAAACCGAGTGATGGATCGGGGCTGGTACGTGCTTGGATCGGAAGGCGCGGATTTCGAAAAGGCGTTCGCGGCCTATTGCGGCGTGCCGCACGCGGTCGGCGTGGCAAACGGAACCGACGGGATCGAACTCGCGTTGCGCGCGGTCGGGGTTGAGGAGGGCCACAGCGTCGCAACCGTGGCGAATGCCGGTTTCTACGCCAGCACGTCGATCCATGCTATCGGCGCGCGCCCGCTCTATGTGGACGTTGTTCCAGATACCTACTTGATGAGCATCGCTTCGCTGAAGCGGGAACTCGCGCGAAACGCCGTACGGGCCGTCATCGTGACGCATCTGTACGGCCGTCTCGCCGACATCGAGGCGATCACCGCCATCTGCGCGCCGCTCGGGATTCCCGTTATCGAGGACTGCGCCCAGGCTCACGGCGCCACCCGGAACGGAAGGGCTGCGGGCAGCTTCGGCGCGGCCGGCTGCTTCAGCTTTTATCCGACGAAGAATCTCGGCGCGCTCGGCGATGGCGGAGCGGTGATGACAAGCGATGCCGGGATAGCCGAAAGCGTTCGCATGCTGCGTCAATACGGATGGAGCAAGAAGTATCAAGTCAGCCGTGCAGGCGGGCGAAACAGCCGGCTCGACGAACTCCAGGCGGCGCTTCTGTTGGCTAAACTTCCGCATCTTGATCGCTGGAACGAAGATCGGCGTACCATCGCGCGCAGGTACTCGAATGGAATCAAGCATGCGCGGGTCAAATGCCCGCAAGATTTCGGCGCCGACAACGCGGTCCATCTCTTCGTCATACGTTGCGAAGATCGCGACGGATTGCGCCGGCATTTGGAGGCGCACGGGATCGACTCGGACATTCACTATCCGATACCGGACCATCGGCAGCCGGCCTACACCGGTTGCAGCTTCGCTGAGCTGCCGGAAACCGAACGTCTGGCCGGGGAAATTGTTACCCTTCCATGTTTTTCCGAAATGGAAGAAGAGGAAATCAGCGGGGTCATCGACGCTGTAAACGCCTGGTAGCGAATGTACTCGGCTATCCATCTCGTTTATCGTGCCGACGCCGTTGAATTGCCGGTGCAGTTTCAGACGCCGGACGCGCAGGGTGAATATGCCAGAGCAAAATCCGATCAGGGTAGAGTCGGGGCCCGGTGAAACCAAGGTTTGCACCACGCCCACCGGCGTGCGGGGAGTCGATATCTATCAGTTTCCCTGGGTCAAAGACCCCCGTGGCGATCTAACGGTCGGGCAATTCGAAAATGGATTTCCATTTCGCCCGAAGCGTTATTTCATCATTTCAGGCGTCCCCTCCGGCGAGATCCGCGGCGAGCACGCCCACAAGCAGTGTCACCAGTTTCTGATCTGTGCCTATGGTCATTGCAGCGTCACGGTCGACGATGGAGCAAGCCGCCTTGAAGTCGTGTTGGACAAGCCAAGCATGGGACTCTACGTTCCTCCCATGATCTGGGGCAGGCAATGGCAATACAGCGCCGACGCGGCATTGCTGGTGTTTGCCTCGGAACTTTATGATCCGGACGACTACATCCGCGAATACGGCGCCTTTCTCGAAGCTGCCGGCGCTGCTGCGTGACAATGGCCGATCGCGTCTATTGCACCTACTTCGATCACAACTACCTGTCGCGTGGGCTTGCGCTCCATCATTCGCTGCAGCGCCACGCGCCGGGATCGCGCCTATGGGTGCTTTGCCTGAGCGAGGTGTGTCACCAGGCCCTCGCGGCGCTCGATCTGCCGGACGTCGTTCCGGTTCGGCTTGCGGATTTTGAAGCGGCCGATCCGGAGGTCGCCGCGACCCGGGCCAGCCGCAGCATCATCGAATACTACTTCACCTGCACGCCGGCCTGGATGCGTTTCGTGCTGGGGCGGGAAGCCGAAGCCGAGTGGGTGACCTATCTCGACGGCGATTTGTTTTTCTTTGCGCCGCCCGGGGTCATCTACGCGGAATTGCACGATGCCGCGGTCGCGATCATTCCGCATCGCTACACCGCCAGTCTTGCGAGGCTGCGAAAGTTTGGAACCTACAACGTCGGATGGGTAGGGGCCCGCAACGATCCGGATGGCATCACCGTCATTGAATGGTGGCGGGAGAAGTGCATCGAGTGGTGTCATGACGTCGTCGAGGGTGATCGCTTTGCCGACCAGGGCTACCTCGATTCGTTCCCGCGGCTGTTTTCGCGCGTGAAAATCATCGAGAACATCGGGGCAAATCTTGCGCCCTGGAATATCGGCAATTACCGGGTCGACTTTCGCGGCAACCGGGTGCTGATCGATGCGGTTCATCCGCTGGTATTTTTCCACTTTCAGGGTCTGCGAAAAGGACTGCGCTGGTTTATTTTCAACAGCCACCGTGTCTACCGCGCGCCTTTTTCCGGCGACGTGCGCGATCACATTTACAAGCCCTATGTCGACGAGTTGCTCGCGATCGAGCAAGCGGTCGATCCGATCTTGCAGGCCTCCGTGGCAAAGCCGCATCGCCGATCGGCGATCCTCGATGTCGGGCAATACCTCAAAAGCAAGGTGCGAAATGCCGGCGGTCGGGCATTCCAGTTGCTGGACATCGTCACCGGGCGGGCATTTTTTGTGTTTCGCGGCAGGGCGTATTAGCCTGCTCACACCGAGAACAGGTAAGTCTCGGTGGTCGATTGATGCCCGGTCGCCTCCGACACGTCATATGGAATGCTGGGCCATTCGCGCTCGAGGCGCAATCCGGCATCCCGGCATAATTGCATCAGCTCCTGCTTGCTGAAGACGACTTCGACCACCGGCGCGCCGTAGGCGTATTTTCGCAAGAACGTGGTCGGATGATCGTGGAACACCGGCACGGTATGAAAGACGCAGTAGCCCGCCGCAACCCGCGCGGTCTCGCGGATCGCGGCCTGATAGCCGATGATGTGCATCAGCGACACGCCGTTGAAGACGATGTCGAACGCGCCGTCGGCGTAGGGCAGTTTGGTCGCATCGGCAACCTCGAAGGCGGTTGACGGCGAGCGTGCGCGGGCGCGCGCGATCATGGCGTCCGAATAGTCGATACCGGTGTAGCGGACGCTGCCGGGAAGCAGCGTGGCAAACACGTCCGCATAGTAGCCGCCGCCGCAGCCGACTTCGAGCAGCCGCGGGTGTGCCAGCCCCGTTGCGGCAACGGCTTCCGCCGCGACCTTGAAATCGAGGCGCGGTTCGCCGCGCTTCATGGCGGCGATCAGGCCTTGATAGGCGCGCTCCTGCCGCGCCACGGTGCGCGCGGCCAGCCATCCGCCGGAGGAGGCGGTCAGGCCGCGCGCTTCTTCCAAGCCGCTCAGCACCCTATAGTCGGTCGAGCTCAGAACCTGACGCCGCAGGATCGGCGTAGCCTTGATGACGCGCTTGCCGATCTGCCTGACGAGACGGGGAAGCTTCATCCGCTTGCTCGCACGCCTTCGACGAAGCCGAGGATTTCGGTGGCGCGATGGCGATAGGTATGCTGCGCCATAGTCCTGGCCTGACCGGCGCGCGCGATTGCGGCGCGGCCATTGTCGTCGCCGATGGTTCGGCCGATAACGTCAAGGCAGTCCTCGATGGAACGCCACACCGCGACTTCCCGGTCCGGAGCGAACAGCGTATCCAGATTGTCCTTGAAGTCGGTCAGCAGAAAAGCGCCGACCCCGGTCGCCTCGAACAGCCGCATATTTCCGGCTTCCCTGCCGGCAAGGTCGATATGCGAGTTCAGCGTGATGCGCGAGCGCCGCAGCACCTGATACATGTCCGCTCCCCATACCTCGCCCTGAAAGCAACGGTGCAGCGGCGACGAGGCGGGAAGAGCCTGGGGACGGTTGCCCCACAGTTTGAGATCGTAACGCCCGGCGACCGCCTCCAGCAACGCGATCCGCTGCTGGTGGTCGACCGACACGGTGCCGACAAACGAGACCTCGATATCCGTCGCAGCAGCCTGGGGCAGGGCGTCGAGAATGGCCGGTTCGAATGCGAGATGGTTCAGTTTCGCCCGCACGCCCAGGGCCCGAAACGATCGCACCGTTGTCGGCAGCTGCGAAATCATCAGGTCGTAGACATCCCAGTCCTCGCCCCGGGAAGGTTGGATTCCAACCTGACCGATTATCGTCGGGCCGCCGATGCTCTTGATGCGCCGCATGAGGCTGGTGTCGACATGGAAGATATCCTGATTGATGATGAGGTCAGGGCGGAATTCCTCGAGCTGGGCGAGCAGGATCTTTTCGGCCTGGGCGTCGAGCCGCGGACTTAATCCGACCCTGCGCGCCAGCGGCCGCAGCAGTGGCTTGAACGGCTTGGCTGCGCGTTGCAGCCAGCGCGGAGGTTCCCGGCGCTCGGCGCCGCCCGGCGGCTGCGGAGCTTCGAATGCCATGCCGTGCTCGCGCGCCCACGCCGCCTGCAGCCATGGGTTGTTGACGTGGATCTCCGCCGCCTGATGTCCTAGGGCCGCAAAATTTCTCGAGTAAAAATCGGCGACGCCAAACAGGGTCGCGTTGCGCGCCGCCATTTGGGTCTCGTAAGCGGCGTCCTCGAGCCCGCTCTGGCGGCGATAGAACCAGGCCAGGAAGCGCGGATAGTCCGCGTTGAGCACGAGAATCCGCATGAACTAGTGGCTCGTTAGTTTCGATGCGTGAATCATCGTCATCGATCTTGCTTCCGGCTGATCGCCGTTGTCATCGCGACTCAATGGCCCGATTGGGCAGGTCATTTTCGCGCTTCACAACCCCGTTCAAGTTGCTATACCGCAAGAAGCCTCTGAATCAAGCCGGCAATCCGCGGATGCTCTATCGTTCCCTTGGCAATACCGGCCTGCGCGTTTCCGAAATTGGATTCGGCTGCGCGAGTTATTGGGGCAAGAAAGTTTTCGACGAAGCTGCCGCCATTCGCCTGGTTCACGCGGCCGTTGATCACGGCGTTACGTTGTTCGATACCGGCGCAAGCTATTCAGGCGGCAATGCCGAACCGCGATTAGGCAAGGCGCTTTCCGGCCTCAAAAACAAGCATGATCTGGTGATTTCGACCAAAGCCGGATCATACACCGATGAGCGAGGCAGGCGGCGCGAGGATTTCACCCCCGCTGGCGTGCGGCGGACCGTCGAGGCGAGTCTTGCGCGGCTTGGAATGGATGCGATCCCGTTACTGCACCTTCATGGCCCTGAAATTGCCGACCTGACCGAGGATTTGCTCGATACCCTTACCAGGCTCAAAAAGGAAGGAAAGGTTCTGCATCTGAGCGCCAACAGCTTCGATGTTAACGTCATCGAACATGTCATGACCCTTCCGCTGTTCGGTGTGGTGATGATCGACTACAATGTTCTTCGGCCGGAGCGGGAACCGATCATTGCGAAGCTGGCCGCGCGGCACTTAGGAATTCTGGCCGGCATGCCGCTTGCCGGAGGCCTGTATCGCAAGAATAGATTTCGTATTCGCGGCGTTCAGGATCTCTGGTACATCGCCCGGGCTTGGAAAAATCATCGTTCCGATATCGCGCGCGGTCGCAGTCTTCGTTTTCTCGAAGACGAACAGCGGCTCACGGGGGCAGAGATCGCGCTCGCGTGGGTGCTGCGCAAGCCTGAAGTAAGCTGCGCTGTCTTCGGCACAACCAGAATGTCTCATTTGCTCGGCAACCTGCGGGCTTCCGGCGCAACCCTCGGCGATGAGCTTTTGCAGAAAATAAGCCGGGCTCAATTGAGTTTTGCCTAGAGTTCGCTGCGGCTTTGATGCCGAGCGCAGCGTGGGTCCGGATCCGCCGGATCAAGCGGTGTCGGCAGCATCCGGCTCGAACATCGTGCGCGGCGTGATGTACCAGAGCAGGAACAGAACCGCGCCGCCGTGTGTGACCAGCGCCACCGAGAGCGGTACGTTGAGCAGGATCTGGGGGAAGACGGCCCCGGAGACCAGAATAAAGCCTGGAGGCAGGCCGGCGGACAGTCGATTGCCGAGAGCGATCACAAGCCCGCAGCCAAACAGCGCGATCGGCGCCAGCCATAATCCCATCGAGGCGATGCCTTCGGTCGCAAACATCGAGGCGTTGAAATTGCCGAGCTTGTAGGCTCGCTCCATCACGATCGACATTTGATCCTGATAGGGGCAGGCGACGAACCGTTTCAAAAACGATATCTGGCAAAAATGGGTGAGCTCATGCTTGGAGAAAAAATCGCTGTAGACGTCCATCGCCGCCGCCGGAACGGCGAGGATGCGGAAATTGACCGTATAGAAATAGCGCACTGCGTCCGTGATCGGGATTGTCGCGTCCGCGGTCTTGTGCACGACCAGCAATAGGCCGGCGAGCAACGGTAGCAGCAGGGAGAGAATCACGGCCGTTCTCGCTTCGACCAGCCGCGCAAGCAACGTCATCGCGACAAGCCAGGCGGGAGTAAAGAATGCGAGCTTGCTCAGGGTAATGGGATAATAAAGCAGCAGCAGGAGCAGGACGGCGGCGGCCAGCCAGTAGTTTCTGCGGGCAATAAAACAGGCGTAAGCGAACGGCAACAAGGCGGCGGACGCTATTCCGATCGAATAACTTATGAACGTCGGAAAATCGAGTTGTTCGCGGAAATTGTAGATATCTTCTATGCCGACCAGGCGGAAGTTGTAGAGGGCGGCAACGGCCATGGTTGCGGCGGCAAACAGCAGGATAGATATCAGGAGGCGGCCGAGCAGCTCCTTCGAGAGCACGTATCGCTGGCGTATTGGCGAGGAGGTAAAAAGCGCCGGCAGGAGGAATGCAATGGCCGATACCGCGGCCGAAAACCCGCCCAGCCGGTGATCATACTCGAGGGTCGAGAAGCAGTTTATCCAGAGATAGCCGAAGATCATCGAGTAAAGATAGAATCCGACAAGGTACCCGAAGCTGAAACGCGCAAACGTGAACAGAATTGAAAGCAGCGCAAAAGCGGCGACCACGACGACGACGATGTGCAGCCGAGACGGGTCATAGAAAATATGAAACAGCGTCGCGTTGAAATAATCCCCCTCCTTGAAACGCGCTATATAGGCTAGCGACGCGCAGCATAGCGCGAGATGACTGAAAATCAGGATGGTCAGCCGGACAGGTGTCTCGGAGTTCATGGCCAGCCACTTAGCCTTCGCAGTCATTGGCGGGCCTGCAGCGCGGCCAGCCGGTCATCCGGCCCGAATATCGTCCGCGGCGTAACGGACCACAGCAGGAACAAGATCGCTGCGCCGTGCGTGAGCAGGACGATGGAAAGCGGGACGTTCAGCAGAACGATGGCAAGCATGGCGCCGGAAATAAGGATGAACGGGGCCGGTAGGCCCTCCGACATGCGATTGCCGAAGGCCATGACCAGCCCGCACGCGAACGCCGAAACCGGCGCCCACCACGGCCCCACCGACGCAACGCCCTCGGTCGCAAACAATGAGGCATTCAGGTTGCCCAGATTGTAGGCCTTCTCCATGATTTCCCAAAGCGGCTCCTGATAAGGGCAGGACATGATCCGCTTTAAAACCGATATCTGGCAAAAATAGGTGAAGTCATGCCGGGAGAAATAGTCGTAATAGACATCCAGGGCGTCCGAAGGAATCGCGATCATTCGAAAGTTGACCATCCCGAAATAGGCGGCGGTCTGCCTTCTTAACACAACATGCAGGATCACCCCGGCGAGCATCGGCACAAGAAGCGACAGCACGACGGCCGTTCTGCCTGCGAAAAACCTTGAAAACAGCAACATGGCCAGCAGCCAGAACGGTGCAAGAAGCGGAATCTTGCTCAAGGTGATTGGATAGAACAGAAGCAGCAGAAACAGCACGGCGCCGGCCCGCCAGTAGGCTCGGCGCGCCACCAAACCGGCGAACGCGAACGGCAGTAATGCGTTCGAGACGATCGTCACCAAGTAGTTGAGAAGTTTCGGCGCCTCCAGAGCATTGCGGAAATTGTAGATTTCCCCCAGCCCGACCAGACGAAAGTTATAAATCGCGCCGGCCGCGATGACGGCGATTGCAAGCAGCAGAATGCCGGTCAGAAGCCGGTCAAATCCCCGCGGCGACAGAGTGAAGGGCCGGGGGATCGGCAGCGTGACGAACAGCGCGGCCAGCAGAAAGGCGACGGCGGATACCGCGGCCGAAAACCCGGCTAACCGGTGATCGTAGTTAAGGTCGGTGAAGCAATTCAGCCAGAGATAGCCGAGGATCATCGTGTAAAAGCAGAATCCGACGAAATAGCCGAAGCTGAAGCGCGCGATCACAAAAAGCACCCCGACGAGGGCGAAGGCTGCAATCGTCGCAATCGCAATGTGCAATCGCGCCGGATCAAAGAAGATGTGAAACGTCGCGGGGTCGGCGACCACCGGATCGGTGTTGTCCGCGAGAAAGATCAGCGATGCGCAGCAGACGACGATGTGAAGGCTGATCAGCAACATCAAGCCGTAACGCTCTCGAAATTGCCGTGGACCGTAAACCATCTGTTGTTTCGCCTGCATCAAGGCGGGATTTCGTTCCGCCCACCGGTTACCCCAATAGCCGGTGCGGTACAACTTGCAAGCCGGAAAAAGCCGCCAAGTACCTTGATTTGCGGTCGCTTTTGTTAATATAGCACTTGGTTCACATTGTGCCGGCTGCACCGTCCGCATTCGCGATGCCAGATCTCGCCAGCCGTCGATCACGGCCAACAAGGAAGGTTTCGATGATCAGATTTGGCCTGCTCGGATGTGGACGCATCGCAAAGCGTCACGCCGATCTGCTGGGCGGCGGGCATATCGGCGGGGCCAGCCTTGTCGCGGTCTGCGATTCCGTTCACGCGCGCGCCGGCGCCGTCGCCTCGAAGTTCGGCGTTGCCGCCGATTACGATATCGAGGCCTTTCTCGCGCGGCGGGATATTGACGCGGTCGCGGTGCTGACGCCGAGCGGAATGCATCCCGAGCACGTCATCGCCTGCGCCAGGGCCGGCAAGCACGTCGTGGTCGAAAAACCGATGGCGCTGCGGCTGCAGGACGCCGACGAGATGATGCGGGCCTGCGACGAAGCGGGGGTCAAGCTGTTCGTGGTCAAGCAGAACCGCTTCAACGTTCCGGTGGTCAAGGCGCGCGAGGCCTTGGAGGCCGGCCGGTTCGGCAAACTCATTCTCGGCACCGTGCGGGTGCGCTGGTGCCGGGACCAGAGCTACTACGATCAGGACGACTGGCGCGGTACCTGGGCCTATGACGGCGGCGTGCTGACCAATCAGGCCAGCCATCATGTCGACATGCTGGAGTGGTTTTTCGGCGACGTGGTCAGCGTTCATGCCCGGGCGATTACCGCGCTTGTCGACATCGAGACCGAGGACACCGCGGTCGCGACGCTGAAATTCCGCAACGGCGCGCTGGGAATCATCGAGGCGACCACCGCCGCCCGCCCCAGGGATCTCGAAGGTTCGCTCTCGATCCTGGGCGAGAAGGGCAGCGTGGAAATCGCGGGCTTTGCCGTCAACCAGATCAGGCACTGGGCTTTCGTCGACGAACTGCCCTCGGACAAGGACGTGATGGAAAAATTTTCCGTCAATCCGCCCAACGTCTATGGCTTCGGTCATCAGGCCTACTATCAGCACGTGGTCGATTGCCTTATCCATCAGCGCGCGGCGCTGGTGGATGGTCTCGAGGGCCGCAAGAGCCTCGAACTCATTTCCGCGCTTTATGAATCGATCGAGACCGGCCAGGAGGTCGCGCTGCGTTTTGCACCCCGGTTGAGCCGGCTCGGTGCCGCATCATGAACCAGCCGGAACTGCATCGGGCCGGCATACGCGACGTCGAATTCGGCGCGCGGGTGAAAATCGTCGAACCCTGCAACCTGTATGGCTGCAAGATCGGCGATGACTGCTTCGTCGGACCGTTTACGGAAATCCAGCGCGGTGTTGTGGTGGGCGCCCGCACCCGGGTGCAGTCCCATGCCTTCATCTGCGAACTTGTGAGCATTGGTGAAGACTGTTTTGTCAGCCACGGCGTGATGTTCGTCAATGATCCGTTCTCGACCGGCGGTCCGGCCCGCGGCCGCAGGGAGTTGTGGCGGGAGACGGTGATTGGCAATCGGGTTTCCATCGGGTCCAATGCTACCATCATGCCGGTGCGTATCGCCGACGATGTCGTCATCGGCGCAGGCTCGATGGTGACCAAGGACATCACCGCCGCCGGGACATATGCGGGCAACCCGGCGCGCCTGCTCGAATTAGGAGGCAGATGACCGATGCCGGTGCCCTACGCGGATCTGCAGCTTCAGTACCAGACGATCAAGAGCGAGATCGATGCGGCGATCGCCGGGGTGATCCGCGACAATGCATTCATTCGTGGATCCTATGTCGATGCGTTCGAGCGGGAATTTGCCGGCGCGGTCGACGTCGCGCATTGCGTATCCTGCGCCAATGGCACCGACGCGCTCTATCTTGCCATGGCCGCGCTGAAGGTTCAGCCCGGGGACGAAGTCATCACCACGGCGCATTCGTGGATCAGCACGTCCGCGATGATCACGCACGCAGGCGCCACCGTCGTGTTCGTGGATACCGACGACAGCACCTTCACCATCGATCCCGCGGCGATTGAAGCAGCCATCACGCCGCGCACCGTCGGCATCATTCCGGTGCATCTCTATGGCCAGCCGGCGGACATGGACGCCATCATGGCGATCGCGCGCAAGCACAGACTGTGGGTGATCGAGGATTGCGCCCAGGCGCATCTGGCGCGCTGCAAGGGCCGGCAGGTCGGCACCTTCGGCGCGGCTGCGACCTATTCGTTCTATCCGGGCAAGAACCTTGGCGCGATGGGCGACGCCGGCGCGGTCGTGACCAATGATGGCGGGCTGGCCGAGCATATGACCATGCTCGCGCGCCATGGCGGCCTGACCAAGCATCAGCACCATATCGAGGGCATCAACAGCCGCCTCGACGGCATGCAGGCGGCGATCCTGTCCGCCAAACTACCGCATCTGCCGCAATGGACCAGAGCGCGCCAGCAGGCCGCGAAGGTTTACGACGCCGGCCTCAACCAGATCGAGAACGTCGTGGTGCCATCCGTGGCGCCAGACCGCGAACACGTCTATCATCTCTATACGATTCAGCATCCGCGCCGCGATGCGTTGGCGGCGCATCTGAACGCCAACGGCGTTCAGACCGCGGTCAACTATCCGGTCGCCCTGCCGTTTCTTGCCGCTTACGGCCGGCTCAATCATCGCCCCGAGCAGTTCCCGAATGCGCATCGCCAGCAAAGCAGGATCCTGTCGCTGCCGATGTTCGCGGAGATCACGGCGGAGCAGCAGTGCACGGTGATCGATCTCATTCGCGCGTTCTAGACAGGATCGAAGATCCCGTCATTGCGAGCCAACGGGTCGCGCGAACGCGCGCCCGATGACAGGCTCCGCGAAGCAATCCAGTGTTGCAAAGAGCTGGATTGCTTCGTCGCAAGAACTCCTCGCAATGACGGAAGCGCCGGACGAACGATCAACCTACCGGCCGTTCGTCCGCAATCACCTTGCCGTCGTTCGGCAGTGAGCCGGGCGCGACCAGTTCGACGCCGCCGCCAAGCTTGGCGACCGCGCGCAGCGATGCCGTAACCTGTTCGCGCAATGCATCGGAAGGCGCCGCGCACTCCGCCTTCAGCGTCATCACATCGGTCTCGCCCTTGCGCGTGACTACCAGGCGCAGCCGGCCAAATTCGGGATGCCGTTTGCCGATTTCCGCGACCTGTTCGGGCCGCACGAACATGCCCTTGACCTTGGTGGTCTGGTCGGCGCGGCCCATCCAGCCTTTGATGCGCATATTGGTGCGTCCGCACGGACTTGGGCCCGACAGCGCGGCCGTGAGATCGCCGAGCGCGAGACGAATCCAGGGATGGTCGGGGTCGAGCGAGGTGACGACGATTTCGCCGACATCGCCTTCCGGCACGGGATCACCGGTGCCGGGTTTGACGATCTCGAAGATCAGGTCTTCATTGACGACCATGCCCTCGCGCGCCGATGTCTCGAACGCGATCAGGCCGAGATCGGCAGTGCCGAAGGCCTGACAGGCGTCGACGCCGCGCGATTTTACTTCATCCTGCAGCGATTTCGGAAACGCCGCCCCGGACACCAGCGCGCGCTTGATCGACGAGATGTCGCGCCCGCCACTGGCAGCCGCATCGAGCAGAATTTTCAAAAAGTCCGGCGTGCCGCTGTAGCCGATCGGCCGGTACGCCTCGATCAATTCGAATTGCGCTTCGGCATTACCGGGTCCTGCCGGGATCACGGCGCAGCCCAGCGCGCGGGCGGAGGAGTCGAAAATAAAACCGCCCGGCGTCAGATGATAGCTGAAGGTGTTCAGCACCACGTCGCCCGGACGAAAGCCCGCGGCGAACAACGCCCGCGCCCCGCGCCATGGGTCGCGGTGCGCCGTCTCGGGCTCGAAGATCGGGCCGGGCGATGTGAACAGGCGGGCGAACGATCCTGCGGGGTCGGTGACAAATCCGCCGAACGGCGGCGCGGCCTTGTGCAGCGCGGGCAGCTCGGATTTGCGCAGGACTGGCAGGTGCGCCAGCGCGGCGCGGCTGGTGATATCAGCCGGATCGATGCCTTTGAGGTGTTCGGCATAGGCCGGCGCCGCCATCGCCTTGCGCAATACGTCCGGCAGCCGCGAAAACAGGTCGGCCTCGCGTTCGGCAGGGGCACGTGTTTCGAGGGTGTCGTAGTGGTCGTTCATTGGCGGTCTCTGAATTTCGGCTCGTCATGCCCGGCCTTGTGCCGGGCATCCACGTCTTTCTGAGGCGCGGCAGACAGGCGCGGATGGCCGGGACCGGCCCGGCCATGACGAACGAGAGGCAGCATCCTTACAGCCACCGCTTCCTGCGCTTGAAGCTCTTCAGGTTCTTGAAACTCTTGCGCTGGTCGCCGGCGCCGCCGAGGTAAAACTCTTTGACGTCCTCGTTGTCGCGCAATTCGTCGGCGCTGCCGTCGAGCACCACCTTGCCTTGTTCCATGATGTAGCCGTGGCTCGCGACCGAGAGTGCCGCGCGCGCGTTCTGCTCGACCAGCAGGATGGTGACGCCGAGATCGCGGTTGATCGCCTTGATGATCCCAAATACTTCCTTGACCAGCAGCGGCGACAGTCCCATCGACGGCTCGTCCATCAGGATCATCTTCGGGCGCGCCATCAGCGCGCGGCCGATCGCGAGCATCTGCTGTTCGCCGCCCGACAGATAGCCGGCTAGCCCGGTGCGCTCCTTCAGGCGGGGGAAATAATTGTAGACCATGTCGATGTCGGCGCCGACCTCATTGTCGCTGCGGGTGAAGGCGCCGAGCTTCAGGTTTTCCAGCGATGTCATGTCGGCGATGATGCGGCGGCCCTCCATCACCTGAAAGATGCCGCGGCGCACGATCTTGTCGGGATCGATGCCGTCGATGCGCTCGCCGTTGAAGATGATCTCGCCGCGGGTGACTTCGCCGTCCTCGGTCTTGAGCAGCCCGGAGATCGCCTTCAGCGTGGTCGACTTGCCGGCGCCGTTGGCGCCGAGCAGGGCGACGATCGATCCCTGCGGCACCTCGAGGCTCAGGCCCCGCAGCACCAGGATGACGTTGTCGTAGACCACCTCGACATTGTTGACGGCAAGCAGCGGCGGCGCAGTGGTGGCGGCGGCTGGCGTATGAACAATGTCGGTTGCTTCAGTCATGTCTGGTTCCGAACCGTCGCCCCACTTACCGCCGTCATCACCCGCGAAAGCGGGTGACCCAGTATTCCAAAGCGCCAGCGATAAATCGCGATGCTGCGGCGTACTGGGTCCCCGCTTCGCGGGGATGACGGTCGCGCATGTATGCCCGCTTGCGAGCTACCAGCTCACCAGCCGAGCCAATCAGCCTTGCGCGGCAGGTCGATGGTCTTCACCTTTTCGAGTTTGATGCCGCCGTTCTTGACCAGATCGTTCAGCGGCGCATCGGTCGCGCCTGCGACCTTCATGCGATAAAGATCGACCTTCAAAGTGCCGCGATGGTCCTTGTCGGTCCAGGTCGAGGGGTTGCAGACCCCATCCATCCCGGCCGGAACCCAGTCGGCCTTCTGGTAGAAGCCTTTCTTGACGTTCTCGCCGGTCGCGCCGCCATTCTTGGCGGCCCATTCGACGGCTTCCTTCATGTAGAGCGCGGTGCAGACGCCCGCGATGTAGTGCACCGGCCGGTAAGCCGTTCCGGCCGCGTCGGACATCTTGGAGATATCCATCACGGTCTTCATCCCGGGGGCGTTGCCGCCCCAGGCCACTGCGGTGCGCAACGGGAACACCACGCCATCGGCGGCGGCGCCGGCGGCTTTGGCCGCATTCTCGTCCATACCCCAGACGTTGCCGAGGAACTGGACGTCGACGCCTGCCGCCTTGCAGGCGTTCAGCACCGAGATGTTGGAGCCTGCGGTGTTGCCGAGATAGGCATAGTTCGCGCCGGAACTTTTCAGGCTCAGGCACTGCGCGCTGTAGTCGCCGGGCGTCAAAGCGAACACGATCGGCGGCAGCAGCTCGAAGCCGAGTTCGGCTGCCATGGCTTCGCCCGCCGCCTTGGGCGCGTTCGGGTAGGGATGGTTGGCGCCCATGTGGACGAATTTCGGCTTGCCGGGCTTGCCCTTGGCCTTCCAGTCATCCGCGGCCCAGGTCAGCATGCCGCGAACGGCATCGGAATAGCTCGGGCCGTAAAAGAAATTGTAAGGGGCAGGTTTGGCCTTTCCGCCCGCGCCGGTAGGATCGGAGAGGGCTGCCGCGTAGGACCCCGAGATGTCCGGGATCTTGTCTTCCGCGAGGAAGCCGGTGAGCGCTTCGGTATCGGCCGTTCCCCAGCCGAGAATGGCCGCGACCTTGTCGCCGCCCGACCACTTCTTGTACTGCGCGATCGCGCGCGGCACCTGATAGCCGTAGTCGACGGTATCGACGTTGACCGGCTTGCCGCCGATGCCGCCGTTCTTGTTCACATAGGCGAATGCATCCGCAACGCCCTGTCCGAACGGCGTTCCGACATCCGACGTCGGGCCTGAATAGTCGGCAAGATGCCCCAGAGCGATCTGGGCCTGCGCCGTCCCCGCCGTGGTGCCGAGCAACAACGCCAGCGAAGCCGTACTCAATAAGGTTTTCATCGTCATAAGCCTAATCCTCCGGTTTCCTCTCGAGGTCTTCTTATTGTCGTCCCGTTCCGACCTCAATGCGAGAACGGGTAGAGTTTCCAGTAAGCCTTGATCTGTCGCCATCGGTGCGCGAGTCCATCCGGCTCAAAAACCAGAAAGACGATGATGATGACCCCGATGGCCACTTCGCGCAAGAACGCGATGTTGTTCTTCAGTCCCAAAAACTGGTCGATCGGCCCGTCGCGCAGCGCGACGCTGAGCCATTCCATCGATTCAGGCAGCAACACCATGAAGGCCGTGCCCATCAGCGTGCCCATGATCGAGCCGAGGCCGCCGATGATGATCATGGCAAGGAATATGATCGAGCGGTCGATGCCAAAACCTTCGTTGGAGACCACCTGATTGTAGTGCGCGTAGAGCGCGCCGCCGACGCCCGCAAAGAACGCGGCGAGGCCAAACGACAGCGTGCGATACTTGGTCAGGTTGATGCCCATGATCTCGGCGGACAAATAGTGATCGCGCACCGCGACCAGCGCGCGGCCGTCGCGCGAGCGCATCAGGTTGGTCACCAGCAGGTAGCAGACCACGACATAGGCCAGCACGACATAGAAATATTTTCTGTCGCCGCGCAGCGAATAGCCGAAGATCGAGAACGGCTCGGCGCTGGCAGGAACGCTGCCGCCGGTGAACCATTCGGCGCGCGCGAAGAAATCGAGCAGGATGTATTGCGCGGCCAGCGTGGCGATGGCGAGATAAAGCCCCTTCAGGCGCGCGGCGGGAAGGCCGAAAATCAGCCCGACGCCCGCGGTCACGACACCGGCGAGCGGAATACAGAAAAATACCGGTATTGCGAACCTGTTCGATAGATAGGCGGAGGTGAACGCGCCGAAGCCGAAGAATGCGGCATGGCCGATGGAGATCTGCCCGGTGAACCCTACGACGATATTGAGGCCGAGTGCGGCGATTCCGAAAATACCGATCTGGATCAGGATGCTAAGCCAGTACGACGTCAACACATAAGGCGCGAAACAAATCAGGACGATGCCGACCATCATCGCGTTGCGGCTGGTGACGGTCGGGAACACGGTGGTGTCGACCGCGTAGCTGGTGCGGAAATCGCCGGCGGGAATAAGGGTCTGGCCTGCCATGACTGACTACACCCGCTCGATGTCTTTGGTGCCGAACAGGCCGTACGGCTTGATCATCAGGATGATGATCAGCGCATAGAACGGTGCGATCTCGTAGAGATTGCCCCAGTGCAGATATTCGCTGTCGAGAAAGTGCGCGAAGTTTTCCAAAAGACCGATGATGATGCCGCCGAGCACGGCGCCGCCGACGCTGTCAAGACCGCCGAGAATCGCCGCCGGAAACACCTTTATCCCGTAGGCGGAAAGGCCCGCCGAGACGCCGTTGACGACGGCCACCACCACGCCGGCGACGGCGGAAACCGTCGCGGAGATCGCCCACGCCATGGCGAATACGCTCTTTACCGAGATGCCGAGCGATTGCGCCACCTGCTGGTTGAACGCCGTGGCGCGCATGGCGAGGCCATATTTGGAGAAGCGGAAGAACCACGCCATCCCCATCATCATCGCCAGCGAAACCGCAAGACTCATCAGATAGACGGTCTGAACCTGTAGCCCGAGGATATTCACGTTCTGGGTGGTGAAGACACGCGGAAACGGCTGAAGATTGACGCCGAATATCCATTTCATCAGCGCGGAAAATACCGTGGACAGGGCGATCGTCACCATGATCACCGAAATGATCGGCTCGCCGATCAGCGGACGCAGGATCACCACCTGGATGGCGATGCCGAACACGAACATGAAGACCAGGGTGATCGGCATGCCGAGATAGAACGGCACCTGATATTTGGTGAGCAGCCACCAGCAGACCCAGGCGCCGATCAGCAGCAATTCGCCTTGCGCGAAATTCACCACCTGGGTCGCCTTGTAGATCAGCACAAACGACATCGCGACCACGCCATAGAGCGTGCCGACCACGAGGCCGTTGACCAGAAGCTGGATCAGAAGCTGGGTGTTCATGCGGCGGAGCCCACAACGTGCATCGTCATTGCCGGGCTTGACCCGGCAATCCATCCCTTGAAAAGATTCTTGCGAAAAAGATGGATGCGCGGGTCAAGCCCGCGCATGACGATCGTGGAAATTGGGGACCTCATTCCGCCGCCTCCTGCGCGACCGCATCGCGGGCGAGGTCGACCACCGCCAGCGTGGTGCGGATGCGCTGGGTGGTGCCGTCCTGGAAGCGGATCACGGTGTCGATCGGAATGTTGCGCTCGCCGCCATAGATCGCGTCGATAATGGTGGCGTATTTCTCGTTGATGACGCTACGGCGCACTTTGCGGGTGCGGGTCAGTTCGCCGTCGTCGGCGTCGAGTTCCTTGTAGAGCAGCAGGAAGCGCGAGATGCGTTGCGCCGGCGGCAGCGTGGCGTTGACCGCCTCGACTTCCTTGCGCAGCAGCGCATACACTTCCGGCCGCGAGGCAAGATCCGTGTAGGTCGTGAACGAAATCCGGTTCTTCTCCGCCCACTTCGAGATAATGGAAAAGCGGATGCAGATCATCGCCGCCAGCGCCTCGCGGCCGGCGCCAAGCACCACGGTCTCGGCGATGTAGGGCGAGAATTTCAGCTTGTTCTCGATGTATTGCGGCGAGAACCGTTCGCCGCGCGCGGTCTCCGCCAGATCCTTGATGCGGTCGATCACCACGAGCTGCTTGTTGGCGTTGAAATAACCGGCGTCGCCGGACTGCATCCAGCCGTCCTTCATGTCGGCGGCCGACGCCTCCGGGCTCTTGTAATAGCCGAGGAACATGTTGGGGTGGCGAACCACGATCTCGCCGACGCCGTGGACGTCCGGATTGTCGATGCGGATTTCGATGTCATCGGCCATCGCCACCCCCGTGGTGTCGGGATCGACCTCGCCAACAGGATGCAGCGTATAGGCGCCGAGCAGCTCGGTCTGGCCGTACAGGGTGCGCAGCGGCACGCCCATGGCCTGGAAGAATTTGAAGGTGTCCGGTCCCAGCGCGGCCCCGCCGGTCGCCGCGGAACGCAGCCGCGTAAAGCCGAGCCGGTCGCGTAGCGCGCGGAACAGCAGCTTGTCTGCGATCATCGAATGCTTGCCTTGCGCCAGCGCCGATAATCCGGTCTTCATGCCGAGTTCATAGAGGCTTTGCTTCAGGGGCGACGAATCCATCACCCGCGCCCGCACGTCGGCGGCGATGCCTTCCCACACCCGCGGCGCGAACAGCACGAAGGTCGGCGCGATCTCGCGGAAATCGTTCATCATGGTGTCGGGCTGTTCGACGAAGTTGACCTTCATCCGGCACAGCAGGCCTTTGCCCAGCGCGTAGACCTGTTCCATGATCCAGGGCAGCGGCAGCACCGAGACGTATTCGTCCTCCGGTCCCTTCGGATCGAAGGTCAGGTAGGTCGCGCAGTGCCGCAGCACGCGGCCGGCGGCGAGCATTGCCAGCTTCGGATTCGCCGTGGTGCCGGAGGTGGTGCAGAGGATCGCAACGTCCTCGCCCTTGGTGGCATCCACCAGTTTGTTGTAGAGGCCGGGCTCGCGCGCGGCGCGGTCGCGGCCTAACGATGCGAGCTTGTCGGCCTCCATCAGCCGCGGGTCGTCGTATTTCCGCATGCCGCGCGGGTCGGAGTAGACGATGTGCTTCAGATTGGGCACACGATCGGCGAGCGCCAGCAGCTTGTCGACCTGCTCCTCGTCCTCGGCGAACACCAGTTTCGCTTCGCCATAGCTGAGCAAATAGGCGGCTTCCTCGTCGAGCACGTCGCGATACAGGCCAAGACTCATCGCGCCGATCGCGTGGGTGGCGATTTCGGCCGACACCCAGTCCGGCCGGTTGTCGCCGATGATGCCGATCACGTCGCCACGGCCAAGCCCGAGCTCGATCATGCCCAGGGCAAAATCATGCACGCGGGACTGGTAATCGTTCCAGGTGAAGACGCGCCACAGTCCAAAATCCTTTTCGCGCAGCGCGATCTCGCCGCCATGTTCCTTGGCGTTAAGGCGCAGCAGTTTTGGATAGGTGTCTGCCTGAGCGACGCGGCCGGCGTAATCCATCATGCCGCGGTCTC
The DNA here is from genome assembly GCF_036009065.1 of Bradyrhizobium sp. Classification (GTDB taxonomy): domain Bacteria; phylum Pseudomonadota; class Alphaproteobacteria; order Rhizobiales; family Xanthobacteraceae; genus Bradyrhizobium. Next base: position 7,071 of record NZ_DASYMN010000287.1, on the reverse strand, counting down.
CGAAGGCACATCGTCGGGATCGACCAGCACTTCGTCTTCTTCGCCGAGATAGGCGCGCTTCACATGAGGATCGGCGAGCACGGAGGCGGGATCGCCCTCGGCGATCTTGCGGCCGAAATCCAGCACCATCACGCGATGGGAAATATCCATCACCACGCCCATGTCATGCTCGATCATGACGACGGTCATGCCGAATTCCTCGTTGAGGTCGACGACATAGCGCGCCATGTCCTCCTTTTCCTCGAAATTCATGCCGGCCATCGGCTCGTCGAGCAGGATCAGTTTCGGTTCCAGCGCCATCGCGCGGGCGAGCTCCACGCGCTTGCGCAGGCCGTAGGGCAGGGTGCCGGCGGTTGCCTTGCGCACCGACTGCAGGTCGAGGAAGTCGATGATCTCCTCGACCTTGCGGCGATGCTCTAATTCTTCCTTTCGCGCGCCGGTCAGCCAGTACAGCGACCCGGTGATGAAATTGTTCTTCAATAAATGGTGCCGCCCGACCATGATGTTGTCGAGCACGCTCATGTGGTGAAATAGCGCGAGGTTCTGGAAGGTGCGGCCGATGCCGAGCGAGGGGCGGGCGTTCGGATTGAGGCCGGTGATGTCGCGGCCGTGATAAAACAGTTGGCCTTCGGTCGGCTTGTAGCGGCCGGAGATGCAGTTCACGATCGAGGTCTTGCCGGCGCCGTTCGGACCGATGATGGAAAACAATTCGCCGTCGTTCACGCCGAAAGAAACCTCGGTCAGCGCACGCACGCCACCGAAGCGCAGTGACACCCCGCGCACTTCCAAAGCGTGTTCCACGCAATCCCTCCGTCAGCGCTTCCGCGCTTAAATTATCCCGGTCTTTTAGCTTACCCTATTCGACTAACGGCAGGTGGGCCAGTGGGCGTACGTCACCTCTCCCCGAAGGGGAGAGGTCGCCGCGCATCGTCAGATGCGTGGCGGGCGAGGGGACTCTCCGCGAGTCCGGTGCGCGTGGATAGACCCCTCACCCGGATTGCATCTGACGATGCAATCCGGCCTCTCCCCTGCGGGGAGAGGCAAGGTGCGCGCGCCGCTCGTCCGCCCTCACACCTCCAGCCATTCCTTGCGGATGGCGGCGTTGGCCTTGAGGTCGGCGGGGGTGCCTTCGAATACGATGCGGCCGTGGCCCATCACGTAGAGCCGGTGCGAGATACGCATCGCGATCGACAGTTTTTGCTCCACCAGCAGGATTGCCACCCCGCGCCGTGCAATCTCTGCGATCAGGTCGCCGACCTGCTGCACGATGATCGGCGCCAGCCCTTCGGTAGGCTCGTCGATCATCACCAGTTCGGGGTCGCCCATCAGGGTGCGGCAAATTGTCAGCATCTGTTTCTCGCCGCCGGACATTACGCCGGCCGCGGTATCGGCGCGCGCGGCGAGGTTGGGAAACATTTCCAGCATGTCCTCCAGCCGCCATTTACCGGGCTTCTTCGGGTCCTTGATGCCGAGCATCAGGTTTTGCCGCACCGTGAGGCCCGGGAAGATGTCGCGATGCTCCGGCACATAGCCGAGGCCGAGATGCGCGATGCGGTAGCTCGGCAGGCCGGCGATATTGCCGCCCTTGAACAGGATGGTCCCCTGCGGCGGCACCTCGCCCATGATGGCCTTGACCGTGGTGGAGCGGCCGACGCCGTTGCGCCCAAGCAGGCTCACGACCTCGCCGGCGTCGATATGCATGTCGACGCCCTGCAGGATGTGACTCTTGCCGTAATAGGCGTGCAGATCCTTGACCTCCAGCATCAGGCCGCCTCCTCGCCGAGATAGGCTTCCTTGACTTTTGGATTGCCGCGGATTTCCTCCGGCGTGCCGGACGCAATGATCTGGCCGTAGACCAGCACCGAAATGCGGTCGGCCAGCCCAAATACCACGCTCATGTCGTGTTCGACGATCAGCAGCGTGCGGCCTTCGGTGAGGCGGCGGATCAGCGCCACCGCGCGCTCTGTCTCCGCATGGCTCATGCCCGCGGTCGGCTCGTCCAGCAGGATGACGTCGGCGCCGCCGGCGATGGTGATGCCGATCTCCAGCGCGCGCTGTTCGGCATAGGTCAAAAGGCCCGCGGGCACGTCGCGCCGCGGGGTCAGATTGATGTCCTGCAGAATCCGCGCGGTGCGGTCACGCACTTCGGGCAGATTGTCGATGTTCTTCCAGAACGCATAGCGATGGCCGGCCGCCCACAGCACTGCGCAGCGCAGGTTTTCCCATACGCTCATATTGGCGAAGACGTTGGTGACCTGAAAGCTGCGCGACAGCCCGCGGCGGTTGATCTGGTAGGGCGGCAGGTTCGAGATCACCTCATCGCGCAGCAGGATGCTGCCGACGGTCGGCATCATGTAGCCGCTGATCAGGTTGAACAGCGTGGACTTGCCGGCGCCGTTCGGTCCGATCAGCGCGTGGCGCTCGCCCTGCGCCACCGTCAGATTGACGTTGCGGATCACCGACGTAATGCCAAAACTCTTTTCGACGCCGCGCAGTTCGATCGCGGTGCTCATGCGGTCACACCCTTTTCGCGCGCTACCGTCGTCGCGTCATCCCAGGCGTGCCCGACCATCGTCCAGGTCTTGCGCGCCACCAGAAAGCCGCCGATCAGCAGGATCGCCGCTATCGCCCAGATGTATGGACTCGCCGCGTCGAACGGGACGCCAAACGCCTTGATGTGCGAGTCGTCGCCGGGGTTGACGGTGAAGTGAACGATGGTTTCGATCGCGAGCATGAGGCCCGCGATCATCGCCAGGGTTGGAACGAAGGCGATCAGATAGCTCGGCAGCACTTTTGTCAGCGTGCCGGCCTTTAACAGCGGACGATGCATCATCAACAGGCCGGTAATGCCGCCGGGCGCGAACACCACCACGGCGATGAAGATCAGCCCGAAATACAGTTGCCACACCGGCGTTACGTCGCTGAGGCTGAGCGACAGCAGCGTGACGAAGACCGCGCCGACGATCGGGCCGATGAAGAAACCGACGCCGCCGATATAGGTGGCGAACAGCACCGTTCCCGACTGCACCGCGCCGAGATAGGCCGAATTGGCGATCTCGAAGTTGATCGCGGCCAGTGCGCCCGCAATGCCGGCAAAGAACCCGGAGAAGCAGAAGGCGAGATAGCGTACGACATGCGGATCGTAGCCGACGAACTGCACGCGCTCGGGATTGTCGCGCACCGCGTTGCACATCCGCCCGAGCGGCGTGCGGGTCAGCGCGTACATGGCGATCACGGCGATCAGCGTCCATGCCGCGACCAGGTAATAGATCTGGATCTGCGGCCCAAAGCTCCAGTCGAATACGCGCAGCAGCTTGGTGCGATTGGCGGAGATGCCGGCCTCGCCGCCGAAGAACGTCCGCAGGATCAGCGCCGAGGACGCGATCAGCTCGGCGACGCCGAGCGAGATCATCGCAAACGCAGTGCCGCTGCGCTGAGTCGAGACCCAGCCCAGCAGCATCGCGAAGGCGAGCCCGGTCAATCCGCCGATCAGCGGCACCAAAGGCAGCGGAATCGGCCACTTGTTGGCGCCGATGATGTTGATGGCGTGGATCACCAGGAAGCCGCCGAGGCCGTAATAGACCGCATGGCCGAACGACAGCATGCCGGTCTGGCCGAGCAGGATATTGTAGGACAGCGAGAAGATGATGGAGATGCCGATCAGGCTGAACGTGGTCAGCGATCCACCGGAGGAGAAAATCTTCGGCAGCAGCAGCAGCGCGATCGCGGCTGCGACCCACAATCCATAGAATTTGAGTTTTTCGGCGGTGGCCCGAACTGGAGGGGCAACGCTGGAGGTGAGTTCGCTCATGTGTCGCGCGTCCCGAGCAGGCCCATGGGGCGGAAGATCAGGATCAGCACCAGCAGCAAGTAAGGCATGATCGGTGCGATTTGCGCGACGGTGACGCCCCAGATGTCGGAAAGCCACGTCGCCGCATAGGCGGGGCTGAGCGGACCGAACGCGCCGGCGAGCGAGCCGTTCATCGAGACCGCAAAGGTCTGGACCAGGCCGATCAGCAGCGAGGCGACGAAGGCGCCGGGCAGCGAGCCCAGCCCGCCGACCACGACCACCACGAACAAAATAGGCCCAAGCAGTCCGGCCATGTTGGCCTGCGTCACCAGCGCGGGCCCGGCGATCACGCCGGCGACCGCGGCAAGCGCGGTGCCGACGCCGAACACCAGCATGAAAATGCGCCCGACATTATGGCCGAGGTGACCGACCATGTGCGGATGCGTCAGCGCCGCCTGCACGATCAGGCCGATCCGGGTCTTTTTCAGCGTAATCAGCAATGCCGCGAAAATCGCGATCGACACCAGCAGCATGAACATCTTGTAGGCGGGATAGTTGGTGGAAAAGATCGTGAAGGCCGGAAAGTCCAGCAGCGGCGGCACGCGGAAATCCACCGGGCTCTTGCCCCAGATGATCTGCACCACTTCCTCGATTGCAAATGCGAGGCCGAAGGTGAACAGCAATTCGGCGACATGGCCGTTCTTGTGCACGCGGCGCAGGCCGAAGCGTTCGACGCCGGCGCCGATCGCGCCGGCCAATAGCGGTGCGATCAACAGCGCCGGCCAAAACCCGAACCAGCGGGCGATCTGAAATCCGAAGAAGGCGCCGAGCATATAAAAACTCGCATGCGCGAAGTTCAGCACGCCGAGCATGCTGAAGATGACGGTAAGGCCGCTCGCCATCAAGAACAGCAGCATGCCGTACAGCACACCGTTGAGCGTGGAGATAACGATCAGTTCAAGCATCGTGGTCCCGGGCCTATTGCACGATTTTAGAGTTCGTCATGGCCGGGCTTGTTCCGGCCATCCACGTCTTTCGTAACTCAAGCGCGGGAAGACGTGGATGCCCGGGACAAGCCCGGACATGACGCTTGTCGTTTGTCGTTATCTTCTAGTTCGGCCGGTCCATCTTGCAGGTGGTCGGCAGCACGGTCTGGTCGGCCTCGATCTTGTCCACCGTTTTCCAGCCCCAGCCGGTCTTCTCCTCGTCGAACGGCTCTTTCTCGGTGCGGTCGCCAAACGACGCGATGTACATCGGCTGGAAGAACTGGTGATCGTCCTTGCGCATGGTGCCTTTGCCGCCGTCATAGACGTCGAACACCATACCTTCGAGGGCGGCGGCGACCTTCACCGGCTCAAGCGACTTGGCCTTGTCCGCTGCAGCCGCAAACATCCGCATCTCATTCACGGCGCGCGGATAGACCAGGCTGAAGTCGTATTTCGCCCGCAGCGCCTTTTCAAAAGCGTCGGCCGGCGCATAGCCGAGATTCGGAAAACCCTCGCCGATGGCAAAGACCTGATGATTGAGGTTGGCCTGCTTGATCGCCGTCGGACCGCCGGTACCGCCCGCATAATAGGTGTACCAGTTCACCTTGAGCCCGGCGTCAGCCGCGGCTTTCAGCAGCAGCGAAAAATCCTGGCCCCAGTTGCCGGTCACCACGCTGTCGGCGCCCGACGCCTTGATCTTGGCGATGTACGGCGCGAAGTCGGTGATCTTCAGCAGCGGATGCAGTTCGTCGCCGACGATCTTGATGTCCGGCCGCTTGGCGGCGAGCATCGCCTTGGCGGTGGTGCGGACCGATTCACCGAACGAATAATCCTGATTGATCAAATAGAGGTTCTTGATCGCCGGCACGGTCTTCATGTAGTTGGTGAGCGCTTCCATCTTGATGTCGGAATTCGCATCCCAGCGGAAATGCCAGAAGCTGCATTTCGCGTTGGTGAGAACCGGGTCGACCGCGGCATAGTTGAAGTACAGCACTTCCTTGCCGGGATTGCGCTCGTTGTACTTGGTGACGAAGTCAGACAGCGCGCCGGCGACCGAGGAGCCGTTGCCTTGCGTGATGTAGCGCACGCCGGCGTCGATGGCCTTCTGCGCCTGGATCAGGCTTTCCTGCGGATTGGTCTTGTTGTCGAGCCCGACGATCTCGACCTTCTTGCCCTGAATGCCGCCCTTGGCGTTGAGCTCATCGGCGATGAACTGAAAGGTTTTCAAGCCGACTTCGCCAATACTGGCGCCGCCGCCCGACAGCGGATCGATGTAACCGATCTTGACCGTCTCCTGCGCCATCGCCGCGCCGCTGAACATCGGCAGCGTCAAGGCCGCAGCCATCATGAGTTTACGCATGTCATTCCTCCCTGGATTGGCATTTCTTGGAGGGCCGGACGCCGGGTGACTGAAAATCTCGGCCGATCGTCCGCCTCGCGTGGCTTGATTGTGGTCCAAGGCTCCATATCCCGCAAGTCGGGGGGTGCCTAGCCTCAATTTGCTTGTATTAAGGATGCCATGATAAGGGTTTGGGCGGTCCGGCTTGCGTCCATGGGGACCGAGTGTCCGCGGGCTGGTTCAGAGCATTGTTGGCGGTTTGTCGGCGTCCGGCTGCTTTCAGGCCGTTCCGGGCGCGTTGTTGGAGCGAATATGGTTGCCGAAGACTCGAAACGGCGCGTGGCGCTGATCACCGGCGTCACGGGACAGGACGGCGCCTATCTCGCGGAGTATCTGCTCGGCATGGGCTACACGGTGCACGGCATCAAGCGCCGGTCGTCCTCGTTCAATACCGCGCGCGTCGATCACCTCTACGAGGACCCGCACGCGGGCAATGTGCCGTTCCTGCTGCATTACGGCGACATGACGGATTCGACCAACCTGATCCGATTGATGCAGCAGATCCGTCCGACCGAAATCTACAACCTCGCCGCGCAAAGCCATGTCGCGGTCAGCTTCGAGACTCCTGAATATACCGCCAATGCCGATGCGCTCGGCGTGCTCAGGTTGCTGGAGGCGATCCGGATTCTCGGTATGGAGAAGGAGACGCGGTTCTATCAGGCGTCGACGTCGGAGCTTTACGGTCTGGTGCAGGAAACCCCGCAGAAGGAAACCACGCCCTTCTATCCGCGTTCGCCCTATGGCGTAGCCAAGCTTTATGGCTATTGGATCACCGTCAATTACCGCGAAGCCTACGGCATGTATGCCTCCAACGGCATCCTGTTCAATCACGAGAGTCCGATCCGCGGCGAAACCTTCGTGACGCGAAAGGTCACGCGCAGCGTCGCGCGGATCGA
>NZ_DASYMN010000286.1:0-2044 GCF_036009065.1 Bradyrhizobium sp. | reverse complement strand
CTTCCGCTGGTGTCGACTGGCCGATCTCTTTGCATCTCTCCCATGCCAAAATAAGAGGCTGAATGCTGGCTTTTGCTCATTTTCGGGTAGACGCCCCGGAAACGCGGGGTTATACGCGCCGCCCGGCTGAGCAAACGCACTTTAAACAGTCAGCCCGTGCCGGATAGTACTTCGCGTCCTCATCAGTCCGTATCGGTGATGAGGTGCAGCGCGTTGTTTAATGGAGAAACTCACAGGAGGTAAACGCCGTGCTTATCAAGCTTGGGTATGACCTTTCATACCGGCACTTCGACTACACGCCCGTCATTCTGATGTTGGAGGTTCACCCATCGCGAGTGGGCGACCTGCACGCGCTCGATGTGCCGCGGACAGAGCCTTTCGAGCCACTTGCAAAAATACGCTGACAGCGTGATTTTCTATATCATTCCTTATGGATTCTGCGAGACGCTCGTCCCCTTCGTGTAGTATATACGGTTGTAAAATAACTAGGTATTAACGAAGACAATCCGGGATACGGGCGATGTCGCTGAAGGACACACTATCCACATACTGGCTGCGCCTTCAAGGCGAACTTCTGCCCTGGCTTGACGATACGATGGGCGGCCCACTGAGTGGGCACCACAAGCAGCTGGTCAGCGTGCTGGGTCTGCTTCGGATCGAGACCCTTCTGCCAAGCGGGCACGGACTTATCGGCCGCCCTTCTTGCCAACGCGCGGCCCTGGCACGGGCCTTCATCGCCAAGGCTGTGTTCAACCTCCCCACCACCACTGTGCTGATCGACATCCTGCGCGCCGACAAGACCCTGCGCCGCCTGTGCGGCTGGCAACGCGCAGGTGAGGTGCCGAGCGAAGCCACATTCTCGCGTGCCTTCGCTGACTTCGCCGCCAGCGCCTTGCCATCGCGGTTGCATGAAGCGCTGATCCAGCAAACCCACGCGGACCGTCTGGTCGGACATATCTCGCGCGACAGCACCGCGATCGAGGCACGCGAGAAACCGGTGAAACCAGACCCGCCGCAGCCGCTCGCACGAGCCAAACGCAAGCGCGGCCGTCCCTGCCAAGGCCAGACACACCCCAGCGAGCCGCCGCGCCGGATCGAGCGCCAACTGGCCATGACAGTCTCGGCGATGCTGGAAGATCTGCCGCAACACTGCGATGTTGGCACCAAGCACAATGCCAAGGGAAACCTTGTCTCCTGGATTGGCTACAAACTGCACATCGACAGCGCGGATGGCGCCATTCCGATCAGTTGCGTGCTGACAGCTGCCTCCGTACACGACAGTCAGGTTGCCATCCCGCTCGCCACCCTGACCGCCGCACGGGTCACCAACCTGTATGATCTGATGGATGCCGCCTACGATGATGCGGTCATCAGACAACATAGTTGTGGGCTCAATCATGTGCCGATCATCGCCATCAATCCGCGCGCGACACCGGGGTTGAAGCAGGAACGGGCAGACGAGGCCAAACGCCAGCGTCTGGTCGGGCATCGCATGGCCGAAGATGTTCGCTACGGGGAAAGAAGCACGGCCGAACGTGTCAACGCCGGGCTAAAGGACCACCACGGCGGCCGGACCGTTCAGGTGCGCGGGCCAGCCAAGGTGATGTGTCATCTGATGTTCGGCGTGCTCACGTTCACCGCGTTGCAATTGATGCGTCTGGTGATCTAGCGGCGGCGTGCGAGGCTGCATCCGCACCTTGCCCTTGCATCCCAGGGCGAGGACACCGCCAGCTTGCCTGAACGGTCGGAAAACCCGGTGAATCCTTGTGCGGGAGATACGAGCTGGACAAAGGAGACGATGTTCTATTGGGGGTTGCTGATCATATCAAAATTCGCACATCAGTGCGTCGGAGTTTTGCAAGTGGCTCTCCGGTCTCGTGGTTGTGGGAAGTCCAGGATGAAACTGTTTTACGGCTGGGTGATCGTCGCCGTCGGCATTGTCGTGGGATGCATCGGGATGGGCGGCCTGATGTCGTTCGGCGTGTTCCTGCAGCCGATGGCCGACTCCCTCGGTTGGTCCCGCGCGGGGATTTCCACCGGTTCG
>NZ_DASYMN010000285.1:0-2967 GCF_036009065.1 Bradyrhizobium sp. | reverse complement strand
CGACGGAGCGTCCGAAAGGCGCTTTTGTTACTACCAAGGCGCGTCGTTCGGCGCTCCGTCTCCCCTCAAAGTCGAGGGGAGAGAACTAAAAGCCCAACTCGCGCGGCGGCGCGGGAACGCAAGCGCTTGGCTGTTTGAATCTTTATAATCAGAAATTTGAGAACGCCGCAACATACTCTGCGTCATACGCGGGCTTGACCCGCGTATCCATCACTCTTCGAAACGACTCTTGCGAAGAGGATGGATTGCCGGGTCAAGCCCGGCAATGACGAGTGGCGAGAATTTGCCAGATCATAATCACGGTGGTTATGGGCTGCCTGCGCGGGGACGACAAATGAAAAAGCCCCGCCCGGTGGGGAAACCGGAGCGGGGCTCTTGTCGCTCAGTCGCGATTGCGGCGCGCCTGAGCGCGTCGTCGTTCAAGTGGCTAGTCGATCACCTGAACGACGCGACGGGTGCGCGGTTCAACCAGCACGGTCTGGCCGTTCACCACGGTGTAGCGATAGGTGGTGGCACCGTAGGTCTGCGGCACGTCATAATAGGTAATGCCGGCTTCCGGCAGCACGCCGCCGACAATCACGCGGTCCGGAATGGTGTAGGTCGGCACGCGTTCGCGGATGACATATTCGCGGAAGGCCGGCCGCTGGGCCACGGCAATGCCGCCACCGTCGACGATCACGCCCTCGCGGACGACGCCGACCGTGCTCTGCGCCTGCGCCGCGAGCGGCGCGCCGATGGCGGCTGCGATTGCGGCAAGGCCAAGAATTCTGTTCCGCATGCTTTTCTCCTTCGCGATGGATCGCACGGCGCGGTTTCGCTCACGCCGGTGCGCAATCCCTCCTAATTCATGCGCTGGGGCATCGTTCCCCGCAAATCTGCGATGGTGTGCTGCAATTTCTGGCAGCTATGCATCCGCTCCTGGAACCCGTTGATGCTAAAAGCGTCTGCTATTCCGGAACCGCCACAGCGGATAGAATCTCCGCCTCGATTCGAGTTTTCCCGACATCGCCAGGAGAAATTCCAAAATGGTCATCACCGCAGCCCACATTCAGCCGATCGTCGCCCTGATTGCAGGTATCCTGATTTTGATCATGCCGCGTTTCCTCAATCTCGTGGTTGCGATCTATTTGATTTTTGTCGGTCTGGCGGGCCTCGGCCTGTTCAAGATGCTGAAGATGTAGCGCTCAAACCCAGGTTCCGCGCCTTGCATGGAACCCGCAAAACGTGGTGTAAGGCGCGCCAACCCACCCCTCTCGCGGATGATCTGTAGCCATGGCCAAAGCCGCATCGAAGACGAAAAAAGTTGCAGCGAAATCAAAGCCATCAGCGCCGCGGGCCAGCGCGCGCAAGGCGCTGCCGAAAAGCCCGGCCAAGATCGCGCCGAAACCGGCCGCAACGGACTCTGCGAAATCCGGCAAATGGGTTTTCACCTTCGGCGACGGCAAGGCCGAAGGCGAGGCCAGCATGCGCGACCTGCTCGGCGGCAAGGGCGCCAACCTCGCCGAGATGGCCAATCTCGGCCTGCCGGTGCCGCCCGGGTTTACGATTCCGACCTCGGTCTGCACTTACTTTTACGCGCACGACAAATCCTATCCGAAGGAATTGAAGGCGCAGGTCGAAAAAGCGCTGGACCAGATCGGCAAGATCGCCGGCAAGGGCTTTGGCGATCCGAAGAATCCGCTGCTGGTGTCGGTGCGCTCCGGCGGGCGCGCCTCGATGCCGGGCATGATGGACACCGTGCTCAATCTCGGCCTCAACGACACCACGGTCGAAGCGCTGGCCGCGATGTCGGGCGACCGCCGCTTTGCCTATGACAGCTATCGCCGCTTCATCACCATGTATTCGGACGTGGTGCTCGGCTTCGAGCATCATCATTTCGAGGACATCCTCGACACCTTCAAGGACAGCCAGGGCTACACGCTCGACACCGACCTTACCGGCGACGACTGGGTCGATCTGGTCGGCCGCTACAAGGACGCGGTGGCGCGCGAAACCGGCAAGGATTTTCCGCAAGATCCGCATGAGCAATTATGGGGCGCGATCGGGGCGGTGTTTTCATCCTGGATGAATGCGCGCGCGGTGACCTACCGCCGGCTGCACGACATTCCGGAATCCTGGGGCACCGCCGTCAATGTGCAGGCGATGGTGTTCGGCAACATGGGCGAAACCTCGGCGACCGGCGTCGCCTTCACCCGCAACCCATCGACCGGCGAGAGCAAGCTGTACGGCGAATTCCTGATCAACGCCCAGGGCGAGGACGTGGTCGCCGGCATCCGCACCCCGCAGGACATCACCGAACATGCGCGCGCCGATTCCGGCTCCGACAAGCCGTCGATGGAAACGGCAATGCCGGAAGCGTTCAAGGAGCTGACGCGAATCTACACGCAGCTCGAAAAACATTACCGCGACATGCAGGACATGGAGTTCACCGTCGAGGACGGCAAGCTCTGGATGCTGCAGACCCGCAGCGGCAAGCGCACCGCCAAGGCCGCATTGCGGATCGCGGTCGAACTGGCCAATGAAGGCCTGATCTCGAAGAACGATGCGGTGTCGCGGATCGATCCGGCGTCGCTGGACCAGTTGCTGCATCCGACCATCGATCCCTCCGCCAAGCGCGACGTCATCGCAACCGGCCTGCCGGCATCGCCTGGTGCCGCCTCCGGCGAAATCGTGTTCTCCTCCGATGAAGCCACAAAACTGCAGGCCGATGGCCGCAAGGTCATCCTGGTGCGGATCGAAACCAGCCCGGAAGACATCCACGGCATGCACGCCGCCGAAGGCATTTTGACCACGCGCGGCGGCATGACCTCGCACGCCGCCGTGGTCGCGCGCGGCATGGGCAAGCCCTGCGTTTCCGGCTGCGGCACCATCCGCGTCGATTACGGCCGCGGCACCATGAGCATCGGCAAGCGCATCTTCAAGACCGGCGATGTCATCACCATCGACGGTTCGCTGGGCCAGGTGCTG
>NZ_DASYMN010000284.1:0-2046 GCF_036009065.1 Bradyrhizobium sp. | reverse complement strand
CCAAGACCGTGCTGTTCGTGAAGCGCTCGATGGCGTCGGGCTACGCCGGCGTCGAGAACGAGCTGTTCTTCCGCCCGAACACGATGATGCTGTTCGGCGACGCCAAGAAGATGTGCGAGGAGATCGTGAAGGCGATCGAGTAGGGCGACGCCAACGCAACGTTCCCTCTACCCCTCTCCGATGTATGGTAATTGCTCACGCTGTGAGGTAGGAACATTGAGGCTGGTGGGACGTGGAGACGGGCGTTCGGCTATTTTTGGCTGAACCGGGCAGCAACCGCGGCGTCGGCGGCTTCGACGGCAAACGCCTCGGGATCGAAGTCGCCGCTGATCCACTCAGCCCATTGGGTGTGTTCGGGATGAGTAGGGTCGGCCAGGATGGCCAGCAGTTCCTGATAGCCCGCTGGCCCCCCGCAATCAACTTTTTGCGTGCCGTCGGCCCAGAGGGCAAGCGGGCTAAAGACCCGCCGCCAGAGCCCGTCCTTCCAGGGTCATGCGGATCGCCTGCAGGATGGGGATCGTCCGCCGTCGGGCCGTTTCGATCACGGATCGAACATCGGCGTAGAGCGTGGCACCCCACTGCGATCGGAAGCAGTTGATGACCTTTCGCAGGGTCGTGCACGGCCGCAGAGCACGCTCGGAGCCGTTGTTGCTCGCCGGAACTTGCCGATTTTCCAGGAAGACGAAGAGATTTCCGCGGATCCCTTTGATTGTGCGCTGAAGCTTCCGGCCTTCGGGGTGGCTCGGCTCCAGAAGCAGCAGCTTCGTGAGCCGGCTCTCGAGGGTGGCGAGATATTTCTTCAAGGTCGAATCTTTGAGGGTGTCGCGACGGCGGCCGATGGCACAGGCCCGCTTCAGGAGGGCGAGCAGAACCGGGGCGAAGACGGTATCGCCGGCATCCAGGGCGAACTGGGTCTCGCGGATCAGGTGGGGAAGACAGAATTGATGCGCCAGGGTGGCCCAGCCGATCTGCGCCTTGAGCCGGTCGGAGACCCAGATCTCGGGGCGGATCTCACCGAGGAACTCCTCGACCACGTCCTTGCCGCGGCTCGGCCGAATGACGAAGCAGGCGCTGTCGGCATGATGGAAGACCCAGCACCACCAGTTTTTCTTGCCGACCCGGAAGCTGGTCTCATCCGATTGCAGGATGGTGCCGCAGAGCAAGCGCTCGCGGATCAGATTTCTCTGCCGCGCGAAGGCGTCCCGTCCGGCCGCCATGATGTTGACCAGCGCCCCTTCGCTGATCGAAAGGCCCAGAAGATCGCTCGCCAGCGCCGCCAGCCGCTCGAAGGAGATCGCATGGGTGAAGCGCAGATAGATCATGAAGGACCGCAGGTTCGGCCCGAACGGCGAGCCCGGCTCCAATCCGGCCGGCGGCGCGGCCTTGAACGCCTTGGCGCAGCAGGGACACACACCGCCCAGCAAGGTGACCCGCGTGACGTCCGGCTTGATCTCCGGGATCTCAATCCGGTCGTAGCACTGGACCGGCATCTGCGGCATCCCCGATACGTCGGCGCGGCAATGTTGGCAGTGCTCGGCCGCCACGTCCCGTTTGCGCGTCGGGTTCGCATGCAGCGGTCGATGCGCGCCCGGATGGGCCTTGTTCTTGCTCCGCCTCATCCCGTCGCCGTTGGCCTTCTGACCTTGCGAGGGCGGCTTACTGGAATTGTCCGGCGTCTTCGGCGGAAGGCCCAGCTTCGCCTCAAGCTCCGCAACGCGCACCGTCAGCACCTCGATCTGCTTGGCTTGCGTCAGCGCCAGATCGATCAACTCCTCTTTCGTCAGTTTGACGAGCACTTCCCGATTCATCGCATCGATGAATCATGCCGCGATGACCACGTCAACCAAAATCTGCCACGGAAAAAGCCACTTCACGCTATCGCTGCGAAACCAGCGCCACGGAGGGGGTGAGCAATTACCATGGTTTCTCGTCGGCGGAAGAATTCCTGGAAGCGGACGAAGTCAGGCGGGCGGAGTGCCTGGTGCTCGATATCGCGATGCCCGGAATGTCCGGCCTCGATCTGCAGCGCGAGCTGAACCGGCGGGA
>NZ_DASYMN010000283.1:0-23073 GCF_036009065.1 Bradyrhizobium sp. | reverse complement strand
CCGGTGACGGCCCCAACAACAACGGCGCGCCCGTCATCGGCGCGCGCGACGCCGCGGTCGAGAAGGGCGTCACCATCAACGGCCTGCCGATCATGGTCAAGGAGCCATCCTATTCGACCATGGATATCGACAATCTGGATTTCTATTACGAGGACTGCGTGATCGGCGGGCCGGGCGCCTTTGTTGTGACGATCAAGGACCGCGAAAAATTCAAGGAAGCGATTCGTACCAAGCTGGTGCTCGAAGTCGCCGGCCGCACGCCGGAGCGCCGCGTCATCCCGGTCGCCGAGAAAGCGCCGCGGGTGAATTGCATGATCGGCGAGAAAATCTGGCAGGACCGCTGGGGAAGGTAGGTCAGGCTGCAATGTGCCCCGGACGCAGCGCAGCGCGCCGCCCTTTGCGGCGTGGTGCGCTGCAGAGCCGGGGCCCATAACAGAGCGGCGGCGTTCGTAACGGTCCCGGCTCTGCGAAGCGGCATGAAGAATGCCGCATCGCGTCCGGGACACGATACGGTTACTTCCTCGCCTCCAGCACCAGATTGAACGGCGTCTCCGTGGCGCGGCGGAATCGCGAAAAACCGCCTTGCCCGGCCACCTCGCGCAGGCGTGCTTCGCCGGCCTGCGCGCCGAGCGCAAGGCCAACCTCCTGCGCCATCGAGGCCGGGGTGCAGACCATGGTCGATGCTGCATAGAACAGGCGTCCCACCGGCGTGAAGTTGTTTTCGAGCAGGTCGTCGGCGAACGGCTCGACCAGCATGCAGGTGCCGTCGCCGGCCATGGTCTCGCTTACGTGCCGGAGCGCCCCGACCGGATCGCCCATGTCGTGCAGGCAGTCGAAGAAGCAGACGAGATCGTAGCCGTGGGCAGGCACCGTTTTCGCGGTTGCGACCGCGAACGATACCCGCTCGCTCAGGCCTTCGCGCATCGCCGACCCGCGCGCCGTGTCGATCGATCCCGGATGGGCGTCGAAACCGAAGAACCGCGAATCGGGAAACGCCTTGGCCATCAGAATCGTGGAGATGCCGTGGCCACAGCCGATATCCGCGACCTTGGCTCCGCGCGTCAGCTTGTCGACGACGCCGTCGAGCGCCGGCAGCCACTCCTGCACCAGCTGGTGCTTGTAGGTGGTGCGGAAGAAGCGCGCGGTACCGCAGAACAGGCATTCGGCGCGATCATTCCAGTTGACGCCCCTGCCGGTCCTGAACGCGTCCGAGATTTTCGGCTCGTCCAGCAGGAAGGCCGACATCATGTCGCCGACCGCGCCCATGAAATAGGGGCTGTCCTCGTCGGCGAACACCATCGCCTGCTCGGGGAGCATCGAGAACTTGCCGGATACCGGCTCGTATTCGACGTAGCCGCTGGCTGCCTGCGCCGACAGCCACTCGCGCACGCAGCGTTCGGAAGTGCCGCTCGCGGCCGCAAGCTGCTGCGAGGTCATCGGTCCCTCAGCGGCGAGCACCTTGTAGAGGCCGAGGCGGTCGCCGACCTTGATCAGCGCCGCGTTGGCGGCGGCGCCGAAATCTCCCAGCATCTTGCCCATGAATGAACTCAGGCGATCGTTGTCGACTTCCATGAAGGCCTCCCGCGTGTTGGTCTCTCAGGATTTGTCATCACGAATGAGGGCAGGTTCACCGGCCCCTAACAAATCGCGCTACCAACTCCACGTGCGGCGTGTGGCGGAACTGATCGACCGGCGTCAGGCTCTCGATGCGGTAGCCGCCATCGATCAGGATGCGGGCGTCGCGTGCAAACGTTGCGGCGTTGCATGATACCGCGACAATGACGGGTATTTTGCTGGCCGCGAGTTGCTGAACCTGGGCCTGCGCGCCCTGCCGCGGCGGGTCGAACACCGCGGCGTCGAGATCGCGCAACTCCCGCGGCAGCAGCGGACGCCGGAACAGGTCGCGCACCTCGGCCTTGACCGGCTTCAGTCCCGAGGTCGCCATGGCCGCTTTCTGCAGTGCCGCCACGGCGCCCGCGTCGCTATCGAAAGCCGCGACGCGGGCGCGCGCTGCGAGCCGCAACGCGAACGGCCCGACCCCGCAAAACAGGTCGGCGATGTGTTTTGCGCCCTTGCAGTGTTTGAGCACCAATGCGCCCAGCGCTTCCTCGCCCGCGGCCGTCGCCTGCAGGAACGCGCCCGGCGGCAGCGTTACCTGCGCGGTGCCGATGCTCACGACCGGCGGCGTCCGCATCAGCACCAGTTCGCCGTGGCGCGTCAGCCGCGCCAGCCGATGCTGTTCGGCGACGCGTGACAATGTGGCGATCAGGGCAGGCGGCAGCGGCCCCGAACCGCGCACATCGACATCGAGCCCGCCGAGGGTTGCGGTAACCTGGATATCCAGCGGCTTTGTCGTGGGCTTCAGGATCTCGGCCAGCGCACGCGCGGCATCAAGCGCGCCATGCAAATCAGGATCGAGGATCGGGCAATCGTCGATGGCGACGATGGCGTGGCTGCCGGCGGCGGCGAAACCGACGCGCAATTCGCCGTCACCGCTGCGGCGCGCATGCCCGGTGATGCGGCGGCGTCCGGCGCCCTGGGCATCGATCAGGTCATCGACCGGGCACTCGATCCGCGCGTGGGCGAGCGTATCGAACACGATCTGGCGTTTCCACCCCTGATAAGCGTCCGCCCGCCAGTGCTGGATGGCGCAGCCGCCGCACGCGCCGAAATACCGGCAGAACGGCGCGATTCGCTCCGGGCTGGCGTTTTCCAGGCGCAGCAGAAGCCTGCGATCGGGATGATCGGCGGGACCGGCTTGCACGGTTTCGCCTGACAGCGTGTATGGCACGAACACGGTGTGCCCACCCGAGAAGGCAACACCATCGCCGCGATGGCCGACATGATCGATGACAAGGCGTTCAGCCACGGCGTGCGCCGAGGAAGAATTCGATGTTGCCATCACCGCCTTTGATCGAGGACGGAAACACCTGGATGTCGGCGCATCCGAGCGAAGCCGCGAACGCCGCGATATCGTCGCAGATCTGCTGATGAACCATCGCGTTGCGGATGATGCCGCCTTTGGAACGTTTTCGCGGCGCCTCGAATTGCGGCTTGATCAGCGCCAGCAGATGCATCGGCGCCGCCGCCAGCGACAGCGCCACCGGCAGCACGGCCTTCAACGAAATGAAGCTGACATCGATGACGACGACATCCGGCCGCATCGGCAGCCGCTTGCCCTCGAACTGGCGAATATCGGTTTGCTCCATCGAGACGATTTTCGGGTGTCCGTGCAGTGAAGGATGCAACTGGCCATGCCCGACATCGATGGCAAATACCAGGCTGGCCCCATTGGCGAGCAGCACCTCGGTAAAACCGCCGGTGGATGCGCCGACGTCGAGGCAGACGTGGTTCTCGATTTCGATCGGATACTGCTCCAGCGCGCCCGACAGCTTGACGCCGCCGCGCGACACGAAGGGGTGCGCCGGTTGCGCCTGCAGCATTGCATCGACCGCAATGGCCTCGGAGGATTTCAGGACCGGCTTGTCATCGGCGGTGACGAGGCCCGCGTCGATCGCGGCCTGCGCGCGGGCGCGGCTTTCGAACAGGCCGCGCTCGAACAGCAGCAGGTCGGCGCGCTTGCGAAGGGGGGATTTTGACAAGATCAACCCGATGCAGGAGGGGTCAGCCGCGCCGCAGCCAAACGCACGCATGCCTCGAACGAGGTGAGATCGTGCCAGATGTCCGCAGGCGCCGTTCGCGGAACGATCAGCGGACAGCCATACAGCTCGAGCCCCTGAACGATCATCAGGTTGTCGGCAAGGCCGAAATTTTCAACGGTTAGATCGGAGGCGTCGATCAGGTGGTGGCCGTTGTTCCTTACGTCAATGGATCTTGCAACCCGTTCGGCGTAGAGCGAAGGATCGTTGGAATATCCGAGACAGAGTTTTCCGCGGCCCGCCATGTATCCCAGTTCATAGACCGTTCCGGCATCCGCGCTTGGCCCGCGAAACGGCGTCAAATTGGCGATGATGGCATCCGCCTCTTTCATCAGGGTCTCGTTGCTGTGGAAGATTTTTAGCGAGGCGTCCTTGGCCTTGAGGTCGACCTCGTTGTCCAGCGGAAATAACCCGGTAAGGCCGTATTGCGTGCAAATATCTTTCCTTTGCCGGCTCATCTCGAGCGGCTTCGGCAGGAATACATCGGGGCCGGCGAGATAAATCTTCGTCATGTTTCGTCGTCATTGCGAGCCGACGGTCGGCGCCAACAGGTCGCGCGAATGCGCCCGATGACAGGCTCCGCGAGCATCCAGCCGGTCAGTCAAACACTGGATTGCTTCGTCGCCAGTGCTCTTCGCAACGACGGACGCAATCGCAGTCCGCGATGCCTCAGGCCAGCTTTACGGTTTCGGCCTTGAAATCCTTACCCAAGGTTTCGAACACTTTTTTGACGATCCCCTTGGCATCGAGGCCGGCGCGGGCGTACATCGCGTTCGGCGAGTCGTGGTCGAGGAACACGTCGGGCAGCACCATCGATCGCACCCGCAGGCCGTTGTCCAGCATGCCGTGCTCGGCCAGCGTCTGCATCACATGCGATCCGAAGCCGCCGATCGCGCCTTCCTCGATGGTGATCAGGATGTCGTGCTCGCGCGCCAGCTTGAGCACCAGATCCAGATCGAGCGGCTTCATGAAGCGGGCGTCGGCGATGGTGGTGGAAAGACCGTGCGCGGCCAGTTCATCGGCGGCCTTCTCGCATTCGCCAAGACGGGTGCCGAACGACAACAGCGCCACCTTGTTGCCCTCTCGGATGATGCGGCCCTTGCCGATCTCAAGGGGAACGCCGAATTCCGGCATCTCGACGCCGCGGCCTTCGCCGCGGGGATAGCGCAGCGCGCTGGGGCGGTCGTTGATCGCGACCTGCGTCGCCACCATGTGCACCAGTTCAGCCTCATCCGACGCTGCCATGATGACGAAGCCGGGCAGGCAGCCGAGATAGGCGTTGTCGAACGATCCGGCGTGGGTGGCGCCGTCGGCGCCGACCAGGCCGGCGCGGTCGATAGCGAAGCGCACCGGCAGGCCCTGGATCGCCACGTCGTGGACGATCTGGTCGTAGCCGCGCTGCAGGAAGGTCGAATAGATGGCGCAGAACGGCTTGAAACCTTCGGTCGCAAGACCCGCGGCGAAGGTCACCGCGTGCTGTTCGGCGATGCCGACGTCGAAGGTGCGCTCGGGAAAGGACTTTGCGAAAATATCGATCCCGGTGCCCGACGGCATCGCCGCGGTGATGCCGATGATCTTGTCGTCCTTCTGCGCTTCCTTGACGAGCGCTGCACCGAACACGTTCTGATAGGAAGGCGCGTTGGGCTTGGATTTCGACTGCGCACCGGTGGCGACGTCGAACTTGACCACGGCGTGAAACTTGTCGGCGGCGGCTTCGGCGGGACCGTAGCCTTTGCCCTTTTGCGTGACGACATGGACCAGGATCGGCCCGGTCTCCATGTCGCGGACGTTCTTCAACACCGGCAGCAGATGGTCCAGATTGTGGCCATCGATCGGGCCGACGTAATAGAAGCCGAGTTCCTCGAACAGCGTGCCGCCGCCGACCATGAAGCCACGGGAGTATTCCTCGACGCGGCCGGCGCGGTCCGCGATCAGCTTGGGCAGATGCTTGCCGAGCTGCTTGCCGGCCTCGCGCAGCGAGCGGTAGGTCTTGCCGGAGTAGAGCCGCGACAGGTACGCCGACATCGCGCCGACCGGCGGCGCGATCGACATGTCATTGTCGTTGAGAATGACGATCAGTCGGGAATTCATCGCGCCGGCGTTGTTCATGGCCTCATAGGCCATGCCGGCGGACATCGCGCCGTCGCCGATCACGGCGATGACGTTGTTCTTTCCGCCGGAAAGGTCGCGCGCCACCGCCATGCCCAGCGCGGCGGAGATCGAGGTCGAGGAGTGGGCGGCGCCGAACGGGTCGTAGTCGCTCTCGGTGCGCTTGGTGAAACCGGACAGTCCACCCCCGGTGCGCAGGGTACGGATGCGGTCGCGGCGGGCTGTGAGGATCTTGTGCGGGTAGGCCTGGTGGCCGACGTCCCAGATCAGCCGGTCGCGCGGCGTATCGAAGATGTAATGCAGTGCGGTGGTCAATTCGACGACGCCGAGGCCGGCGCCGAAATGCCCGCCGGTGACGGAGACGGCATCGATGGTTTCCTGGCGGAGTTCGTCGGCGACTTGCCGGACCTGGTCCACCTTGAGCCGGCGCAGATCTTCCGGCGTCCGGATGGTGTCGAGAAGCGGCGTTTTACTAAATTCGGTCACGGCGATATTCCAATTTTTTATGTCGGGACGGGCGCTCGAAGGGGAGACGGCGCGCTTGTCAGCGCAGCGAAGCCGGGTTGCCCGATAGCCTCCTGAGCAAGGAGACTTTGATGTTGAAGCCTAGAGTGCGCTCCGATTGATAATGGTGACACATATCACTTGTCGCGGCGCCATCCGGCAAGAAGCGTTTTCGATAGTTAATTGAAGCGCTTACCGCCGTCGAAACAATCGGCGAAAGAGCTCCGTCGTCAGCCCACATCCCTAACCCTTTACACCAAAGCAGCCCCCAAAGCCAACCGGTGAGGCGTCGGTGCTAGCCCGGCGAGCGGGCGGTACGACCCTTTTTTAACCACCCCGGGCGGCAGTCGGTTCCATTCTGCCGGTCTGGGGGGCCGTTGGGCTGTCATTTGGAGTGTTTTCGAGCCGGTTCCAGGCCATTTCACGCGCCCCGGCATCGCCAGCGGCAATGTCCAGCGCGGCCTGCTGGTTAGCCATACGTTCCTTCAAAGGAACCGGACCGCAAACGATCATGAAAAAATCGTAGGCGTGGGGGCGTTCGTTGGCCATCACGAACTGAAAATGGACCCGAAAGAACTTCCAGCGAAAGCGGTTGTAGTGCTCGGGTTTGATGATTTCGCGGAACCGGACCGGGACGATGGTGGGATTGCGCCTGGCGGCGCCGACATCGATGCCGTGGCCGGCTACCGGATCGAACGGATAGAAATTCATCACGTCCTTGCGCGACTGACAGTCGATCCAGTCGACCGAGGGCTCGACCGCTAGTTGGCGCAGATGGTCGCGGAAATCGCGCGAGGCGGCATGAAAGCCGACGATCGGGAAGTTGCCGCCGATGGTCAGCAGCACGATGCGCGGGCCGTGCCGTCCGAGCTCGGGATCGAGTTTTAACGCGCGCGCGAGCATCTCTACGCCCAGAAACGATCCCGAACTGTGGCCGACGATCACGATCTCCTCGGCGTCGCTGGTCTTAGCGACGTTGACGAGATGCTGCGCGAAGCGGTCGATACGCTGGTCCCATTCCGGCCGCTGGCGATGGGAGAATTCCCAGGTCCAGATCGTGTCGGACAGCAGATAAAGCAGATAGGTCAGGTTTTCGGTATATTTCAGCGCCGTGCCGAGCACCGCGACGAACAGCGCCGCGGATGCGGCGATGCTGAGAAAGGGGGGAATGCCCAACGCCTCCAGCCCCCATCCGAATGCAAAGGCGACACCAAGCGAGCCCAGCGCTTCGATGAACAACAGGAAGTGCGGATAGGTGATAAACGTGGCAAACCGCCAGTTCGCCTTCCAGAATCGGGCGATCGTGCCGCCGAACACCAGGCGCCAGTAGATGACCACCGCATGGAAAACCGTGCGCCAGATCGGCCAGGCGAGGTCGTTCTGGATGAAGTCTTCGGTTCGGAGGAAATCGTAGTGCGTGCGGGTCTCCCAGTCCTCGCCTTTGGTCTCGATGGTCCAGGACGCGGTCTCGCCGTCAGGCGCGCTCTGCGGCCGGGTGATGGTTGCGGCGAGCGGGTACAACCTGCCGAACTTCCGCAGTTCGGTTCGAAACATGCGGTAATACTGCGCGAGGCCGCGCGGATCGTATCCCTGCACATAGATGATATGGCGGTGCTGAACGCGCACGCTACTTCCCCGGACTGACCAGCGGACTATAGCAGGCCGTGGAACGCGCCAAGAGCTAATTCGGGATGGCCAGCCGGCCTGTAGCCCGGATGGAGCCAACGGGTCGCGCATGCGCGCCCGAGATAAACTCCGCGAAATCCGGGATAGCGGTCCCGGGTTGGCTGCGCTTCACCCGGGCTACAATTACCTGCATTCCCTCATTGTACGTCGAGCGGCTCGGTGCCGGTCACCCGGCCGTCGGCATCGGTGGTGATCTTGTCGACCCGCGCCTCGGCCTGCCGCAGCAATTCCTCGCAATGGCGCTTGAGCGCTTCGCCGCGCTCGTAAATCGTCACCGATTCTTCCAGCGGCACCTTGCCGTCCTCAAGACGTTTGACGATCGACTCCAGCTCTTCGATGGCGCGCTCGAAACTCAGCGTCTTCACGTCCACAGCGGTGTTTTCGGCCATATTGCGTGTCCCGGATGCACCCTTAGCGGCGCCACTCAAAGATATTTTTGCGGGCGCATTGTGGCGGGAATTCACGCGCCCATCAATGCGGTGACGTGGGCCGCGACCGACTCTTTCAGGCCTTGCAGATCGTAGCCGCCTTCGAGCACCGACACCACGCGACCGCCCGCGCTTGAGGCGGCGGCATCCATCAGCTTGCGCGTCACCCAGCCGAAATCTTCCGCATCGAGATTGATGTTCGCCAGCGGATCGCGGCGATGGGCGTCGAAGCCGGCGGAGATGACGATCAGCTCCGGGGCGAATTTCGTCAGTTGCGGCAGGATGACGTTCTCAAAGGCGGCGCGGAATTTGGCTGCGCCATCGTTCGGCGCCAAGGGGGCGTTGACGATAGTGTCGTGCTCGCCGCGCTCGCCGCTGGCGCCGGTGCCTGGAAACAGCGGCATCTGGTGGGTGGAGCAGTACATCATGGTCGGATCCGCCCAGAAAATATCCTGGGTGCCGTTGCCATGATGCACGTCGAAATCCACCACGGCGGCGCGGGCGATGCCGTATTTGCGCTGGGCGTGGCGCGCCGCGATCGCGGCATGGTCGAAAAAACAAAAGCCCATCGGCTTGCTGGTTTCGGCGTGGTGGCCGGGCGGACGCATTGCGAGAAAGGCATTGTCAGCCGCGCCCGACATCACGGCATCGGTGGCTGCAACCGCGCCGCCGACGGTACGCATCACCGTTTCCCACGTCCCCGGCGACATCGAGGTGTCGCCGTCGAGATAGATGAGGCCCTTGTCTGGCGCGATTCGGCGGAGTTCTTCGACGTAATGCTCGTCGTGACACAGCGTCACCTGGTCGAGCGTGCCTTCGGGAGCCTCCTGCCGAACGAGCTTGTCGAAACGACTTTCACTCAAGACTTGATCAACCGCGCGAATCCGGTCGGGCCGTTCGGGATGCCCCGGCGGGGTCAAGTGATCGAGGCTCGCCCGATGCGTCAGCAAAAGCGTGGTCATGCAAGGAATCCGGCGCGAATGCGCTGTTACGAAAGAGCAAATAACCTAATGGTTTGCCGCGTGTTCCGAAAGGACGGCCGTTGAAAGCACGGGTGGGCCTTAAGGTCAATTCGCGCGGGCAATGCGATCGGGTGTGCCCGGAGAGATAGGACTGTTCGCCTGGAAATAGGCATGCAGGGCGTCGACATCGTAGATCCCGAAGCGCGGCGCGGCGCCGTCCTTCAACACGGTAAAGCCGTCGCCGCCGACGAACAGGAAATTGTTGACGGTGACACGATAGGCCGCCGCGGGATCGATGCGCCGGCCATTCAGCGACATGCGATCGGCGATCACGCGCTGGCCGAACGGCTTTGCATTATCCCAGGCATAGCTGAATCCCTTGGAGACCTGCAGAATTCGCGGGCGTGCGGGATCGAGCCATTGCTGCTCGAGCATGTTCTTGAGCTGCGCACCTGTGAGCGTCAGCGTCACCAGCTGGTTGCGGAACGGCTGGCTCGCGAACACCTCGGCATAACTGACTGCGCCGCCCGGCCCCCCGGATATGTCGTTCCTGATACCGCCGGGATTGGTGAATGCGATGGCCGCCCCGCCGTTATCATCCGCGCGGGTCGCATCCAGCTGCGCGTCGGCGATGAGGTCGCCGAGCACGCTCTCGCCGGCATCATTGGGCAAGCGCGAGAGCGAAGCGGTGACCGAGCCGGCGATGCGATTGGCGATCGGTCCCGCCAGCTTGTCGTATTCGTCGATGAGCCTGGTCTGCTCGGGGTCTTTGGCCGCGGCGCGGACGATGACATTGTCGGCCCTGGCGCTGACGACGTCGCGCGTCACCGGATCGAGCTTGAGGTCGATCGCCGTGACGATGGTGCCGTATTTGTCGCCGGACGTGACGAGCCGCCCGTCGATCCCGCAAATATAGGCCTGATGGGTGTGACCGCTGACCACCACGTCGACGGCCTTGTCGAACTTCCTGACGAGTTCGACAATGGGCCCGGAAATGCCCGGACACTCATTGTAATCGCCGGCCGGAAAGCCGCCTTCGTGAATCAGCACGACGATGGCCTCGACGCCGCGCGCCTGCAGTTCGGCTGCCTGCGCGTTCACCGTCTCGGCTTCGTCCCTGAACTCCAGCCCGGCGACGCCGGGCGGCGAGACGAGGTTGGGCGTGCCTTTCAGCGTCAGGCCGATAAAGGCCACGGGAATGCCGTCGAACTGCTTGATCTCGTAGGCCGGAAATACGGTCTTGCCGGTGCTGTTTTCGATGGTGGAGGCGGCGAGATAGCGAAATTTGGCCCCGGCAAACGGATGCGGCCCCTGGCATTTATCAATGGGATGACAACCGCCGTTCTGCATCCGCAGCAGTTCATCCTTGCCCTCGTCGAATTCGTGGTTGCCGACGGCGGCGACCTCGAGTCCCATCATCGACAGCGATTCGATGGTCGGCTCATCGTGAAACATCGCGGACAGAAACGGGCTGGCGCCGATCAGGTCGCCCGCCGCGACGAAGATGGTGTTCTTGGCTCCGGCGCGCAGTTGCCGGACCAGGGTTGCCATGTGCTCGGCGCCGCCCGCCGGCACGGTGACCTTCCTGGTCTTGTCGTCGGGGTCGGAAATCCTGATGCCGCCCGGCGGCGGCCGCAGGTTGCCGTGAAAATCGTTGATCGCGAGAATTCGCAGCTCGACCGAAGCTGCGGTTTCCGCGGCGGCGCTCGACGCCAGACATATCAGCACAGCGGCGAACGCGAACTTCAACGTTACGCCTTTTTGCGCGCGAAGAACGCCTTGAAGGCGGCGACCGCTTCCTTGGAGCGCATTCGTTCGCCGAACAAATGGCTCTCCTGATCGATCCTGCGGGTCAAATCCTCGGGCGGCAGTTTCAGGAGTTTTCGCGAGATCGCGACCGCTTCAGCCGGCAAGGCGCAGATTTCGCGCGCCACCTTGCGCGCCTCGGCCTCGGTATGGCCGGGCGCCACGACGGTGTTGACGAAGCCGGCCTCGCGCGCATCGTCAGCATTGACGGTACGGCCCATCACTAATGCGGCGAAGGCGCGCTGGTGTCCCATGGTGCGCGGCATTAGCAGGCTGGAAGCGCCTTCCGGCACCAGGCCGAGATGAATGAACGGCGTCGAGAATGTCGCCGTCTTGCTGGCCAGCACATAGTCGCAATGGAACAGCATGGTGGTGCCGATGCCGATCGCGATGCCGTCGACCGCAGCGATGATCGGCTTCACATTGTGCGCCAGCGAATAAAGCAGCTTGGTGGCGTTCGATGCGCGCGGCGTGTCGGTGTTGGAGGTGCCGTCCTTCAGAAAGTCCTCGAGATCGTTACCGGCCGTGAACACGCCGGAGCCGCCGGTGATGATGAGGCAGCGGATATCCGGGTTGTTTTGCGCGGTGTCGATCGCCTCGCTCATGGCGCGATACATCTCTTGCGTGATGGCGTTCTTCTTTTCGGGCCGCCGCAGCGTGATCACGCGCGTTGCATCTTCGTCGGAGACTATGAGGTGCCCGGTCATGATCATTTCCTCGAAACAGGCGGCAATGGTTCGGCTGGCGAGTCTTCAGGTTGCATCCTACATGATCCGCAACAAGGCCAAAGTGGTCATGCCGATTTTCCACGGCAAGTGACCTAAAGGATAATGCGATGCAATTGACCGGAATTCACCATCTGACCGCGATTTCCGCAAAACCCCGCGACAATCTGGCCTTTTATACCGGTATGCTCGGCATGCGGCTGGTGAAGAAGACCGTCAATCAGGACGATGTCAGCGCCTATCATCTGTTTTATGCCGACGGAAAGGCCAATCCCGGAACCGACCTGACCTTCTTCGATTTTCCCGCTGCACCCGAGCGCCGCGGCGTCAACAGTATTTCGCGCACGGGCTTGCGGGTTTCGGGCGAGAAAAGCCTGGGTTACTGGAGAGATCGTCTGCGCAAGGCGGGCGGTCATACCGGCGACGTCACGGAAGTCGATGGCCGCCTGACGCTGCCGTTCGAGGATAGCGAGGGCCAGCGGCTGGTGCTGGTCGACGATGGCGGCTCGAGTCCGGCATCGCCATGGCAGAAAAGCACGGTGCCGGCCGAACATCAGATTCGCGGCCTCGGCCCGATCGTGCTCACTGTCCATGATCGGGCGCGCCTGGAAAAGGTGCTGACCGGCGCGATGAACATGTGGAAGGTGCGCGATTATGCCACGCCGCATGCCCGCGCACGCATCCATGTCTTTGCGATGGGCGAGGGTGGACCGGCCGCGGAATTACATGTCGTCGAACAGAAGGATGCACCGGCCGCCCGGCAGGGCGCCGGCGGCGTGCATCACGTCGCGTTTCGGACGCCTGATGACGCGCAGTACGAAGCGTGGGCGGGGCGGCTCAACGAACTCGGCGTGCCCAACAGCGGCGCCATCGACCGGTTTTATTTCCGCAGCCTGTATTTTCGCGAGCCGAACGGCATCCTGTTCGAGATCGCCACCGACGGCCCGGGTTTTGCTACCGACGAGCCGATGGAAACGCTCGGCGAGAAACTGGCGCTGCCGCCGTTGCTGGAGCCGCGCCGCGCCGAAATCGAGTCCGGGCTGAAGCCGCTGAGGTAGGGTGCGTGCCCCGGACGCAGCGCAGCGCGTAGCACTTCGCGGAGCGGTGCGCTGCAGAGCCGGGGTCCCGGTTACTTGCAACCCGAAGAAACCAGGGTCCCGGTTCTGCGAAGCGGCATGAAGAATGCCGCATCGCGCCCGGGACACCTGATCGCGTTCCTCGTTCAAATTTCAAACAGCCACGACTTCTTATTCTCGCGGCGCAATGCGTCCGAGGTTTGCCAGTCCCTCGCGAACCCAAGCGAGGGGGTGGAGCGGCGGGAGGCGCCAGGGCACCAACGGGCACCCTTAGAGGCGGGATTAACGTACCCACCTCGCGCGGCAAGGCACCGCGCGCGCCCAAGGCTAGGCGCAGCGCCTCCCGGCGCTCCACCGGCCACAAGGCCCGTCAGCCGTTCCGGGGGCCCCCGGTCCGGCCAGCTTTTGCGCTGTCCGCTGAAGGATCGCCTCTAGAAAGCGGCCCTTCATCGCACAGCATTAGTAATATATACTCCATTGTAGGAATACCATCAATAGGAATTTTTAGGTTACGCAGAATATTTTCTGTCGTCCCGGCGAGGGCCGATAACCGGCGATGTCGATGTGAGGCGACGGCAATCGGTGGCAAAGGCGCGCCTTTGCCCACCCTACGGTCCTGCGCTCCTCGCGCCGGCGGAAGCTAACGCATCAGGTCACGCCAGCAGCACCGCGTCCGCGCCGGTGACCGCATCGGCGCCGTCCATCACCGTGCGCTCCAGCGATCCCGCGTGCACCGAAATGTTCTCGGCAAAAAACCGCGCCAGCGTGGCGTAGCGCTGCGGATCGCCATGGCCCTCGCCAAGCGTCCGCGCCGCGAGCGCTTCCTCGGCAAGCTTACATCCGCCGAGCGTCGATCCGAACAGCCGCAGATAGGGGGTTGCTCCGGCGAGCGCGTCGTTCGGCGCCGAGGCGATGCGCTCGAGCAACCATCGGCTGGCGCGCTCCAGCGAGCCCACCGCGTCGCGCAGTTTTGCGCCCGCGGTGCCGAAGGCGGGATCGTTCGAAGCCTCGACCCGCTTGACGATGTCGGACAACTCATCGAGCAGCGCCCATGCCGACGCGCCGCCGTTCGCGGCGAGTTTGCGCATCACCAGATCGATCGACTGGATGCCGTTGGTGCCTTCATAGATCGAGGTGAGGCGGGCATCGCGATAGTGCTGCGCGGCGCCGGTTTCCTCGATATAGCCCATGCCGCCGTGGATCTGAATGCCCAGCGAAGTCACTTCATTGCCGATATCGGTGGAGAAGGCTTTTGCGATCGGCGTCAGCAATGCGCCGCGCGCGGCTGCCTCGCTACGCGCTTTCGCATCGGTGGCGCGCACCGACACGTCGAGCGCGACCGCGGTGGCGTAGCAGATGGTGCGGGCGGCGGCGGTGAGCGCGCGCATCTGCATCAGCATCCGTTTGATGTCGGGGTGCGCGATGATGGCGTCCATGCCGCCGCCGGTGGCGGCGATGGCGCGGCCCTGGCGGCGTTGCTGCGCATAGGCCAGCGCCTGCTGATAGGCGCGATCGGCGATGCCGACGCCTTCGAGCCCGACGGCGAGCCGGGCCTGGTTCATCATCGTGAACATGCAGAGCATGCCGCGATTTTCCTCGCCGATCAGGTAGCCGATGGCGCCGCCCTTGTCGCCCATGGTCATGGTGCAGGTCGGCGAGGCGTGCATGCCGAGCTTATGCTCGACGCCGCTCGGATAGATGTCGTTGCGCGCGCCGAGCGAACCATCGGCGTTGACGAGGAATTTCGGAATCAGAAACAGCGAGATGCCCTTGGTGCCGGGAGGCGCATCGGGCAATCGCGCGAGCACGAAATGCACGATATTGTCGGTCATGTCGTGATCGCCGTAAGTGATGAAGATCTTCGTGCCGGTAATGCGATAGCTGCCGTCGGCGGCGCGTTCGGCGCGGCTGCGCAGCGCGCCAACGTCGGAGCCGGCATGCGGCTCGGTCACTTGCATGGTGCCGGTCCATTCGCCCGATACCATCTTCTCAAGATAGATTTTTTTCAAGCTTTCGCTGCCGTGCGCGTCAAGGGCTTCAATGGCGCTCAGCGTCAGCAGCGGGCAGAGCCCGAACGCGATATTCGAGGCGCTCCAGATTTCCGTGCAGGCGGCGTTGATCGCCAGCGGCAGGCCCTGGCCGCCAAATGCTTCCGGTCCCGACACCGCATTCCATCCGGCCGCGGTCCAGCGCCGATAGGCATCAGGCCAGCCCGGCGCGGTCGTCACGCTATCGTTGTCGAGCTTGATGCCGGCTTCATCGCCGATGCGATTGAGCGGCGCCAGCACGTCGGTCGCAAACCGGCCTGCTTCTTCCAGCACTGCCGCGGTGAGGTCGCTGTCGAAGTCGCCGTAATGGCCGGCGTTCACGGCCGCCTGCAGGCCGGCGCCGTGATTGAGAGCCAGCAGCATGTCGTTGATCGGCGCGCGGTAGGTCATGATCTTGGTCTCGCTTGAAAAGGATCGGGGCCGCAGATGCCGTATTCCCACGAAACCGCGCGGCTCTCAACTCTCGCGGCCAGCCGGTTCGGCATTGGCGATGTGGAGTTTTCGGCGCGGGCGGCACCGGCCGCCGTGGAAATGCATGGCAAAATCAGGGGAAAGGCCTGGTTCCGCCTCGGCCAACGCGCGGCCTGCGGACCGTTGAAATGGCCCGTCTCTCCCTATAGACCGGCGTTGCCAGAGGGAATCCACGCGGCTATCGTCCCGCCGCTTTCCGGACAGGTCAATTGGGGCGTCGCCAAGTGGTAAGGCAGGGGATTTTGATTCCCCCATGCGGAGGTTCGAATCCTCCCGCCCCAGCCAGGCGGTCACTCAATCCAAAGTAGCGTAGCAAAAACGCGAGAAATGCCCGCCAAATGCGGGCTTTTGCAAATTTTATTTCTGTCTCTGTGCTCCCAACTTACACAATCTGTGAGCGAAATCGGTAAAAGTCTCTGGCAAACACCGCGAATATTCCCGTTTTCCAGAGACGAGAGCGGGAGACTGGCGCGATCAGCACTGCGTCGTGTGCGACGCAGTCAATCAAGCTACTTCGAACGGCAAAGCCGCAGTCCCTAGCTTGCAGTGCCGCTGAATTCCGTATTTCAGGGATATCGCCCTGAGGGGCATTGCTTATCAGATGATACGGTACGACGATGAGGCGCGGAACGCTTGTCGGATTAGCAAGAATTCTCCCATTAGCTGTTGGCGCACGCTGTTGAAAATCTGATAGCGCGCATGATGTCCGCTTTCGAGGGTACAACGGACTCGCTGTGATGCTCAAACGACGTCAGCTTTTGACCCAAAGCGGATATTTCGCCTGTCGGTCTTCAGATTTGATACGGGCCGAGTGGGGGGATCACATGGCGCTCGCCGGAGAGCCTAACCCTGCTACACGTTCGTCGTTAGCGCGAAGAGCGATCAGCCAGGTCACATGCGGCGATGCCAGTTCAACTCATCGCGGCTATGTATGGTAACGATCCGCCGATGTCGCTCATGGCGGGGCATCGAACGCTGTTCAGCTCGACTCGGCAGGTGTCTTGAGAAAGTTGTTGATGTTCGTGACAAATTGCATCCAGGCTGGTTCGTGGTCAAGAAGAATGTGGTTGTCCGAGTCGAGCGCCATGAATCGCCCGAGCGGAAGTGATGCCGCAAGTTGTCGTCCTTGATCGAACGGCACGACCCCGTCGTTTCGCGCGTGGAGCACCAGTGCTGGGCATTTAACTTTGTCCAGCAGGTCCGTCACATCGATATCATCACAAGCGACCCGAAGCTTGGCGGCGTTTTCTGGCGAGGTCGCTATGCGCTGCAATTCGGCGAACCATCCAACCTGCTCTCGCGTGCCGCCGGGCAGGTAAAGTGAACTGAAAGCGCGCATGTACGGTGATCTTTCGTCACCCCAACCTTGACGCATAATCGAGAGAAGAGTCTGCGCCGTCTCACGCTCGTGTCCTTCCGAGCGCTTGTTGCGCCCTTTCGCATAGGCGCCATACAGCACCAGCTTTGACACACGTTCGGGGTATCGCGCCGCATGAGCGATTGCGATCGGAGCGCCTTGCGAAACACCCATCAGCGCGTAACGGCGCAGTTGGTGTGCCGCGCCTGATCGACTGGCGTGTAACCGACGATGAGCCAGTCGCAGTCGCCGCTGCGCTGGCCTGCCATTCCCGCCATCCCTATTCGCAGGCGCTGGTCGAAGCCGTCGCCGGTCTTCCTGCATCTCCGGCCGCGTTCGACGAAATCTCCGAGCATCCCGGATACGGACTTGAAGCGCGTGCGGGAACGATCGTCTATAGGCTCGGCCGCCCGGAGTGGGCGCTCGCGAACGTGGCCGACGTTGAGCGGATGTCGGGTGACGAGTCCGTCGTGCTTTCAAAAGACGGAAGCCGTCTTGCCGATTTTCGTTTCGAGGACCGGCTGCGAGCGGATGCGGCAACGGCGGTTGCCGAACTGAAGGACGGCGGCTTTCGGGTCGAGATCATTTCCGGCGACCGCGAGACCGCGGTACGGCCGATTGCAGCGGAGCTCGGCGTTCCCTATCTCGCGGCCGTGCTGCCCGGGGAGAAGACCGCGCGCATCGCCGCGCTTGAAGCCCCGGGGCGAAAGGTGCTGATGGTCGGCGACGGCTTGAACGACACGCCGGCGTTGGCGGCCGCGCATGCATCGATGGCGCCGGCCTCGGCGGCGGACGTCGGACGGTGCGCCGCCGATCTAGTGTTCCTGCGCGAGAGCTTGTCCGCGGTGCCTCAAGCAATCTCCGTCGCGCGAAACGCCAGCCGGCTGGTCAAGCAGAATTTTGCCTTTGCCATCGCCTACAACGTCGTCGCGGTGCCGATCGCGATCATGGGACAGGTAACGCCGTTAATCGCCGCGATCGCGATGTCGGGTTCGTCAATTGTGGTCGTCGCCAACGCGCTTCGTCTCAAGCGCGTAAAAAGCAAGGCGCGGCCCTCCGCCACGGCTCGGGAATTTCCGGCCACATCGGTTCTGGAGGCCGCCGAATGATGGATTATTTCTACCTGATACCGATCGCCCTCGGCCTCGGCCTCACCGGTCTCGCCGCCTTCATGTGGTCGCTCAAGAGCGGCCAATATGACGATCTGGAAGGCGCTGCCGAGCGGATCCTGCACGAAGAGATCGACGCTCCGATCCGGACGACCCCGGGGGGCGACGCACGCTGCCGACCATCGAGCATACGGGAAAATTGAGTGGTCCCCCGCCGATGATTTCGTCTTTGCTGGATTTCTGTAAGCGTCCATTTCTTGCACGTGGTGTCAGTTCAAGGTGGTTATTGGACGCCAGTTCCAGGGCAAGAGGTCGTCGAGGCGGCTCATGGGATGCCCGTGAGACGTGCGCTCAAGCACGTCTTCGAGATAGGCGAATGGCTCGACGTCGTTGAGCTTGGCGGTGGTGATGAGGGAGCAGACCGTCGCCCAGCGGTCGGCGCCCCTGTCGGATCCGGCAAACAGGTGATTCTTGCGGCCAAGCGCAACGGGACGAATCGCGCGCTCGACGGTGTTGGTATCAAGTTCGATACGTCCATCCTCGAGGAAGTGGCAAAGCGCGTCCCAGCGGTTCAGCGCATAACGCGCCGCATCAGCAAGGCTGCTGCGGGGTGGGATGTGGCAAGCTGGGCTTCCAGCCGGAGCTTCATGGCTCCGACCAGCGGCAGCCAGATGAGCAAGAGGACGCTCGACCTTGCGGTCGGGGCTGTAGAGATAGACGGCAGCCGGCGGATCGGGCCCCTGCTACGGTCTATCGTTGTCTCGTCCGATCTGACGCTCGGCGGCCAGAGAAAGACGCCGTGCTCGAGCCGCTTTGTGAACAGGCAGAATCCGGTGCCGTCCCAATAGATGATCTTGATCAGGTTGGCCCGGGTTCGGCCCCGAAACACGAACAGGTGGCCGGTGAACGGATCCTGCTGCAGCACGCCCTGCACCAACATGGCAAGGCCATCGAGGCCTTCGCATGTCGATGAAGCCCAGGGCCAGGTGCACCTTTACGTTTGGTGGGAGCATGGTCGTCATGACGCGGGCCTCTCGACGCTCAGGGCCGCATCGGTGATCTCGACGGCTACAAATGCCGGCGGGCTCAGCTCCTGCTTCCATCGGCACAGAACCCGGCGATCGATGCCATAGCGGCGCGCCACTTCTGAGACGCTGGCGCCGGGTCGTGCCGCCTCTTCGACAATCCGCCGCTTGTCGGCTTCACTGAAGCGCCGCCGATGCCCCTCACGCGGCCGAGGAACAATCGGGCCTTCCGGCCGCCAGGAGGGATAAGTCACATGACTTGGGCTGAGACTAAGGGTGTGACTTAAGGTGTGGCTAAGACTGTGACTTAGGCTTCGACGCCGGTAGAGCAGCTTGCGCTCAGGAGGCTTCGGTTCGGCCCGGAACTTCGATCTCCAGTTGCCGAACGCCGGTGCGCCCGCCAAAATGACTCGTCTTGACGTCTCCACGTTCCGTTCTCGTCAGCCATCTCGCTCTCCTCATTTGCAAATCGAAAGCGAGAACAGATCGTGTTTACAGACCGCAGGAAAAGTGTGCGAGAAATGGACGCTTACGGAGTAGCCGGCCGAAAATGTCGAAAGTCTCTGGCTATTCATTGAGTAATTCCCTTTTTCCGGAGACTCCGGTCGTAGACCGGGTTCGCCGTCATGCCCGGGATGGTCCCGGGCATCCAAATCTTTTTTCCAACGTCGATACCAGATAAGACGTGGATGGCCGACCCGGCCATGACGCCGATGGAATATCCCATGTCCCTGCAGCTCTATCTCGCCTTCGTCGCCGCCTGCATCGCGCTGGCGCTGCTGCCTGGACCCGTGGTCACGCTGGTCATCGCGAACGGACTGCGCCATGGCACCCGCGCGGCGCTGATCAATATGGCGGGCGTCCAGGCGGGGCTTGCGATCGTGATCGGCATCGTCGCGGTCGGCTTGACCTCGCTGATGGCCACCATGGGCTACTGGTTCGACTGGGTGCGCTTTGCAGGCGCCGCCTATCTGGTCTGGCTCGGAATCAAATTAGTCCGCTCCCCGGTCGAGGGCGTCGATGCCGACGCACCGCCGCCGCCGCCGCGCGGCGGATTTTTCCTGCAGGGGTTTTTGGTGCTGCTCGCCAACCCGAAGGTGCTGGTGTTCTTCGGCGCGTTCATTCCGCAGTTCATGGACATGGACCGGGATCACGTCTCGCAGGTGACGTTGCTCGGAGTGACCTTCATGGTGATCGCGGGATTGACCGACGCGATCTATGCGCTGCTTGCCGGGCGCGCGCGGCTGTTTTTCTCCGCGCGGCGCACGCGGCTGCTGTCGCGCATCTCCGGCGGCTTCATGATCGGCGGCGGCATCTGGCTGGCGCTGACAAGGGCGAGGTAGCTCGGTCTGGTGTCCCGGACGCCGTGCGGCATTCTTCATGCCGCTCCGCAGAGCCGGGACCGTACCAGGCGCCGGTGCTCGTTACGGCCCCGGCTCTGCAGCGCACCGCTTCGCGAAGAGCTACGCGCTGCGCTGCGTCCGGGGCACGATGCCTTTTACGCGGGCTACAGATGCGACGCCCTCGGCCTGATCAGCGTCGCCTCGACCTCGGCAAAAATCCGCGCCAGCCGGTCCGCCCATTGCCTCTCGCCGGCCTGGTCTGCGATCAGGTCCTGGCGGATTTCGATGCCTGAGTTCATCAGGCCGCGCGCTTCGCCATGCACCGGAATGGTATAATCGGTCTGGTCGCTCACCGCATAGGGTTCGTTGTCGCCGACCACGAGATCGGCCTCCGCGCGGAATAGCTGCAACAGCAGCGGCGGCAAGCGCGTATCGCGATGATAGAGCGTGCCGATGTGCCAGGGACGCGCGATGCCGGCATAGACCGGCGTAAAACTGTGCAGCGACACCAGCACGGTCGGCAGGCCCTCGCGTAAACGCCGGTCGATGACCTCAGCGATGCGGCGGTGATACGGCTCGAAAATCGCCTGGCGCCGCGCCTCCGCCGCTTCGCGCGTCAGCCCTTCGTTGCCGGGCACAGTGGTGGCTTCGCTGAGGACCGGAATCGAACTCGCGGCGCAGGGCGGCCGGTTACAGTCGATCACCAGCCGCGAATAGCGCTGTGCGATCAGATGTGCGCCCAGCTGTCTTGACAGCTGCCCGGCGACGCCGGCGATTCCGATATCCCAGGCGATGTGCCGCGTGAGCTCGCTTGCGAGCAGGCCGAGATCGCCCAACGCCTGCGGGATCAATCGTCCATAGTGATCGCAGGTCAGCAGAAAAGGCGAGCGGCCCGCGGTGTTTTCTTCCCTGACCGGCGGAACATCTGCGGCCCCCAGGAGTAATGATGTGTCCGCGGCGCTTTCCAAAACCATTCCTCTGATTGTTGCCTAGCGAAGCAGCATGCCGACCTAGGAATAAGCAGGGATCGGTATAGATTTGAATGCACAAAGTCACGATATGATTGCTTCGACGATGACGCCAGCGCCGACGCCGATACCGACATTCAATATCCCGAGTGGCATGACTCGCGGCATCCGCGAGGCTTTCAGCTATCGCAAGCGGCATCGGCAGGGCGCCTGTCTGGGCTGCCCCGCGTTCGTCGGCATGGACGTCAGCATCAATATGGTTTCGGCCGGCGAGAAGGCGAGGGCGTAACATGGAGATCAAGGTAGGATTCGAGATCGGCTATTACGCGGTCAATCCGACGCCGATGGCGACCATGCTCAACATTCACCCCTCGCGCTTTGCCGATATCGTCGGCACCGAGACCGTCGTGGCCGAGCCGAACCTGCCCGACGCCGGATCCAGCGTGCCGATCGGATTCTATCGCGACAGTTTTGGCAATGTCTGCGGCCGGCTGACCGCGCCGGCCGGCGGCGTGACCTTCCGCGGCAGCGCGCTGGTTCGCGATTCCGGATTGCCCGACGTCGTCAACCCCGCCGCGCAGCAGGTTCCGGTCGATCAATTGCCGGACGAACTGCTGCTGTACCTGATGCCGAGCCGCTACTGCGAGACCGACAAGCTGACCGACATCGCGTGGTCGCTGTTCGGCAACACCAGGCCGGGCTGGGAACGCGCCGTCGCGATCACCGATTTCGTGCACCATCACGTCATCTTCGGCTACCAGCACGCCCATCACATGAAATCCGCGCACGACGTCTACGAGCAGGGCGCCGGGGTGTGCCGCGATTTCGCGCATCTGGCGCTGACGTTCTGCCGCTGCATGAACATCCCGGCGCGCTATTGCACCGGTTACATGGGCGACATCGGCGTGCCCCGCGATCCCGCGCCGATGGATTTCTCCGGCTGGTTCCAGGTCTATCTCTCCGGCCAGTGGTACACGTTCGACGCCCGCCACAACCACCCGCGCATTGGCCGTATCCTGATGGCCATCGGCCGCGACGCCGCCGACGTCGCGCTGACCACGAGCTTCGGGCGGATGGATCTGGTGAAGTTCGTCGTCATCAGCGACGAGGTGGTGCCGGCGTAGCGGCGGATTAAGCATTTCCTCGTCATGCCCGGGCTTGACCCGGGCATCCATCATTTTGAAAGATGGATTGCCGGATCAAGTCCGGCAATGACGAGCGCGAGATCTGATGCAGGACCACCTCTTCGTCTATGGCACCTTGATGCGCGGCTTCGATCATCCGATGGCGAAGCTGCTGTCGCGCAGCGCCGAATTTATCGGGCCCGCGCGCTGCCAGGGCCGGCTCTATCTGGTGAAGCATTATCCCGGGCTGGTGCTGTCGGATGATCCAGCCGACGTCGTGTTCGGCGAACTGGTCCGGCTGCACGCGCCTGATACCTCACTCGTCACCCTCGACGACTACGAAGGCTGCGGTCCGGACATCGCCTCGCCGCAATACCTGCGCCGGCTGCTGCCGGTGACGCTCGGTGACGGGACCGTCAGCGAGGCCTGGACCTATGTCTACAACAGGCCGGTCGCGAAGCTGAAGCGGATCGCGTCGGGGCGGTTTCTGGCGCAATAGCCTCGTTCCTGGGACACTGCTCCCCACATTCTTCCGTCATCCTGAGAGTCTGATTCAAAATAAGTGACTCAAATCATTGGAGTTCGAGACACGGAAAGTCAGCCCACTTTCAGATGCGACTTGTTGAAACCCGTTGGAGCATCGCAATAACTGCAGATTTGCCTGAGGTCAGAT
>NZ_DASYMN010000282.1:0-11845 GCF_036009065.1 Bradyrhizobium sp. | reverse complement strand
GATGGTGCTTGCGGGCTCCATCAACAAGCAGATCGTAAGCTACATCAACGAGGCCGGCGGCAAGGCGGTCGGCCTGTGCGGCAAGGACGGCAATATGGTGAAGGCGTCGAAGGCGACCCGCACCATGGTCGATCCGGGCTCAAACATTGAAAAGGTGGTGGACCTCGGCTTCGTCGGCGAACCCGACAGGGTCGACCTGACGCTGCTGAACCAGTTGATCGGTCATGATCTCATTCCGGTGCTGGCGCCGCTGGCAACCTCGGAGAGCGGGCAAACCTTCAATGTCAATGCCGACACGTTTGCCGGCGCCGTGGCCGGCGCGCTGAAGGCAAAACGGCTGTTGCTGTTGACGGACGTGCCCGGCGTGCTCGACAAATCGAAGAAGCTCATTTCTGAATTGTCGGTGAAAGAGGCACGGAAACTGATCGCCGAGGGCACCATTTCCGGCGGCATGATTCCGAAGGTCGAAACCTGCATCTATTCGCTGGAGCAGGGCGTGCAGGGCGTCGTCATCATCGACGGCAAGCTTCCGCACGCGGTCCTGCTCGAACTGTTCACCAATCAAGGCACCGGCACGCTGATCCACAAGTGACCCGCACGGCCTCACCAATCAGAACCGTCATGGCCGGGCTTGTCCCGGCCCTCCACGTCTTGTTTCCAGGCGCCCGTAAAGACGTGGATGCCCGGGAGCCCGGGCATGACGAAAGAAACATTGCGCGATCCATTTCCTCCGCGCTGATCCCTGCTCTGGCGGCGCTGCTCGCAAGCTCGATGCCTGCCTATGCCGACCTAAAACTCTGCAACCGCATGAGCTATGTGGTCGAGGCCGCCATCGGCATCGACGACAAGGCCGCCACCGCAACGCGCGGCTGGTTCCGCATCGATCCGGCGGCATGCCGGGTCGTGGCGCAGGGTACGTTGACCGCCGACCGCATCCTGCTCAACGCGCGCGCGCTCGGCGTCTACGGCTCGTCGCCGATCCCGCAGAACGGCGCCGACACGCTATGCATCGCGCCGGATAATTTCGTCATCGCCGCCGCGCGCCAGTGCCGCGCCGGGCAGACGCCGGCGCCGTTCACCGAGATCCGGCCGACGCAAACAGACGACGGCAACCTGGTGGCGTATCTGGCCGAGGACAGCGAATATGACGACGAGCAGGCCAGACTCGCCGGCATCCAGCGGCTGCTGGTGATCGCAGGCTATGACGCAGCCCCCATCGACGGCGTCGATGGTCCGAAGACGCAGGCGGCGCTGGCGGCGTTCCTGAAAAATCGCGGGCTGACGCCGGAACTCGTGCAGGCGCCGAATTTCTTCGCGGTCATGATTGAGGCGGTGCAGTCGCCCTCCTCCGCCGGCCTCACCTGGTGCAACGACACCCCGCACAAGATCATGGCCGCGGTCGGCACCGACGACGGCAAGGCCGTGGTCAGCCGCGGCTGGTATCGCATCGAACCCGGCAAGTGCCTGCATCCCGACGTCAGCGGCCAGCTCAAACAGATTTTCAGTTTTGCCGAAGCGATCGACGGCGACGGCCGCACCATCAAGTTCAAGGACAGGCTGCTGAACTGGGGCGGCGCCACGCTGCTCTGCACGCGCGAAAGCAAGTTCGAAATCAATGAGCAAGGCGACTGCGGCACCCGCGGCCTCGCCGCCGCCGGATTTGCCGCCGTCGACATGAGCAGCGGCGGCAAGACGCTGCGCTTTGCGATGCCGTGATGCACGCTTCGTCGTCCCCGCGAAGGCGGGGACCATAACCACCGACCTCAATTCAAGATCCCAGTGCCCACAAAATGAATTGTCACGCACATTGTGCCCATCATAACCGGCACGGCGTATGGGTCCCCGCCTTCGCGGGGACGACGACGAGAGTTTGATGACACCAGCGCAAAACACCGCCCGTCCCTTCAGCCACATCGACACCTGGGTGTTCGATCTCGACAACACGCTGTATCCGCATCATGTCAATCTGTGGCAGCAGGTCGACAAACGGATCGGTGAATACATCGCCAATTATCTGAAGGTTAATGCCGACGAGGCGCGGCGGATCCAGAAGGACTACTACCGCCGCTACGGCACCAGCATGCGCGGCATGATGAGCCTGCATGGTGTCAGCGCCGACGACTACCTGGCCTATGTGCATCAGATCGATCATTCGCCGCTTGAGCCCAATCCGGCGATGGGGACCGCGATCGCGAAACTGCCCGGACGCAAGCTGATCCTGACCAACGGCTCGACCGATCATGCCGCCAAGGTGCTGGAGCGGCTCGGCATCGGTTCGCATTTCGAGGCGGTGTTCGACATCATCGCCGCCGAACTCGAGCCGAAGCCGGCGCCGCAAACCTATCAAAGATTTCTTGACGTCCACGGCGTCGATCCGAAGACGTCCGCGATGTTCGAGGATCTGGCACGCAATCTCGTGGTGCCGCATCAATTGGGCATGACCACGGTGCTGGTCGTGCCCGACGGCAGCAAAAATGTCGTACGCGAGGCGTGGGAGCTGGAAGGCCGCGACGCCGCCCACGTCGATCATGTCACCGATGACCTGACGGGGTTTTTGGCGATGCTGCACGGCCGATTGTCATTTCCGCCGCCGCCCCTGTAAACTCCGCGCCGGGAGGAGGCACGCCCGTGGAGACGGGCGGCCGAGCCGATCATGTTCGATGGACACGATCCCTATCTCGTCGCGCTCTCGGTGGTGATCGCGATCCTGGGTGGCTACACCGGCTTCGGGCTGGCGGCGCGCATCCGCGGCACGCCGGAGGTGAGCCGTCGCCTGCTGCTCGCCGGCGCCGCGGGATTTCTCGCGGTCGGCATCTGGACCATGCATTTCATCGGCATGCTGGCGGCGCCGATTCCGGCCGATACCGTCTATCTAGTGCTTCCCACCATCATCTCGTTCCTGATCTGCGCGCTGGTGGTTGGCGTGTCGCTGTTTTTCGTCAGCATCGGCGAGCCGTCACTGCCGCGCGTTGCCTCCGCCGCGGTGTTGCTCGGGGCCGGCATCGTCAGCATGCATTATGTCGGGATCCATGGACTGACCGGCAGTTTTGCGATTCGGCACGATGCGGGCATGGTGGCGCTGTCGATCCTGATCGCGGTGGTCACCGCCTATGGCGGCCTGCGCGTGTTTCTCGCCCGTCAGGACGGGGTGCGGCTGCTGATCAGCGCGGCGGCGTTCGGGGTCGCGGTGTCCGGCATGCATTACACGGCGATGTACGGCATGCATTTTGTCCCGGCGGGAGCCGGACACGCGCATGTCGGTGGGCTCGCGGCATCGCAGCAGATGCTGGCGCTGGTGGTGGCGCTGCTGTGCTTCGTGATCGCGGCGGGTTTTTTGCTCTCGCTGGTGCCGGACCCGCGCCGGCAGGCGGGGGCGGCCGGTGCGGTCGCACCGGTCGTGGAAACCGGCGTCGCGCCCGCACAGACCTTGGCCGAGCCGAACCCGGTTGCCGCGATGGCGCCACGGCTGCGCTCGGCGCCATTGGGCGGGTTGGGCCAGCCTCCACGCGCGCGGGCGCCGCGGCTGCCGGTCGAGGGCGCCGACGGCACACACTTTATAAATACCGCCGACGTGCGCAGCGTCCGGGCAGATGCTCATTATACCAGGGTGCATGACGGCACCCGGGAGCGGATGTGCCCGTGGTCGATCTCGGAAGCCGAGGCACAGCTCGATCCAAGCCAGTTCGTGCGGGTGCATCGCAGCCATATCGTGGCGATTCCGCATGTCACCTTCGTCCGCAAGGAAGGCGATGGCGCAGTGATCGAGCTCGACGGCCCGTCGCCGCACCGGGTGCCGGTAAGCCGGGCGAAGATCGCCGAGGTGAAGGCGCGGCTGGGGCTGAGGCGGGGTGTTCAGGCGCATTGAGGCCGGGACACGAGGCTTCACAACGGGTCGTCCCCGCGAAGGCGGAGACCCATAACCCCTGACGGCTGTGATTGAAAAACGACGATGCAACGTCTTCCCTGAACATCAACGACACGGAGTATGGGTCCCCGCCTGCGCGGGGACGACGCGGAAAATGTTGCAGCGCTAACCGATAGGTCGCACGCGCTGACGCAGTTCGTGCGCGTGTCTCCGCATCTCGTGCGAAATTTCCGCGCTTGTGATCCCTCGGCTCCCGTCGTCTTGCCTACAAAACAATCCGGGAACAGCCTTCCGCGCAATGTCCACCGACAAGGACCTAAGGGGAGGAAGACCATGATTCCCGGCCCGTTCAGCTATCACCGGCCAGCATCCGTGGCCGATGCCGTAAAGTTGCTGTCGACATTGGGCGACGAGGCCCGGCCGCTGGCCGGCGGGCACAGCCTGGTGCCGATGATGAAGCTCCGGCTGGCGACGCCGGAGCATCTGGTCGACCTGCATGGTATTGGCGACCTCAAGGGCATCAGCCGCAGCGGCAATAAAATCGCGATCGGGGCGATGACCACGCAGCACGAGCTGCTCGCCTCCGACGAGCTCGCGCGCTCCCTGCCGATCCTGCGCGAAACGGCGCTTTTGATCGCCGATCCGCAGGTGCGTTACATGGGCACCGTCGGCGGCAACCTCGCCAATGGCGATCCCGGCAACGACTTGCCGGCCGTCATGCTGGTGCTCGGCGCAAGCTACCATTTGCAGGGGCCGAACGGCGCCCGCGACGTTCCGGCCACCGAATTCTATCAGGGCGCCTATTTCACCGCGCTGGAGCCCGGCGAACTGCTGACCTCGATCTCCATTCCGGTGCCCGAGGCCGGCCACACCTACGCCTACGAAAAACTCAAGCGCAAGGTCGGCGACTACGCAACCGCCGCCGCCGCGGTGGTGATGACCATGGCGGGCGGCAAGGTCGCGACCTGCGCCATCGGCCTCACCAATCTGCATGAGACGCCGCTGCTCGCGACCGATGCCTCGAAGGCGGTGATCGGCACCGGGCTCGATCCGGCGTCGCTGAAGAAGGCGGCCGCTGCCGCCGAGGCGATCATGTCGCCGGCCGCCGATGCGCGCGGACCGGTGGAATACCGAAAACATGTCGGCGGCATCATGGTGATGCGGGCGCTGTCGCGCGCGCTGGCGCGGCTGGGTTGAGCATGATGGCTTTGGATCGAATCGCGATGGCGTCTAGGCCACCTCACGTAAATTCATCACGCCTTAAGGGAACAACAAAATGGCAAAGACCCATGTGACCATGAAGGTGAACGGCGCCGAGGTGGAAGGCCTCGTCGATCCGCGCACGCTGCTGGTGCATTTCATTCGTGAAAACCTCTCGCTGACCGGCACCCATATCGGCTGCGAGACCACGCATTGCGGCGCCTGCACCGTCGATATGGACGGCATGTCGGTGAAGAGCTGCACGGTATTCGCGGTGCAGGCACAGGGTGCCGACATCGTGACCATCGAGGGCGTCGCCAATGCCGATGGCACGCTGTCGGCGCTGCAGGAAGGTTTTCGGATGATGCACGGGCTGCAATGCGGCTTCTGCACCCCCGGCATGATTCTTCGCGCGCAACGCTTGCTGAAGGAGAATCCGTCGCCGAGCGAAGCGGAAATCCGCATGGGCATCTCCGGCAATTTCTGCCGCTGCACCGGCTACCAGAACATCGTGCGTGCGATCCAGTACGCCGCCGCCAAGATCAATGGCGTCGAATTCCAGGAGGCTGCGGAATGAACGATATGACTCCCACGCGGGAACAACGCGAAGCCAAACTCGAAGGCATGGGCTGCAAGCGCAAGCGCGTCGAGGACATCCGCTTTACGCAAGGCAA
Organism: Bradyrhizobium sp.; assembly: GCF_036009065.1. Classification (GTDB taxonomy): domain Bacteria; phylum Pseudomonadota; class Alphaproteobacteria; order Rhizobiales; family Xanthobacteraceae; genus Bradyrhizobium. The sequence goes on along the minus strand of NZ_DASYMN010000282.1, from coordinate 6,106 downwards.
AGGCAACTATGTCGACGACCTGAAATTGCCGGGCATGCTGCACGGCGATTTCGTGCGCTCGCCGCATGCCCATGCGCGGGTGAAATCGATCGACGACAAGGAGGCGCTGAAGGTGCCGGGCGTGCTGGCGGTGATCACCGCCGAGACGCTGAAGACCGTCAACCTCGCCTGGATGCCGACGCTGGCCGGCGACGTGCAGATGGTGCTGGCCGACGGAAAAGTGCTGTTCCAGAACCAGGAAGTCGCCTTCGTGGTCGCGACCGACCGCTACGCCGCCGATGACGGCATCAACAAGGTGGTGGTGGAATACGAGCCGCTGCCGGTGGTGATCGATCCGTTCAAGGCGATGGACGCCGACGCGCCGGTGGTCCGCGACGACCTCGCCGGCAAGACATCAGGCGCGCACGGCCCGCGCAAACACCATAACCATGTGTTCGAATGGACCATCGGCGACAAGGATCTCACGGATGCCGCCTTCAACAAGGCGGAAGTGTCGATCAAGGAGATGATCTCCTATCACCGCACCCATCCCTCGCCCCTGGAAACCTGCCAGTGCGTCTGCTCGTTCGACAAGATCAGGGGCGAGCTGTCGATCTGGGGCACATTCCAGGCGCCGCACGTGATCCGCACGGTCGTCGCGCTGATCGCGAAGATTCCGGAACACAAAATACATGTGATCTCGCCGGATATCGGCGGCGGCTTTGGCAACAAGGTCGGCGCCTATCCGGGCTATATCTGCGCCGCAGTGGCCTCGATCGTCACCGGCAAACCCGTAAAATGGGTGGAGGACCGCATCGAGAACCTCACCGCGACCTCGTTCGCGCGCGACTATCACATGACCACCGAGATCGCGGCGACCAAGGAAGGCAAGGTCACCGGCCTGCGCGTCCATGTGCTGGCCGATCACGGCGCGTTCGATGCCTGCGCCGATCCGTCGAAATGGCCGGCGGGCTTTTTCAACATCGTCACCGGGTCGTATGATTTCCCGACCGCGTATGTCGGGGTGGACGGCATCTACACCAACAAGGCGCCGGGCGGCGTTGCCTATCGCTGCTCGTTCCGGGTGACGGAGGCGGCCTACTGCATCGAGCGCGCGATGGATATCCTGGCGCAGAAGCTGAAGATGGATCCCGCGGAATTGCGGCTGAAGAATTTTATCAAGGCCGAGCAGTTTCCGTATCACTCGGCCTTGGGCTGGGAATACGATTCCGGCGATTACCACACCGCGATGAAGAAGATGATGGAAACGGTCGATTACGCCGGACTGCGCCGAGAGCAGGGGGCGCAACGCGAAGCGTTTGTGCGCGGCGAGACCCGCGAGATCATGGGCGTCGGCGTGTCGTTCTTCACCGAGATCGTCGGCGCCGGTCCGTCGAAGAACTGCGACATCCTGGGCATCGCGATGTTCGACTCCTGCGAGATACGCATGCATCCGACCGGCGCGGGCATCGCGCGGGTCGGCTCCAAGAGCCAGGGCCAGGGGCATGAGACCACCTGGGCGCAGATCATTGCCACCGAGATCGGCATTCCCGCCGACGACATCATGGTCGAGGAGGGCAACACTGACTCCGCGCCCTTTGGGCTCGGCACCTACGGCTCGCGCTCGACGCCGGTGGCCGGTGCGGCGATCGCGATGGCCGCGCGAAAAATCAAGGCAAAGGCGCAGATGATCGCGGCCTACAAGCTCGAGGTGCATGAGGACGACCTCGAATGGGATATCGACGGGTTCCGCGTCAAGGGTCTGCCCGAAAAATCCATCTCGATGAAGGATTTGTGCTGGGCGGCTTACAATTCCGTGCCGCCGGGGATGGAGCCGGGACTGGAGGCGGTGAGCTATTACGATCCGCCCAACATGACCTACCCCTTTGGCGCTTATATTTGCGTGATGACCATCGACGTCGACACCGGCGTCTACACCATCAAGCGTTTCTATGCGCTGGATGATTGCGGCACCCGGATCAACCCGATGATCATTGAGGGCCAAGTGCATGGCGGCCTCACCGAGGCCTTCGCCATCGCGATGGGCCAGGAGATCCGCTACGACGAGGAAGGCAATGTGGTGACCGGCTCGTTCATGGATTTCTTCATGCCGACTGCGGTCGAGACCCCGCATTGGGAAACCGACTTCACCGTCACGCCGTCACCGCATCACCCCATCGGCGCCAAGGGCGTCGGCGAAAGCCCCAATGTCGGCGGCGTGCCGGCGTTCTCCAACGCCGTCAATGATGCTTTTTCGTTCCTCGGCAGTACCCATATCCAGATGCCGCATGACTACTGGCGCAACTGGCGGGCGGCGAAGAACCTGGGAGTGTTTGCGTGATTCTGTACGTGCCCCGGACGCAGCGCAGCGCGCCGCCTCTTCGCGGCGTGGTGCGCTGCAGAGCCGGGGCCCCGGTTGCTTGCGATTCAAAAAACCGGGGTCCCGGTTCTGCGAAGCATCACGCCGCGAAGAGCGGCGTGCTGCATCGCGCCTGGGATACGAAACCACCCGTCATTGCCGGGCTTGACCCGGCAATCCATCCTCTTCGAAAGAGTCTTGCGAAGAGGATGGATGCGCGGGTCAAGCCCGCGCATGACGCTGTGCATGTGTTTGTGCGCCGGACACACAATGACGGCCGATAACGCAGTGAAAACTCGCGACGACATCGCGCAAGCGCTGGCCGCCGCGGGCTATATCGCCGACGGCGAGCTTGCGACCGCGGTGTCGCTGATGCAGTTGCTGAAGCGTCCGCTGCTGCTGGAAGGCGAGGCGGGCGTCGGCAAGACCGAGGTCGCAAAAGCGCTGGCGAGCGTGCACGGCACCGAACTGATCCGGCTGCAGTGCTATGAGGGGCTCGATCAATCGGCGGCGCTGTATGAATGGAACTACCAGCGGCAATTGTTGGCGATCCAGGCGCATCGCGGCGACAAGGCAGACGCGATCGAGGACCAGATTTTTTCGGAAAAATACCTGCTGGAGCGGCCGCTCTTGGCCGCGATCCGCCGCGCCACGCCGCCGGTGCTGCTGATCGACGAAATCGACCGCGCCGACGATGAGTTCGAGGCGTTCCTGCTCGAACTGCTGTCGGACTTCCAGGTATCGATCCCCGAACTAGGTACCATCTCTGCGAAATCGATACCGCATGTGGTGCTGACCTCGAACGGCACCCGCGAACTGTCCGACGCGCTGCGCCGCCGCTGCCTCTATCACTATGTCGATTATCCCGACGTCGACCGCGAGGCGCGCATTATCATGGCGCGGATCGACGGCGCCGGCGCCTCGCTGTCGCTGCAGATCGCGCGCATGGTGGAAGCCATCCGGAAAGAGGAGTTGCGCAAGGTACCGGGCGTGGCGGAAACGCTGGACTGGGCGGCGGCACTGGTCGGGCTCGACATCCGAGATCTGCACGACGATCCCGAAGCCGTGTACAAGACGCTGATGTGCCTGCTCAAAACCCATGAGGACAAGTCGCGGGTGACGCGGGAGGTCACCGAACGGATATTGGGGAAGGTCGCATGAGCTGCTGCGCCGCGCCTTTCGCCTATGACGAAGCGGACGAGGTCTCCCGCGCGGTGGCGCAAAAGCTCGCGGCATTTTTGCGGACGTTGCGCGACAACGCGTTTGCCGTCGGCCTGCAGGAGGGCCAGGACGCCGCGGCGTTGATGGGGGCGGGCTTTGCGGCGCGGCCGGCGCTGTTGCGCTCGGCATTCAAGCATCTGTTCTCGGCGCGGAAATCCGACTGGGAAAAATTCGATGGGCTGTTCGATGCGTTCTGGCTTGGTAAACGCGTAAAATCACGATCGATGACGTTCGGCTCGACGAAAGCCGCCAACAGCCCGTCCTTGAAAAGCCTGCAGGATGCTCGCTCGCAGCCGGGCGGCGGCGAGCCGGCGACGGACCAGATTCCATCGGGCGATGACGCGCCCGAGGATCGCGACGGCGAAGGCCGCATGGAAGGCGCTTCGCGCGCCGACAATGTTTCCGAAGTGGATTTCCGCCAATTGGCCGATCCCGCGCAGATCGAGGAAGCTCATGCCTCGGCCGCGCGGCTTGCAAAAACCATGCGCACGCGGCTGACCCGGCGCGATCTGGCGCGGCGGCGCGGCTACCGGCTCGACCTGCGCCGCACCATCCATTCCAACATCAGTCATGGCGGCGTGCCGATCGATTTGAAGATGCGGCGGCGCAAGCAGAAGCCTTTGCGGCTGGTGGTGCTGCTCGACGCCTCCGGCTCGATGAGCATGTACACCTCCGTATTCCTCCGCTTCATCCACGGCGTGCTCGACGAATTCCGCGAGGCCGAGGCGTTTTTGTTTCACACGCGGCTCGCTTACGTCTCCGACGCGATGAAGGAAAAGGATGCGGCGCGCGCGCTCGACCGGCTGTCGATGATGGCGCAGGGCGTCGGCGGCGGCACGCGGATCGGCGAATCCTTGCAGACTTTCAACCGCTGGCACGCCGCGCGCGTCATCCATTCGCGCACCTGCGTGATGATCGTGTCCGACGGTTACGAGACCGGCGATGCCGCGCTGCTCGGGCGCGAGATGGCGGCGCTGGCAAAACGCTGCCGCCGCATCGTCTGGCTCAATCCGATGATGGCATGGCAGGGCTACGCGCCGGATGCGGCGGGCATCAAGGCGGCATTGCCGCATGTCGACCTCTACGCGCCGGCCAATACGCTGCAAAGCCTGACGGCGCTCGAGCCGTATCTGGCAAGATTGTGAAGGTCGATGAAGAGAGATGGGCAACGTAAGTGAAGGTGACTCCACCTTTCCCATAGGGAGGAGGTGACCGATGGAGCGCGCGATGACCGCTCATGTCGAGGTGATGGACCTGGTGGCGCAGATGAAGGCCGCCGAGGAGGCCTTCGTGCTCGCCACCGTGGTGCGCACGGTGTCGGTGACCGCGGCAAAAGCCGGCGCCAAGGCGATCATTCGGCCGGACGGCACCATCGTCGCGGGCTGGATCGGCGGCGGCTGCGCCCGCGGCGCGGTGCTCAAGGCCGCGCGGGACGCGTTGGCCGATGGTGAGCCGCGCATGGTGTCGGTGCAGCCGGAAAATCTGCTGGCCGAACTCGGGGTAAAACCCGGCGAGAACCGCAACGGCGTGCGCTTTGCGAAGAACATGTGCCCGAGCAAGGGCACCATGGATATCTTCGTCGAGCCGGTGCTGCCGCATCCCTCATTGGTGGTGCTTGGCGCCAGCCCCGTCGCGCTGTCGCTCGCGGCGCAGGCGCGGCAGCTCGGTTATCATGTGACGGTGGCGGCACCAGCGGGAGATGTCCTGGGCGCTGTTGATGCCGACACGCGGATCGACGGCTATGCGCTCGGCCGCCTCAATGAAGCGCGGCGTTTTGTCGTGGTCTCGACCCAAGGCAAGGGCGACGAAGCGGCGTTGCGCGCGGCCGTTGCGACGGAGGCTGCCTATCGCGCCTTCGTCGGCAGCCGCCGCAAGATGGCGGCGTTGCGCGAGAAGCTCCTCGCCGAGGGCATCGATGCGACAGCGCTCGACCGCATCAAGGCGCCTGCCGGTCTCGACCTCGGCGCCATCACGCCGGAGGAGATCGCGATGTCGATCCTGGCCGAGATCACGCTCGAGAGGCGGCGGGGACAACGCGGCGCTGCGTCCGATACGAAGGCATAGCCGCTCCTTGTGGCATTGCCCTCCTGCCGGCCGGAACAGGCGAAGAAATGCGATCCCGGGACGGGCGTGTGTTCTTGACTCTGCTCCTGCGAATCCCGACAAGAGCCTTCCACCGCCCGCAATCATTGTCGCCAAGGAAGCCTTGATGTCTTTGCCTGCCCTCGAATCCACCATCGACACCGCCTTCGATGCGCGCGACGGCATCAGCACCGCGACCAAGGGCGAAGTCCGCGACGCCGTGGATCATGCGCTCGACCTGCTGGACAAGGGCGAGGCCCGCGTTGCCGAGCGCGAAGCCAATGGCAAGTGGAAAGTCAATCAGTGGCTGAAGAAGGCGGTGCTGCTGTCGTTTCGTCTCAACGACATGAACGCGATTTCCGGCGCTCCCGGCAAGGCGTCGTGGTGGGACAAGGTGCCGTCGAAATTCGATGGCTGGGGCGAAAACCGGTTTCGTGATGCAGGTTTTCGCGCCGTGCCCGGCGC
>NZ_DASYMN010000281.1:0-1625 GCF_036009065.1 Bradyrhizobium sp. | reverse complement strand
GCCAAGGCCGTCGCCATGAAGATCGGTCAGCAGCGCCGGCTGCTGGCGATTTCCGAGAACCTGCCGCCGGTGCATGCCGATATCGATATGCGCAGCGTCTCGTGGTGGCGGGCGGTCATAGATGCCTTCGAGACGCTGTTCTGCTCCGACAATGACATGCTGCGCGTCGTCGGCCCGGCGCCAATGGGCGGCGAGTTCGTCGAGATCGTTCTCGACGAGGCGCCATTGCGCCAAGCGATGCTGCGGTTCTCGGCCAATGTGCTGCTGCTGTCGCTGTTCATTTCAGTGGTCACCGCCGCGCTCGTGTATCTTTCGCTGCATTACATGTTCGTGCGCCCGATGCGGCGGATCACGGCCGAGATGATGGCGTTCCGCCAGCAACCCGAGAATCCCGCGCGCATCACGATCCCGTCGGATCGCCAGGACGAGATCGGCATGGCGGAACGCGAGCTTGCAGCGATGCAGACCGACATTGCGTCGATGCTGCATCAAAAGAGCCGCTTGGCCGCGCTCGGCTTGGCGGTGTCGAAGATCAATCACGACCTGCGCAACCTGCTGGCGTCCGCCCAGCTGTTCTCGGATCGGCTCACAAGCGTGCCCGATCCGACGGTGCAGCGTTTTGCGCCGAGCTTGATGCGCGCCCTGGAGCGCGCGATCGCATTCTGCCAATCGACGCTGTCCTACGGACGCGCACAGGAATCGCCGCCGGAACGCCGCGCCGTCGCACTCGAACCTTTGGTTGAGGAGGTACGCGAAACGCTAGGCCTTGGTCCCGATACGCCGGTTCGCTGGGTTAGTGCGATCGAGCGCGGCCTGCGTGTTGACGCCGATCCCGATCAGCTGTTCCGCGTGCTGGTCAACCTCGGGCGCAATGCTCTGCAGGCGCTCGAAAGCCGCGGGCCGAACGATCCGATGCGCGACCAAGTCCGTGTCACCGGACGGCGCGAAGGCGCCGTCGTCGTCATCGAGATTTCCGATACCGGACCGGGACTTCCCGATCGTGCGCGCACGCACCTGTTCGAAGCATTCCAGGGGTCCACGAAATCCGGCGGTGCCGGCCTCGGCCTGACCATCGCCGGCGAGCTTGTGCGTGCGCATGGCGGCGATATCCGTCTCGTCGACGGCACCATCGGCGCCACCTTCCACATCACTATTCCGGATCGGCCGGTGGAGCTTGGCGCGCGGCGCGGCGAACGCGCCCGCGCTTAAACGGCCCCGCTAGGCTGAACGCGCCAGCGCGCCGTCGATCATGTCGACGGTGTTCTTCAGTCCATAGACCCCAACGAAAGAGCCAAAGCGCGGCCCTTTTTCCTGCCCGAGCAGCACCTGATAGAGCATGTTGAACCAATCGAGCGAGCCGCCGGGCTTACCGTCCTTTGCCTTCTTCTTTTCATCGAGGAACGGCTCGCGGCGCCCGATCTCGTAAACGACATCCTGAATTTGCTCGGCGGTGAAATCGCCGGGAAGCTGCGACAGCGCATCGCGCAGATCGTTAAGCGCCGCGCGCTCCTGCTCCGTCGGCTCCCGGAACCGCTTTGTCGGCAGCACGAAATCGCGGAAATAATGAATGGCATAGCCGACCAGCGCATCGAGCTTGGGATGCGTTTGCGGTGTCACGCCCGGAC
>NZ_DASYMN010000280.1:0-11769 GCF_036009065.1 Bradyrhizobium sp. | reverse complement strand
TCGGTATAGCCGGGGAAATCGATCTCGCCGGTGCACGGCCCCGCGCAGCGCCGGATCTGATACAGCAGGCACGGCCGGGTGCGGCTTTCGAAGAACGAATCGGTGCAGGAGCGCACCAGGAACGCGCGCTGCAGCGCCGTGATGGTGCGCCCCACGGCGCCCGCGGAGGCGAACGGGCCGAAATAGCGCCCGGGCCGCGTCTGCGCCCCGCGATGCTTTAGAATCTGCGGCGCCCAGTGATCGCCGGTGATCAATATATAAGGGAACGACTTGTCGTCGCGCAGCTGCACGTTGAAGCGCGGCCGCAGCTGCTTGATCAGATTGGCCTCGAGCAGCAGCGCCTCGGTTTCGGTCGTGGTCGAAACGATCTCCACCGTTGCGGTCGCCGCGATCATGCGGGCGATGCGCATCACCTGGCCGGTCGGCCGCGCATAGGAGGTGAGCCGCTTGCGGACATTCTTGGCCTTGCCGACATAGAGCACGTCATGGGCCGCGTTCAGCATGCGGTAGACGCCGGGCGAGGTCGGGGCGTGGCGCACCGCGACCTCGATCGCGGCGCGGCCGACCGCGAGGGGGCCTTCCGGCACCGCTTCGGCGCCGGCGTCGACGATCTCCGGCAGCCGCGCCTCGTCATCCTCGTCGGTCGTGACGCTGGCAGGGTCGAAATCCTGCGAATTCGGCGGCAGATCCGTGGCGGAACCGGGCTGCGACGTCGGTACGTCAGGCCGTTTTGCGGATGGCGAGGGGTCTTGATTCATGGGCCCGAATTTAGGCGCTGAAACCGGTCCTCGCCAGCCGGTAATCCCTTGTTAAGAACAAGACTCGGCCCGTCCGAGGCCTTAACAGGCCCTTAACTTAAAACTCTCGATAAATCCTATTGGAAAAAACGCAATTCCGTAACCGTGCGGCGGTTGCGGCCGGTGGCGTCGTGGAGTCTTTCAGATGAGCAGGATCGCGTGCGCGGCGTTGATGGCCGCGGGCCTGGCGGGTTCGGCGCAGGCGGCGGACCTGCCTTACGGGTCGCGCGCGCCTTACACCGTCAATCAGCCGCTCAACGCCTATAGCTGGGCCGGTCCCTATCTCGGCGGCAATATCGGTTATGCGTGGGGCAGCGTCGGCAACAATCCGGCCAAACCGTCGGGGTTCGCCGGCGGCGTGCAGGGTGGCTATAACTGGCAGAACGGCGCGTTGGTGTTCGGCCTCGAAGCCGACATCCAGGCGAGCGCCGCCAACGATACCTTTGCGCCGTGGAAATTCTCCAATCCGTGGTTCGGCACGGTGCGCGGCCGGGTCGGCTACGCGCTCAACAACGTGCTGTTCTACGGCACTGGGGGCCTGGCATTCGGCGAGTTGCGCGGCCAGGCTTTTGGCGTGACGGAAACACACACCACCGCGGGCTGGACCGCGGGCGCCGGCGCCGAATTCGGCTTTGCGCAGAACTGGACCGCGAAGATCGAATATCTTTATGTCGATCTGTCTGACAGCCGCTTCGTTATCACCGGCCTGCCCAACGGCTACCGGTTCGGCCTCGCCCGCGTCGGCGTGAACTATCGCTTCTGATTTCCAACAAGAAAAAATTATTCGCGAACTCCCGGCCGCTCTGCGGCCGGGATTTTTTTATCGTGCCCCGGACGAAGCGCGGAGCTCTTGCGAAGCGTGCGCTGCAGAGCCGGGGCCCAGCTATCTTCGCTAAACCGGGGTCCCGGCTCTGGGGAGTGGCATGAAGAATGCCGCACCGCGTCCGGGACACGCGATCGATCCACGCTCACCCGCTCAGGACGAAATCACCAGATTGACCGCCTTAGGGCCCTTGCCCTTCTTGTCCGGTTCGACCTCGAAGGTGATGCGCTGTCCCTCGTTCAGATCCTTCAGCCCCGCCCGCTCCACCGCGGTGATGTGCACGAACACGTCGCGGCCGCCGTCATCAGGTTTGATGAAGCCGTAGCCGCGCTCTCCGTTGAAGAACTTGACCGTCCCGGTCATCGCCATCGGGAAAACTCCTGTCCCCGCATTGCTCCGCCGCTACGCGCACCTCGCGTATCGGCTTGACCGGACATTTCGCGGCCGGAAAGCTTGGCCATCGCGGCGGTTACGATCCGCCTTTTAAAAAAATAGAGGCCTTGTCACTCCGCCGCCCCCATTCGCGGAAGCGGAACGTAAAGCCAGTCCTATCGGCTCAGCATAATACGGTTATAGGTCAATTGCCTACGGGACTTTTCACGAGCCTATGTCGCTACCAGGCCCGCTCAGGCTTTGGGCATCTCGAGCCTGAACCGGCCGGCGCCGCCCTGGCCGAGCGGCTTTTCCAGCTCGGGCAGGATCGCCTTGAGTTCGGCCGCAAGCCGCCACGGCGGATTGACGATCAGAAGCCCGGCCGATGTCAGCGCGGCGCCGGTGGTCTGCGGTGCGACGCTGAACTCCAGACGCAGGCACTTGCCGGGCGGAATCGCCGCCGCGGCCACGGCCGCGACGCGCCTCGCGAGGCTGTCGGTGGCGCGGCGGCTTTTCACCGGATACCACAGCAGGTAACTGCCGGTCGGCCATTTCGCGAAGGCTTGCGCGAAACCGTCTCCCAGCCGCTCGAACTCGTCCTTCTGCTCGAACGAGGGATCGATCAGCACCAGCCCGCGCCGCTCCTTCGGCGGCACGAAGGCGGCAAGCGCCATCCAGCCGTCGAGATCGACCACGCGGGCCTGGGTGTCGCGGCGCAGCGCGTCGATCAGGCGCTTGCGCGCCTTGGGCTCGACCTCGCACGCCACCAGCCGGTCCTGCGGCCGCAGCAGTGCGCGGGCGAGCAGCGGCGAGCCGGGATAGGCCAAAAGATCGCGCCGCGGATTGAAGGCCCGGACGATATCGAGATAGGGTTTTAGCAGCGGCAATACGGTTTCGGAAAACCGGGCCTGCATGATGCGCGCGATGCCGCTGCGCCACTCCCCGCCGCGCTGCCCTTCATCGCCGCTGAGATCGTAGACCCCGGCGCCGGCATGGCTGTCGATGACGCGAAACGGAGCCTGCTTGTCCTGCAGATGGGTGAGAATGCGCACCAGCACGATATGCTTGATGACATCGGAAAAGCCGCCGGCATGGAAGGCGTGACGGTAGTTCATGAAGGACGGGTTACGACATCGGGCGAGGAAAGTAACGCTGCGGAGCGCGATAAATTTAGGTGCGTCATGCGCGGGCTTGACCCGCGCATCCATCAATCTTCGCAAGAGTCTGTCGAATTAGGATGGATTGCCGGGTCAAGCCCGGCAATGACGACTAGTTGCGCACCGGCGGCATTACCACGGAATCGCGGCGGCAGGCGCGGCGGTCGATTTCCTCGCAGGCGCGGAATTGCAGATCCTTGCTCATGCAGATCCGCACTTCGCTCAAGCGCTTCTGATCGCAGATCACCGACACCGCCGAATTGCTCAGCCCCGGATTGGCCTTGATGAAGGCGTCTTCGACCTCGGTCGGCGCGACCGTTTTGGCTGCGGACAATTCCAGGAAACCGGCGGGGATTTTCACCGCCGCGCGCGCCTTGCGGATGGTTTCGAAATACGCCCGCGGGCTTAAGCCCGAGCAGGTGCCGTGCTTGTCCCATTCATTGAAGATCAGCCCTGGCGCCGGCATCAGGTCCAGCATCGAGGTCATGATGTTGCGGTCGAGCCGCGGCGCCGGCCGCTGGCAATAATCCGGAAAGCCGCGCTCATATTGCGGCCACAGCCCATGGACCACGAACGAGAACGGCCGTCCGCCGCATTGCGCGTCCTGAGAGCGCCCGCTTCTGCCGCGCTCAGAGGCCGCCTCGCAGAACGACGGCGACCACGACAGCGACAGCACGTAGAAATCGAATTCGCCCGGCGCATTCTGCCGCCGGTCCTGCGCCGACGCCGCGCCGGCGAGCAGGACAAACGAAAACAGAATCCTCAAAAAACAAAGCATGACGACGCCCCCCTCTGCCCGGTCTTCAATCCTTAAGCAGAGAACCAGAACATTTCAAGAACACAATTGGAGAAGCTGCGACGCGGCACAACCTGCACGCGCAATGGCCACAATCGGTAGGAACGTCAGGGCCGCGCGGCCTTGCAGGCGGGGTTGTAGGCCCAGTTGCGGTCCAGCCCGACGACGCAAAATTCGACGCCGTTGCTGAAGCTGGCGAATCCGCCATCCTCGACGATGGAAAAATACACCGGGCGCGGCTTGCCGTCGCTGATCATCGCCGTCGCCGAGCAATAGCGCCGCGGGATATTGTCCGATTGCCACGGACGGAAGACGATTTCGTGCACCCGGTCATAGCCGGTGATCTGCAGCGTCGAATTCCAGAACGTGCTCTCCTTTTCGGCGAAACGCGACGAGATCTTGCCCAGCGCCCACTCGCAGGGCGGCAGGTTGCCGTCATAGCGCGGACCGGACAGCCAGAAATTCTTCTCCAGCGGATTGGCCGCCTGCGCCGCCGGCCCGAACGCCAGCAGGCCTAGAACGGCGCCGAGCGCGATGCCGAGGCTGAGGTTTCTCAAGGACGAAAACAGGTCGCGCATGGGCAATCCACAGCACTGATGGCAGGTGGCGGACGGTGCCGCGAAGCCCCGGCAAGGTCAAGTGCAGCGCGGCAACACCCGCCGATAACTGACCATCGAAGCTGCGGCCGTTCTTTTCATGGCCGCCGGCGCGCATTATGGTAGGCGCGCAAGAATGGAGTCTGCGATGCGAATGGTGGCGATGCTGGCGGCGGCGTGCGGAATGCTGGCGTGCGGACCGGCGGGGGCCGATACCGTGCCGCCCTTCAAGGGCAACGACACCGGCGGCATCATCGCCTATGAGCTGGCGACCCAATCCGATGTCAAGCTGCTCGCGGTCGAGCACTGCGCGCGCTACGGCAAGGTCGTAAAATTCCTCGCGGCGCAAGCCACGTATGGCGGCTACATCTCGTTCGCCTGCCGCTGGGTGCCCTATGGCGCCACCGAGCGGCCGCTCAGCGTGCGGTACTGAACGAACCAGACCATCTATCAAACAGCAGGAGGACGCGGCATGACGCGGCAGCTTTTTCGTCTTCCGATGCTTGCCGTTGCGCTGTTGATGTGCGGCGCGCCGGCGCTCGCCGTCGAATTGCCGACCCGCAAGGCCGGGCTGTGGGAATTGAAGATGCTGCGGGCCGGCTCGCCGGCGCCCGAGATGACGATGCAGCATTGCACCGACGAGACCACCGACAAGAAGATGACCACGTCGCTCTCGCCGATGGCAAAGCAAAACTGCAGCAAGAACGACGTCCAGAAGACCGCGACCGGGTATATTACCGATTCGGTGTGCAGCTATGGCGGCACAACCATGACCTCGCATTCGGAAGTGACCGGCGATTTCAACTCCGCCTATTCGGTCAAAGTCACCTCGCACAACGACGGCGCGCCCGCCGGCGCGCCGCGCGACACCGACATGACGCTGCAGGCCAAATGGCTCGGCGCCTGCGCGGCGGACCAGAAGCCCGGCGACATCGTGATGCCCGGCGGTTTCCGGATGAACATCACGGATATGGAAAAGCTGAAGGGAATGATGCCGGCGAAGTAGCTCACATCGTGCACGCGTTCTCGTTCTCGCGGCGCGATGCGTCTGAGGTTTGCCAGTCCCTCGCGAAACCGCGCGAGGCGATGGAGCGGCGGGAGGCGCCAGGGTGCAGTGACGTAGCACCCCCAGAGGCGGGATTAACGTACCCACCTCGCGCGGCAAGGCACCGCGCGCGCCCAGTGACGTAGGGCGCGGCACCTCCCGGCGCTCCACCTTGGCCACCAGCCAATCGCACCCCGCGCTGATCAGACGCTTGGTGCAATCCTATCGACGGAATTTATATTCCTAAAAAATGGACTTGTCAAGACTATTATCGTGACGCCTGGAGCCGCGTCTCGAAGCTGGCGACGTTGACCAGGCCGCGCGCGTGGCGGCCTTCGCCGATCCTGCGCTCGCCTTCGAAAGCCTCGACCTCGAACCGGATCACCCGGCGCTCCACCGCGATCACCCGCGACGTGGTGCGCACCTTTGCTCCGACCGCGCTTGCCCCAAGATGGCGGATATCGACCTCGGTGCCGACCGTGACCCAGCCTCGCGGCAACTGCGGCGCGGTGGCGTCGGCGGACGCCATCTCCATCTCCATGATCATCATCGGCGTCGCATACACCGCCGGCATGTTCGGCACGAAATGTCTTACGGTGAGGTCGGGCGTCACGACCAGCGTGCGCTCGGCGCTCATGCCGATGGTGAGGACATCACGGGCGTCCATGGATTGCCTAACCTCGTGTCCCGGACGCGGTGCAGCGTTCTTCACGCTGCTCCGCAGAGCCGGGACCCCGGTGTAGCGAAGATAGCTGGGCCCCGGCTCTGCAGCGCACCGCTCCGCGAAGGGCTACGCGCTGCGCTGCGTCCGGGGCACGATACCGCCCTACTTGCTCTGCGCCGCCTTGCGCTCCACGAACGTCCTGCCGCCCTTCATCTTGTGCGCCAGCGGCGCCTCGTTGATCTGGATCACGACGGCGTCGGCGTCGACGCCGAGGTTTTTCACCAGCGCCTGGGTGATGTCGCGCATCATCCCGGCCTTCTGCTCGTCGGTGCGGCCGGCGGCCATGCTCACGGTGATCTCAGGCATTCTGGTCTCTCCCTTTTCTCGTTTCTCTCGTCATGGCCGGGCTTGTCCCGGCCATCCACGTCATCACGCTTCATTACCAAGACGTGGATGCCCGGGACAAGCCTGGCATGACGGCTTGAATGAATGGCTACGTCCACTTCACCTCATGCCGCGCGAGGACTTCGCGCACCTTGGCGACGATTTCAGCTTCCTTGCACGAAAACTGCGCCGGCCGCGTCTCACGCCATTCCTGATTGGAGGCAATCGCCGCAGCCGCCTTCGCGCCCTCGATCAAATCCTTGATCTGCACCTCGCCGCGCGCTTTTTCGTCGCTGCCCTGAATGATCACGCAGGGTGAATTGCGCTTGTCGGCGTATTTAAGCTGGTTGCCCATGTTCTTCGGGTTACCGAGATAGAGTTCGGCGCGGATGCCCACGTTGCGCAGCGTCGCGACCATCTTCTGATAATCGGCGACGCGGTCGCGATCGAACACGGTGACCACCACCGGGCCAAACTCCGGCTTGGTATCAAGCTTGCCCAGCATCGTAAGCGCCGCTTGCAGCCGCGACACACCAATCGAAAATCCTGTTGCCGGCACCGGCTCGCCGCGAAACCGCGAGACCAACCCATCATAGCGTCCGCCGCCGCCGACCGAGCCGAAGCGCACCGGGCGGCCTTTTTCGTCTTTGGTTTCGAGCAGGAGTTCAACTTCGTAGACGGGGCCTGTGTAATATTCGAGGCCGCGGACAACGGTGTAATCAATGGCTACTCTGTCACCACCGTATCCAGCCTCTGAGCAAAGGTTTTCGATTTCTCCTAGCTCAGCGAGACCTTGCAGAAAGACATCATTCTTGAGGTTACGCTCTCTCTCCTGGTGAATCTCGTTTGTACTATCTGTCTGCAGAAACTCATAAATGATAGTGCGAACCTGTTCGTCCGAAAGCCCTGCACCTTTCGAGAAATCTCCGCTCTCGTCCGTTCGACCACCCTGCAAAAGCTCACGAACACCTCCCAGCCCAAGGCGATCCAATTTATCGATCGCGCGTAACACCGTGAGCCTGCGCCCCGCATTCTCCTCGCCGCCAAGCCCAATGCTCTCCATCACCCCGTCGAGCACCTTGCGGTTATTCACCTTTACCACGTAACTGCCGCGCGGAATCCGCAGCGCCTCCATCGTATCCGCCGCCATCATGCACATCTCGGCGTCCGCGGCGGGAGACGCGCTGCCCACCGTGTCGGCGTCGAACTGCATGAACTGGCGGAAACGTCCCGGGCCGGGCTTCTCGTTGCGGTAGACGTAGCCTGCGCGGTAGCTGCGATACGGCTTTGGCAGCGCGTCGAAATTCTCCGCCACGTAGCGCGCCAGCGGCGCGGTCAGGTCGTAGCGCAGGCTGATCCACTGCTCGTCGTCGTCCTGGAACGAGAACACGCCCTCGTTGGGGCGGTCCTGGTCGGGCAGGAATTTGCCCAGCGCGTCGGTATATTCCATCGCCGGGGTTTCCACCGGCTCGAAACCGTAGCGCTCGAACACCTCGCGGATGGTCTCAAGCATGCGCCGGGTCGCGGCGATCTCGGCCGCGCCGCGGTCGGAAAGGCCGCGCGGCAGGCGGGCGCGGAGTTTTTGCGGTTTTTTGGGTTTCTGGGTGTTGTCACGCATGGCGGGGTGGTACCAGCCGATGTAGGACCCGGCAAGCTCAGGTCGTCATACGCGGGCTTGACCCGCGTATCCATCAATCTTCGCAAGAGTCTCGCGAAGAGGATGGATGGCCGGGTCAAGCCCGGCCATGACGGCGTTTGTGGCTCGTCCGTCCCCAAACTGCCCGTTTGGACATGCGTGCTGCGCCGAGTTGTCCATTTCCGCCGCCTGCCGAAGCTGATAGCGTGCCGCGCAAATCCGCCGCGCCCGAATTGCAAGAGGCCCACGATGCTCGACAAAAGCCCAGCCCGACCCGCCGTCAACGTGCCGAACGATCTTGCCGCGCACTGGATGCCGTTCACCGCGAACCGGGCGTTCAAGAAAAACCCGCGGCTGCTCGCCGGCGCCAAGGACATGCATTATTTCACCGTCGACGGGCGCAAGATCATCGATGCCGCCGCCGGCATGTGGTGCTGCAATGCCGGCCACGGCCGCACGCAGATCTCCTCGGCCATCGCCGAACAGGCCGCGGCGCTGGATTACGCGCCGCCGTTCCAGTTCGGTATCCCGCAGGCGTTCGAGCTCGCCAGCCGCATCGCCGATCTCGCGCCGGACGGGTTAGACCACGTGTTCTTCTGCAATTCCGGCTCGGAAGCCGCCGACACCGCGCTGAAAATCGCGCTGGCGTATCACCAGCTGGGCGGCCAGGGCACCCGCACCAGGCTGATCGGCAGGGAGCGTGGCTATCACGGCGTCGGTTTTGGCGGCACCTCGGTCGGCGGCATCGTCGGCAACCGCAAGATGTTCGGCACGCTGCTGGCCGGCGTCGATCATCTGCCGCATACCTATGACCGCGACAAGCAGGCCTTCAGCAAGGGCGAGCCGGACTACGGCGCGCATTTCGCCGACGAGCTGGAGCGCCTCGTCAATCTGCACGGCGCCTCCACCATCGCCGCGGTCATCGTCGAGCCGATGGCGGGATCGACCGGCGTGCTGCCGGCACCGAAGGGCTACCTGAAGCGGCTGCGCGATATCACCGCCAAGCACGGCATCCTCTTGATCTTCGACGAGGTCATCACCGGCTATGGCCGGCTCGGCTTCGCGTTTGCCGCCGAGCGCTACGGCGTGCTGCCGGACATGCTGACCTTTGCCAAGGGCATCACCAACGGCGCAGCCCCGATGGGCGGCGTGCTGGTGCGCGACACCATCCACGACGCCTTCATGACCGGCCCCGAACACATCGTGGAGCTGACTCACGGCTACACCTATTCGGCGCATCCTTTGGCCTGCGCCGCGGCGCTGGCGACATTGGACATCTACCGCGACGAAAAGCTGTTCGAGCGCGCCAAGCAGATGGAGCCGAAATTCGCCGATGCGGTGATGGGCCTGCGCAAGGAGCCGAACGTAGTGGACATCCGCACGGTCGGCCTGACTGCCGGCATCGACCTTGCGCCGCTTGCCGACACACCCGGCAAGCGCGGGTTCAACGGCCTCAACAGCGCCTTCCACGACAACGACCTGATGCTCCGCGTCGCCGGCGACACCCTGGTCCTGACGCCGCCGTTGATCGTCACCGAGGACCAGATCGGCGAGATCGTCGACAAGCTGGCGAAGGTGATCCGGGCGGTGGCTTAGCGCTTCTTAACCTCTCCCCGCTCTTTTCGCGGGGAGAGGTCGAAGCCGGAGCGCAGCGAAGGCTTCGGGCGAGGCACTGCACTCAATCCGACTTTGGAGTCTGCGGGTCGGTAGCGCGCGCCGACCCGACAGGCTGCGAACCTTGCAAGCGCAGTGCCCCGCCCCTCACCCCAACCCTCTCCCCGCGAAGAAGAGCGGGGCGAGGGAGCGCGCTTCCGCTGCCGAAGCGCAGCGGAACATTCGAAACACGTCCACGTTCAAATCATGACAGGGGCATGTCGGCTCCTTGCATGAAGGATCGGAGGCATGGCCGTGCTAGCGGGCGAACGGCAGGCCGAACAACCGCCGGTTTCAACCTCTCCGCAGATTGGACCGGCGCAAGCGCCCCCGCCTCCCGCTGCGTTCGCGGAGGAACTGTCGCAGCACGGCCGCGGGCGGCGGTCCAAAAATCCGCTGCAGATTCCCTGGGCCGGCTGGAAGGACATCCTGTGGCGCACGTACGAGCGCACCGGCGAGGACCGGCTGCTGGCGATTGCCGCAGGCGTGGTGTTCTTCGGGCTGCTCGCGGTATTTCCGGCCATCACCGCGCTGGTGTCCTGCTACGGCCTGTTCGCCAACCCCGCGACCATCGCCGACAATCTGCGGACGCTGGCGCTGATGCTGCCGGAGGGGTCGTTCCAGATCGTGCAGGACCAGATCGCGCGTGTGCTCGCCAAGGGCAACACTTCGCTCGGCTTTACCTTCCTGTTCGGCCTCGCGCTGGCGCTGTGGAGCGCCAATGCCGGCGTCAAGGCCGTGATCGACGCCCTCAATGTGGTCTATGAGGAGCGCGAGAAACGCGGTTTTGTCAGATTGAACCTGCTTTCTCTGGCATTCACCGCCGGCGGAATCCTCGCTTTGCTGCTGATGGTCGGTGCGGTCGTGGCCCTGCCGCTGGTGCTGGACCACCTCTGGCTCGGCAGCCGGAGCAAGACGATCGTCAGCCTCGTGCGATGGCCGCTGCTGCTTGCGCTGCTGGTATTGGCGCTGGGCATCCTCTACCGGTTCGGGCCGAGCAGGCAGCCGGCGCGCTGGGAATGGCTCAGCGTCGGCACGCTGGCCGCCGCATTGCTGTGGATCGCCGGCTCCGCGCTATTGTCGTGGTATCTGTCCAATTTCGGTAACTACGACGCCACCTACGGCTCGCTGGGCGCCGCGATCGGCCTGATGATGTGGATGTGGATGTCGGCCATCATCGTGCTGTGCGGCGCGGAATTGAACTCCGAAATCGAGCACCAGACCGCGGTCGACAGCACCGTGGGAGACCCGAAGCCTTTGGGCGGGCGCGGCGCGGTCATGGCCGATACCGTGGGGCCGGCGCAGGGCTGAAGAATCACGATCGCATCTCGTGTCCCGGACGCGGTGCGGCATTCTTCATGCCGCTCCGCATTGCCGGGACCGTACCAGGCACCGAACCGTCATGGCCGGGCTTGACCCGGCCATCCATCTTCTTTGCAAGACTCTTCTGAAGAGGGATGGATGCGCGGGTCAAGCCCGCGCATGACGAGAGAATTGCGACCGTGACGGCCCCGGCTTTGCAGCGCACCGCTTCGCAAGAGCTACGCGCTGCGCTGCGTCCGGGGCACGGAGGAGTTCTCAACAGCCCCGGCTTTTCGAATCAACAATAATGCTAAGCTTAAGCGTGCCCGAAGCTTTGGGGCTTGAGGACCCTGCGCGCGTGATTCGCATTTCCACGATTTTCGTCGCCATCTGCATGGTGCTGGTCGCGGCCTCGCTCGGCCTCGTGCTGTATTCGGTGGCGGGCATCTCGGGACCTCAATCGGCGATCGTGGCGCTGACCGCGCTGACCTTCCTGATCCTGTACAACGCGGTGTCGATGCGGCTGCGCGACCGCAGCGATGTC
>NZ_DASYMN010000279.1:0-39911 GCF_036009065.1 Bradyrhizobium sp. | reverse complement strand
GAGCTTGTGAATCTATTGATTTTTGCGTTTTCCGACATGAGTCAAATCAAAGACTTAGGACCCGCAGAAACGTCGAAATTCGAATAGATTCACAAACTCTGAGGAGCCGCGCGCTTGCGCGGCGTCTCGAAGGACGGCCGCAGGCACTTGTGGCCCATCCTTCGAGGCTCGCCGTGAAGAACGGCGAGCACCTCAGGATGACGGAGGCGTTATAACCGATTTGCATCGCTGCAATGCAGCCGCGCTTTCCTGAACATGCCGGCTGGCGTTTCCATGCAAATGCATTAACTAACTCTCTCATTGACGGTGAGGGCGACTTGCATGGCGGCGGCTGAAGGCAATCTGCGAGTGACTCCCGCCGCTCCCGGCTGGCGCACGCCGCTAGTGATCATCATCTGCGGTTGCTTGATCGCCCTGTTGAGCTTCGGACCCCGATCAAGCCTGGGCTTTTTCGTTCAGCCGATGGGCCGGGAGTTCGCCTGGGGCCGCGACGTGTTCGGCCTCGCGCTCGCCATTCAAAACCTGTTGTGGGGACTGGGCCAGCCGGTTGCCGGCGCGATCGCCGACCGGTTCGGCGTGCTGCGCGTGATGTGCGTCGGCGCGGTTCTCTACGCCGGCGGGCTGTTCATGATGCGCTACGCCGCGACGCCGCTGTCGCTGGATATCGGCGCCGGCGTCTTGATCGGTTTTGGACTGTCCGGCTGTTCGTTCAACCTGGTGCTGTCCGCGTTCAGCAAGCTGCTGCCGCCCGAGCGGCGGGGAATTGCGCTTGGCGCCGGAACCGCCGCGGGATCGTTCGGGCAGTTCCTGTTCGCACCGTTCGGCGTCGCCATGATCGACAATTTCGGCTGGCAGGCGGCATTGACGGTGTTTGCCGTCCTGATGCTGCTGATAATACCGCTGTCGCTTGCGCTTGCTACTCCGCCGGCGACATCGGCGAACGTGCCCGCGGCGGACCAGCAGTCGTTCAGGGTGGCGCTGGCGGAAGCCTTCGGCCATCGCTCCTATGTTCTGCTGGTGCTCGGTTTCTTTACCTGCGGCTTTCAGCTCGCCTTCATCACCGTGCATCTGCCGGCCTATCTGGTCGACCAGGGCATACAAGCGCAAACCGGCGGCTGGGTGATCGCCGCGATCGGCCTGTTCAACATCATCGGTTCGCTAGGCGTCGGTTGGCTGCAGAACTTCTTTCCGAAGCGCTACATCCTGTCGACGATCTATTTCCTGCGTGCGTTGTCGATCGTCGCCTTTATCTCGTTCCCGATCACGACCTTCTCGGCGATCGTGTTCGGCGCCGCCACCGGACTGACGTGGCTGTCGACGGTGCCGCCGACGTCGGCGCTGGTGGCGCTGATGTTCGGGACGCGCTGGTTTGCGACGCTGTATGGATTCGCTTTTGTCAGCCATCAGGTCGGCGGCTTCCTCGGCGTGCTGCTCGGCGGCATCGTGTTCGAGAAATTCGGCTCCTACACGCCGATCTGGTGGCTGTCGGTGCTGTTCGGCATATTGTCGGCGCTGATCAACCTGCCGATCGTCGAGGCGCCGGTGGCGCGCCCGGTTGCGCAGCCGGCCTAGAGCGTCCAAAATCGGCACTTCCAAGAGCAAGCCTCAGGAGTGCGCGTGGGAACGTTCAAGGCGATCAGGATCGACAAGGCGGAGAAGGGCACCACCGTCGCTGTCACGCATTTCGACGAAGCCGAGTTGATGGAAGGCGATGTCACCGTCGCCGTCGAATGGTCGACGCTGAACTACAAGGATGGCCTTGCCGTCACCGGCAAGGCGCCGGTGGTACGACGTTTTCCCATGATCGCGGGCATCGATTTCGCCGGCACCGTCGGGCAGTCCTCCCATCCCGCGTGGAAAACCGGCGACAAAGTGATCTGCAACGGCTGGGGCATGGGCGAGACCCATCTCGGCGCCTATGCCGAAAAGGCCCGTGTCAAGGGCGACTGGCTGGTGCGCCTGCCGGAGGGGATGTCCACGCGGGACGCGATGGCGATCGGGACCGCCGGCTATACGGCAATGCTCTCGGTGCTGGCGCTGGAGAAACATGGCCTGACACCCAACAACGGCCCAATCGTCGTCACCGGCGCCGCCGGCGGCGTCGGCTCGGTGGCAACCGCCGTGCTGTCAAAGCTCGGCTATCACGTCATCGCCTCGACCGGCCGCGTGTCGGAAGCCGGCTATCTCAAGGATCTCGGCGCGTCTGAGGTGATCGACCGCACCGAGCTGTCAGGGCCGGCCAAGCCGCTGGCGAAGGAGCGATGGGCCGGCGGCATCGACAGCGTCGGCTCCACCACCCTCGCCAATCTCTTGTCGATGACGAAATATGGCGGGGCAATTGCCGCCTGCGGCCTTGCGGCGGGGATGGACCTGCCGTCCTCGGTGGCGCCGTTTATTTTGCGCGGAGTGTCGCTTCTCGGCATCGATTCGGTGATGTGCCCGATCGAGCTTCGAAAGGCCGCCTGGGCGCGGCTGGCAAGCGATCTCGATCACGGCAAACTTGCTGAAATCACTCAGGAAATCGGTCTCGGCGAGGTCATCGCCGCCGGCGCGAAAATCCTCGCGGGCGAGGTCCGCGGCCGAGTCGTGGTAAAAATTCTCTGACAACGTTCAGACTTTACCAACCAAGCTGCGCCAATGTCGCCATGGTTGGTATGGTAAGCAGCGGGTAAAGATGTCAACCCGCCCAGTAGGTTGGAGTTAAGCATGCTTGCGCGTTTGGTGTTGGGAGCCTCGTTAGCAGTTTCGGCCGCCGCAGCGGTGGCCGTGCCCGCGATAGCCGGGCAGACCATGAATGCCGATGAGGCCCGCAGGTTCGTGTCCGGAAAGGTGTTCGCATTCACCTGCTTCGACGGCACGCGCGGCGCAGGCCGGATTCTCGATGACGGTGGCGCCTCCGGCTCCATACAGTTCGCGGGCGCCGGCCCGATGCGCCGTGTCCGCCTTCCCGGCAATACGCTTCAGGTTCGCGGCAAGGCCGTCTGCGCGTCGCTGAAGGGCATTCCGTTCGAGCCGTGCTTCAACCTCGTCAAGAACGATGAGCGGAGTTTCCAGGGCTCGGTGTCGGGCATGGGCTTTGCGTATTGCAATTTCCGGCATCAGGGCGCCGGCCACATGCTGATGGCGCGCGCGGTGTCGCGTCCGCGTTCGCTGCATGCGCCGGAGCCGACGCGGTCGGCCGATGCATCGCGCACCGAAATATCGGCGCGCGTCGAGACGCCGCGGGTCGAAAGCGCCCGGATCGAACCGGTCAAATCGGAAGCGCAGTCCGAGCCGGCGAAGGCTGAAGCCGCACCTGAACTGCGCCGCTCGACAGACTGATGTCGCCTCGTGTCCCGGACGCGGTGCGGCATTCTTCATGCCGCTCCGCAGAGCCGGGACCTTCACGTAGACTGACCCTTCGTTACGACCGCGGCTTAGCAGCGCACCACGCCGCAAAGGCGGCGCGCTGCGCTGCATCCGGGGAACGCTGAGTCTTCGCGTGACTCTACGGCTCGGGCTGTACTGCAGGCACCGGCGGCAGCGCCGGTCGCCTGAACAGGATCCGCTGGTACAGCCAGCCGATCGGCAACAGCACCAGCCCGAGGCAAATGAACGACAACGCGCGGTAGACATCCGTCAGCGTCGAGATGTCGATCACGAACACCTTTGCGATGGTCAGCGCGATCACTATCGCGGACGCAAGCCGTGCGCGCTGCGAGTTGAACAGGATGCCGATACCGAGCAGAACGACGCCAAACGCCAGCCACGCGACCGAGTAGCTGTATTGCTCGGCGCCGGTGGTGGGGCCTCTGCTCAGTATCGGGCCGTGATAGAGCCGGCGGATTTCAAATGTGACATAAGTCAGCGCGAGAACCAGGGCGAACGCGGCGATGGTGTTGGCGTACGCGGCGCGGCGCCGTCCTGCCACCGCATAGGACAACAGTAGCGCCAGCACCGCAGGCATTGCGTAGCCGAGCAGAAGAAGGTTGAAGAATACGCCGCCGACATTGATCGGCCAGATTATCGGCGTTTCCAGCAGCATCAGGCCGAACACGCTGGCGAGGCCGGCAAACACCGTGAGCAGGATCGCGCCGACATTGTGGACGATGCTGCCGGTGCGGATTCTCAAGCGCTCCAGCCCGATCGCCATTGCCAGCGCGACGCAGACCTGCAGCGCGATCTCAACGAGGGAGGAATTGGCGTAGTAGACATTGCCGTTGTTCACGGCATGGCGGATTTCCATGAACGCCAGCAGCACGGTGAACAGGATCGCCGCCGCCTCTACCATGCGCAGCGGCGCGTCGTCGCCGCGGCGGCGCAGCAGGATGCCGGCGGTCCAGAACGCCAGCGCCGGCATGCCATAGCCCCACAGCAGCCAGTTGAAGATCGGCGTGGCGCCCACAGCGTCGCCGACGATGCGCGGCTCATATCCGATGCGCGCCATCACGATGCCGGCGAGGATTGCCGCGAGCCAGCGCAGGAACGGAATCGGCCGCTGCTTCGAAATCCACGCCGTGCCGAGCGACATCAGCGCAAGCGCGATCGTCAGCCCGCCTTTTTCCAGCGCAAAGGTTAGCGCCAGCGCGATGGCAGCTAACGTGCCGGTGGCGAACAGTGCGATCGAGATCGGCGACCCGGGCCGGTGATCGCGCTTGCTCAAGCTTTCCGTTGCCGCACCGAAGGCTGCGGCGAGCACGACGGCGAGAATCGCGAACGGGATCGAGCGATCGAGGTGCGCGATGCGGGCATAGAGCGCGATCAGCAGCGCCAGCGGTGTAAACACGGCGCAGGCCGACCATACCACCGGCACGATGGCGCTGACGGAGCGGCCCTGCGCCAGAAACCCTGCGGCGCCGAAGCCGACCGCGAAAATCGCCGCGGATATCAGATGCAACGAGACCGAGCCGTCGCTGGCGTTCGGCCCGATGCCGGGCAGGGGTCCGCCGGGCAGCACCATCATGTCCGGGTTGCCGCGTACCGCCCATTCGGCAAACACGATGAAGACGAACGCGGCAGCTGCGACGATCGCGCCGGCGGCGGCGTCGGTGCGCCATGCGACGAACAAGGCGCCGGCCACCAGCAATGCGAACGCGATCATGGCGGTGTCGGCATGAAAACTGTTCAGCACGATCATCGTCGCGCCGAGCAGATAGGCCGCGAGCGCGCCGGATGAGATCGGCTCGATGCGGCCTTGCTGCGCCGGCGGCCCGAACATGAATCCGCATACCACCAGCAGCGCCGCGAGGATAAATCCGGCTGACACGTGGAACGCGTGCGGCCCGACCATCGACGGCCCGCATTGCAGGCAGGGGAAGGTCCACAACGTCGCGAGCATGATGGTGGTGACCGCAAGCCAGCGCCACAGCCGAATGCGCGCGAGGCCGAAGGCGGCGGCAGTGACGACGGCGAGATAAAGATACAGCGCCCAGAAATCCGGCTTCTCCGAAGATACCAGGATCGGCGTCGCGAAAGCGGCGGCGATGCCGAGGCCGGCCAGCGCCGGCCCGTGCAGCAGTGCGGCGGCCAGGGTGCCCAGCGCAACCATCCCTAACAGAATGAACGCCGTCGCCGGGACGAGAAAGCCGTAAAGCGCATAGGCCGCGTAGACCGTGGCAAAGGCAACGGCGGTGCCGGCGGCGGTGAGAACCGCCGGAATATTGGCGATCGGCAGCGGCTCGATCGCGCCTAAGCTTTCCTTACGCCGGGTCCATTCGCCGGCGGCAAGCAGCGCCAGCGCAAACAGGCCGCCGAGCAACACGCGCACGCCGGGTCCGAGCAGGCCTTGCTCGATCGAATAGCGCACCATGAAGAAACCGCCCAGCGCCAGCGTCAGGCCGCCGACCCAGACCACCCAGCGGGTACCGATCCGTTCCTCGAAGCCGGGACCGGGTTGCGGCGCCGGCGCGGAAATGCCCGGTATCGGAGGCGGCGATGCCGGCGGAATCCGCGCTGCTTGTTCGGTGGGTTTGGCGCTGACTTCGTCAGTGGCGAGCGGCGCGATCGGGGTTTCGGTTGCCGGTACCGGCGGCGGCGCGACCGGCGTCGCAGCGAGCAGAGGCCCTGCCGCTTCCAGCGCGTCCAGCCGCGTGCGCAGCGCGTCGATCTGGTTGAGCGCCTTGCGCGCGAAAATAAACGCCACGATGGCAATCACGAGCGCGAAAAATTCGAACATCGGACGCTAAATCCTTTTCCTCCCACGGGCCGAGAGGCAAGCGCGCGTCAACAGCACTGCAGAATCGCTTCCACAGACCTGACACCTGTCTCTGTGTCGACGTGCGCAGGTTAAGTTCAAGCGCGGTGGGATATTTTGGTTTGTCAGTCGAGGTCGACGCGGAACGGCCGGCCTTCGATCATCATGTTGCCCGGGCCCATTTCGTCCAGCGCGCGCAGCATGCGTCCCTCGCGCCCCAGGGCCTTGTCGGCGAGGCTCACGATCAGCCGATTCGGCTGGGCGATCGGCGAGGCGGCGCGGATTTGCCGCGCGATCAGGAGTTCGTCGCGATCCGGATTGAGCGCGCAGGCCGCGGCAAAGGCGCTCGCGGTGGACCGGCTGATACCGGCATAGCAATGCACCACCAGCGGCGCGCTGCGGTTCCAGCTGCGCACGAAATTCAGCACCTGCTCGATATGGACGTCCGACGGCGCTATAAAACCATCCATGTGCTCGGTGATATCATCCATCGAGACGCGAAGATGATTGGCCTCCAGCACCGACGCCGGCCGCCGCACCTGGTTGACGTTGGCCATGACGGTGAGGATATGGCTCGCGCCCGTGGCATGGACGGTTTCCGGAAGGGCGGCGAGCGAACAAACGTGAATCATGGCGGTCCTTTGATTGGCGCGATCATAAGCCCACGCGCCGGCCGGCGAAAGCGTGCATCAACCGTGCAGCATCTCGAACCGCGCAAGGAACCGCTTCTCGGCTTTGGCGGCGCTCCACGGCGTGAGATAATCCTGCACGGTCGCCGGGGGAAGGCCGGGATCCCTGCCGAACAAGCGCTTCGCCTCGGCTTCTGCGAAGCCTGCCAGCAGCGTGGCTTCGAGATATGCCGCGCCTTTGTCGGCGGCCTTGATTTGCTGCGTGACCCCGGCGGCCAGCACCGGCGGCAATCCGAACCGGATGTGGATCGCGGATAGCAGCCGTTTTTCCACGGCCTTGTAGGCGCCGTCCAGCACCGCCTTGAACGGCGAGATCATGTCGCCGATGACATATTCCGGCGCGTCGTGCAGCAGCGCCGCGAGCCGGACCCTGACATCGACGCGCGGCATCTGCTCGCGCATGACGGTCTCGACCAGCAGCGTGTGCTGGGCCACCGAAAAAATATGCGCGCCATTGGTCTGCCCGTTCCAACGCGCCACCCGCGCCAGCCCATGGGCGATATCGGCGATCTCGATATCGAGCGGCGAGGGATCCAGCAGATCGAGCCGCCGTCCTGACAGCATGCGCTGCCAGGCGCGAGTGGAAAGGCCGGATGCGGCGCCAGCCTTCGCCATTACTTGGGATTAAGGCGCGGCACGCGCTTCTGGCCGGCGCAGTTATCGTGGCAATGACAGCTCACCAGATGATCGTTGACCATCCCCGTGGCCTGCATGAAGGCATAAACGATGGTGGGGCCGACGAACTTGAATCCGCGCCCGGCCAGTTCTTTCGAGATTTTGATCGACAGCGGTGTGGAGGCCGGCACGCTGGCGGTGGTCTTGAAATTGTTCATCTTCGGCTTGCCGCCGACAAAATCCCACAGCAATTTCGAAAAGCCGGGCCCTTCATCCATGATCTTCAGATACGATTTCGCGCTGTTGACGGCGCCCTCGATCTTGGCCCGGTTGCGCACGATACCGGCGTCGTTCATCAGCGCGTGAATCTTTTTCGCGTTATAGCGCGCGATCTTCGCCGGCTCGAAATCGTCGAAAGCGCGTCGGAAATTGTCGCGCTTGCGCAGGATGGTGATCCACGACAGCCCGGCCTGAAAACCGTCGAGAATGAGTTTTTCATACAGCGCGCGGTCGTCATATTCCGGCACCCCCCATTCGGTGTCGTGATAGGCCATATAGAGCGGATCCTCGCCCGGCCACGGACACCGCACCAGGCCGTCGGCATGCAGGCGCGCTGCTCGGCTCATGCGACCGTCTTCTTTGGCGCCGGCCGGACTTCGTCCGGATCGGTAAGACGGATCGTAATGCCGCCCGCCGTCAGCGGCGTTCCGGCGTCGAGCGCGTCGGCGGCGCGGTCGATTCGCAGCAGTCCCAATCCCATGCCACCAGCCGACGAGCCCATGGTGCCCACCGGCTTGTCGCCGGCGACGATGGCAACTCCCGCCTCCGGCGGCGCGTCGTCGAGGATCAGGCGCACCGTGCGGGTGCGCGCGGTGCCGCGATGCTGCATCCGCGACACCACTTCCTGCCCGACATAGCAGCCCTTGTCGAAATCGACGCCGTGCAGCCGGTCCATGTTGGTTTCGTGCGGGAACGCATCGCCATACATGAAATCGACGCCGCCGCGCGGCGCGCCGCAGGCGATGCGATTGATATCATAGACCGTGCTGTCGACGAGGTCGGCCGCAATCAGGTTTGCGACTTTCGGGGCGAGTTCCGCCGGGATCAGGATGCGCCAGCCAAGCTTTTCGTTGCGCGGATCGGCAAATGTCAGGTCCGGTTTGATGGCAGGCTCGCCTTCCCATACCGCGAGCACGCCGAGACTGTCGGTCAGATTCTCAACGCTTACCTTGGCGCGCAATTTGTAAAACCCCAGCTTGTCGGCGAGTCCCTGCGCCAGCGCACGCGGGCAGTCGATCAGGAAGCCGCCGCCGTGGCCCGAGGGCGCTTCGGTGATCAGAAAATCCACCACGATCTTGCCCTGCGGCGTCAGCAGCGCCCCGAACCGGCCGAGGCCCGGCCGGATCAGGCCGACATCGGTGGTGACGAGGCCATTGAGAAAATCGCGCGCGGCCTCGCCGCCGACTTTGATTACGCCCCGGTCCGCTAGAAATGCCGCTTTCATATCAAGTTCTCTGGGGAAACGTCGGGGCTGGATATCACATTGCAACGTAAGCCGCTAAAGTGCTGGTAACAAGGGCTGCGACCGGGCTTTAAGGGAACGATGACAACCACATTTGACACGATTCTAAAATCCGGCACCGTCGTCAATCAGGACGGCGAGGGCATCCGCGACATCGGTATCGCCAATGGGCGAATCGCCGAGATCGGTTCGCTCGGCGCGGCCCGCGCGGGCGAAATCATCGATTGCAAGGGCCTGCACATCCTGCCCGGCGTGATCGACACCCAGGTGCATTTCCGCGAGCCGGGCCAGACCCACAAGGAAGACCTGGAGACCGGATCGCGCAGCGCGGTGATGGGCGGCGTCACCGCGGTATTCGAGATGCCGAACACCGATCCGCTCACCATCAACGCGCAGAATTTTGGCGACAAGATCAAGCGCGGCCGCCACCGCATGCACTGCGATTTCGCGTTCTTCATCGGCGGCACCCGCGAAAATGTCGATGACCTGCCGGACCTGGAACGCGCGCCCGGCTGCGCCGGGGTAAAAGTGTTCATCGGCTCCTCCACCGGCGCGCTGCTGGTCGAGGATGACGAAAGCCTGCGGCGTATCTTCAAGGTGATCCGCCGCCGCGCCGCGTTTCATGCCGAGGATGAGTACCGTCTGAATGAGCGCAAGCATCTGCGGGTCGAGGGCGATCCGCGCTCGCATCCGGTGTGGCGCGACGAGACCGCGGCGCTGCTGGCGACGCAGCGCCTGGTGAGCCTGGCGCACGAAACGGGAAAACGCATTCACGTGCTGCACATCTCCACCAAAGAGGAGATCGAGTTTCTCCGTGACCACAAGGACGTCGCTTCATGCGAGGCGACGCCGCATCATCTGACGATGGCTGCACCGGAATGCTACGATCGGCTCGGCACCCGCGCGCAGATGAATCCGCCGGTGCGCGACGCCAGCCATCGCGACGGCATCTGGCGCGGCATCGCGCAGGGCATCATCGACGTGCTCGGCTCCGATCACGCGCCGCATACGCTGGAGGAAAAGGCAAAGACCTATCCGGCCTCACCCTCGGGCATGACGGGGGTGCAGACGCTGGTGCCGCTGATGCTCGATCACGTCAATGCCGGAAAATTATCGCTGGCGCGCTTCGTCGATCTCACCAGCGCGGGACCGGCGCGGTTGTTCAATATCGCGTGCAAGGGCCGGATCGCCGCCGGCTATGACGCGGATTTTACCATCGTCGATCTCAAGCGCACCGAGACCATCACCAACAAATGGGTCGCCTCGCGCGCGGGCTGGACGCCCTATGACGGCGTCAAAGTGACGGGCTGGCCGGTCGGCACGTTCGTGCGCGGGCGGCGGGTGATGTGGCAGGGCGAACTGCTCACGCCATCGACCGGCGAGCCGGTGCGGTTTCTGGAGACTCTGAAGGCTTGATGTCGCGTGCACAGCACCGCAACACCTACAGCAGTCATCACCCGGCTTGACCGGGTGACCCAGTACGCCGCGGCGTTAGTTCAGACCACCGGCGTCGGTGATTACTGGTTCCCCGCTTTCGAGTTTGTGAATCTATTCGAATTTCGACGTTTCTGCGGGTCCTAAGTCTTTGATTTGACTCATGTCGGAAAACGCAAAAATCAATAGATTCACAAGCTCTTTCGCGGGGATGACAGTTGGGCCTATTGCTTCGCCAGCGTGATCGAAAACTCGCCGTTGCGGACGCGGACGGGCAGGCCTTCGACGAATTTTGCCACCGCGTCTTCGCCGTAGGTGCCGACCAGCTCGGCGAAGGCGGCGAACAGGCTGGCCTGCGCGAGGCAGTCGCCGTCGACGCCATCGTGCCGGGCTTCCGCCCAGGCTTCGTTGAGATAGCCGAGCGCGGCCTGCTTCTGTTCGTGATCGTGCAACGGAGCGCGGGCGGTCGTGAACGCTGGATGGCTCATGAAACTCGACAGACTTTACGTGCGCGATCCACTGCGGAGCGCGCGAACCGCCGAGGTTTAGCATGAGGAGCGAACCGGGCTAGGCAGTTCTTTAGGAAAGGTTAACAGCGCGGATTCAGATTGTTCTAGTTGGCGTAGCGCGCCGTCAGATCCCTCGATATCCGCGAGCCTTCCTCGATATAGCGGCGGATCGCGACGGAGGCCGCGGGGGTGCAGGTCCGATAGGTCTGCTGGAACCCATTATAGCCGCGGTTGAAGCCGGCGATCATGCGCGCGCGGCGATCGCCGGAGGGTGTTTCGGCGTCGATCAGCGCTTGCATTTCGTTGCGCCATTTCGGGCCTTCATTGGTGCCGCAGATGCCGCGCAAATAATGCAGGGTGCCGAGGATTTCAGCCAGCCGCTGCAGGTCGCCGTCGAACGGCGCGGCGGCGTCCTGGGCCCGTGCCGGGCCGAGGTTGCATGCCGAAATCACGATGAGGGCTGCGAGAAAATGTTTCAGCATGAAGCGGTCCAGGACCGGCGTGATATGCCTTTTCAATGCGATGGAAGCAAGGCGCGCCGGCTGGACCTGTATTTCCAGGTAAATCGCGCTCAGATCGCGATCAGGCGCCGGGCCGACTGGATGACTTCCCTGAGGCCTCCTGTCAGCTTCAGATCGCCCAGCTCATCTGGCGGCAGCCATTTGAAATCGTCGAGCTCGTCGTTCAGGACGGGCTCGCTGGCAAGCCAACGCGCCGCGAATGACATGATCAGATAGTGTCCGCCTCCGGTTGGACCCGGAACTACCTCGCGCCATCCTGCCAGATCCACGATCTCGATCTTGAGCGAGGTTTCTTCGTCCACTTCCCGGTGCAGGGCGGCGTGCAGCGTCTCGCCGAATTCCACCCGGCCTCCCGGCAGCGAATAAAACCCCTTGGCCGGAGATCGCGCCCGCCGAACCAGCAGGACCTTGCCATCGCGAAAAATGGCGGCGCTGACGGCGATCTGCGGCCGGGACAGCGGCTCTGGCGGGTTCACCGACATCAATGCGTCATGATGTAGTCGACATCGGCTTCGGCGCCAGACTGGATTCCCTGGCCATTGATGATGCCGCCGGCCAGCGTCACCAGCGGCTTGACCCAGCCGGTGGCCTGCTCGGCCAATCTGGCGCGGGTCTTGTCCTGCCGGGCCTGGCGCATCGCCGTCCCCACCGCGGTCAGGATCGAGGTCATGGCAGAGGTTATGCTGTCGAACTCGCCGCGAATCCTGGAATCCGCCGAATCATAGGCCGCAATCGCCAGCTCGCGCGCCCTGAAATTGGAGGCGGCGAAATGCTCGCGATAGGACAGCGGCCGCCAGGTCAGGAAATCCTCGGCGCAATCGGGCATATCCGGAATCATTTCCAGCAGCATGATGGCCTCGTTGAAATGATTCAGGTAGTCGGTGGCAAGTCCGGTGCGGGGGTTGATGTTGGCGGCCCGCAATTCGGCGGCCCGCGCGGTCTTCCCGGCGTCCTTGCGCGATGGCTCGGAAACGATGTGCGCTGTCTTTTGAGTTGTCTTGGACGCCGTTGATGTCATCGGCCGCAGTGTTGATGGTTGGGGTTAAAAGGTGCTGAACGGGCGCCTATCTGGATGGCACAATGTGCGGACGTTTTGTACTTACCTCGGCGCCGGAGGCCCTGCGCCGGCTGTTCGGCTATATCGAGCAGCCGAATTTTCCCCCGCGCCACAATATTGCGCCAACCCAGCCGGTTCCCGTGGTCATCATCGAGAACGGCGTCAGGCGTTTTCATCTGATGCGCTGGGGTTTCATCCCGGCCTGGGTCAAGGACCCCCGCGGCTTTGCGCTGCTGATCAATGCCCGCGCCGAGACGGTCGTGGACAAGCCGGCGTTCAAGAACGCGATCAAACGGCGGCGCTGCCTGATCCCGGCGGACGGCTGGTACGAATGGCCGCCATCGGAGGCGCGCAAGCGGCCGTATTTCATCCATGCCTGCGATGGCCGGCCGTTCGGCTTCGCCGGCCTTGCGGAAACCTGGATCGGCCCCAACGGCGAGGAACTCGACACGGTCGCGATCGTCACCACGGCGGCCGGCGCCGATCTCGCCGTGCTGCATCCGCGCATGCCGGTGACGATTGCGCGGGGTGATTTCGACCGCTGGCTGGATTGTTCGAATGATGATGTCGAGGCCGCGCTGCCACTGCTGACCGCACCCGAGGAAGGCGAATTCGTCTGGCATCAGGTGTCAACCAGGGTCAACCGCGTCGCTAACGATGATGCGCAACTGATCTTGCCGATCTCGGCAGAAGCGGCGGCTGCTGAGGAGGCACAGCCGGTGAAGAAAGCCGTGCAACGCAAACCGGTGGCTGCGGCATCGGACGATGACGAGCAGGGGTCGCTGTTTTGACTCGTCATGCCCGGGCCTGTCCCGGGCATCCACGTCTTTCTTATCGATGGTCTGTAAGACGTGGATGGCCGGGACAAGCCCGGCCATGACAACTACCGAAAAATGTTCAGCGCCGCATATTGCAGCAGCATGATGGTCTTGGCATCCGCGATGCGGCCGTCGGCGACCATGGCCAGCGCCTCGTCGATCGGCAGTACCAGCACTTCGATGTCCTCGCCTTCGGAGGCGATGCCGCCGCCGCTGCCGACCTGCATGCCCGGCTGATATTCCGCGACAAAGAAATGGAGTTTTTCGGTGACCGAGCCAGGGCTCATGAAGGCCTCGAACACTTTGCGGATTTCGCCGAGCCGGTAGCCGGTTTCCTCTTCGGCCTCGGCGCGAATCCGCACCTCCGGAGATTCATCGTCGAGCAGTCCCGCCGCGGCCTCGATCAGCAGATCGTCATGGCCGTTGACATAGGCCGGATAGCGGAACTGCCGAACCAGCACCACCGTGCGCTGTGCAAGGTTGTAGGGCAGCAGCGTGGCGCCGTTGCCGCGATCATAGGTCTCGCGATGCTGCGTCTGCCACGCGCCATTGGCGCGCCGCCATTCGAAGGTGGTGGTTTTCAGCACATAGTGGTTGTCCGACAGGACACGGACGTCCTTGATGCGGATGCGGTCGGAGACTGTCATGATTGCCTTTCGCAGACCGGTAGGGTGGGCAAAGCGAAGCGTGCCCACCAATCAAGCATACAATTCGTTGAGGCATAGCGGTGGGCACGGCGCGAATGCGCCTTTCCCCACCCTACAACACCTTGCCGGGATTCATGATGCCAAGCGGGTCCAGCATCGCCTTGATGTCGCGCATCAGCTCGATCGCGACCTTGTCCTTTACGTCAGGCAGTTCGTCGCGCTTGAGCACGCCGATGCCGTGCTCGGCGGAGATCGAGCCGCCCATCCGCAATACGATGGCAAACACGGCGGCGTTGACCTCATGCCATCGGCCGAGAAAATCCGCGGTGTCGGCGCCAACGGGCTGGCTGACGTTGTAATGGATGTTGCCGTCGCCGAGATGGCCGAACGGCACCGGCCGCGCGCCGGGCATCAATTTTATCACCGCCGCATTGGCCTCCGCGATGAAATCAGGCACGGCTGCGACCGGCACCGAGATGTCGTGCTTGATCGAGCCGCCTTCCGGCTTCTGCGCCGCACTCATCTCGTCGCGCAGCTTCCAGAAGGCGCTGCGCTGGCTCAGATTGGCCGCGATCACGGCGTCGTCAACAATGCCATCTTCCATGCCGCGCGCGAGTATAGCCTCCAGCGTGGCGCGCGCGTCGTCACGCGACGACAACAGCTCCATCAGCACATACCAGGGATACCTTGATGACAGCGGATGCCGCACGTCGATGCCGTGGCGGACGCTGAAATCGACGGCGATATCGGCAAGCAGCTCAAAACTGGTGAGGCTGCCGGCGGCCTCGTCTCTCGAAATCTCCAGCAGTTTTAGCGCATCGGCCGGCGATTTGAGGCCGGCGAAGGCGGTTTCCACCGCGCGCGGCTTTGGAAACAATTTCAGCGTCGCCGCGGTGATGATGCCGAGCGTGCCTTCGGCGCCGATGAACAGGTTGCGCAGATCGTAGCCGGTATTGTCCTTTTTCAGCTTCGACAGGCCGCCCAGAATACGGCCGTCCGCCAGCACCACCTCAAGCCCGAGTGCCATCTCGCGCGCCACGCCATAGGCCAGCGCCGCGGTGCCGCCGGCATTGGTGGAGAGATTGCCGCCGATGGTGCAGCTGCCTTCGGCGCCGAGCGACAGCGGGAACAGCCGGTCAGCGTCCGTGGCGCGCTGCTGCGCATTCTGCAGAATTACGCCGGCCTCGCAGGTCATGGTGTTGGACGCGGTGTCGATCTCCCGGATCTTGTCCATCCGCCGCATCGAAATGACGACCTCGCCGTTGTGCGGGGTCTGGCCGCCGACCAGGCCGGTATTGCCGCCCTGCGGCACCAGCGCGATTCCGTGTTCGGAAGCGAGTTTGCAGATCGCGGAAACTTCCGCGGTCAAGCCGGGCCGCAATATCAAGGGCGAGTGCCCGTGAAACAGGTTGCGCTCCTCGGTGACATAAGGCGCGATGTCGTTAGCATCCGTCACCGCATATTTGTCGCCGACGATGGTCTTGAAGCGCGCGATCAGTTCGGGCGACAGCGGCGGTGGCTGGACGATGTTCATCTCTGTCTCTTACGTTTATTCCCGCCCCACCGCGGCACGGCGCAGCCGGTCGTTGATGGCCTCGCCGAGCCCGTGATGCGGCACCGGCATCACCGCGATGGCGCGCACACCCTTGGTATCCAGGGCGCGAAGATAGCTGAAAAGATTGGCGGCGGCCTCATTGAGATCGCCGCGCGCGGACAAGTTCATCACGATGGACGCAGCCTCGACTCCCGATATGGCGTGCGGGCCGAAGGCGAGCAATGCCTCGCCGGCCTCGATCCGGTCGGCATTGAGCCTGACCTTCGTGCGCGGTGCGTAATGCGAGGCCAGCATGCCCGGCGCCAGCGGCTGACCGGAATCGCTGTCCGCGTCGTCAGGCGGCTGCAGCAGCGTCCTGCCCAGCACCCGCTCGATCTCGGCGCGCGGCACGCCGCCGGGCCGCAGCAGCGTCGGCGCGTCGAAACATCCGACAATGGTGGATTCGACGCCGACCTCGACCGCGCCGCCATCGATGATGAGGTCGATTCTCCCGGCAAGGTCGCTCGAGACATGCGCGGCCGTGGTCGGCGAGACATGTCCGGAGAGATTGGCCGACGGCGCCACCACCGGCCCACCGAAGGCGCGCAAGATCGCGCGCGCGATCCGGTGCGCGGGAACCCGGACCGCGATGGTGTCGAGGCCGGCGGTGGCGAGATCGGCCACCGCGCAGCCGGGCGCCTTTGCCAGCACCAGCGTCAGCGGACCCGGCCAGAACGCCTGCGCAAGCAGGACGGCCTGCGCATCGAAATGGGCGATCCGCTGCGCCGCCGCGAGACCGCCGACATGGGCGATCAGCGGATTGAACGCGGGCCGGCCCTTGGCCTCATACAGCCGCGCGATCGCCGCCGCATTGCCGGCGTCGGCGCCGAGCCCGTACACCGTCTCGGTCGGGAACGCGACCAGCCCGCCATCCCGCAAGGACCGCGCGGCGTCGGCCACCGCGGCCTCGTTTGCGGGCAAAATAGCGGTCGTCAGGCCCACATTCATGGGATTTGCGTCCTTAATTCATCGTCTTGCGGTGTGCGAAACCCAAGGCTATAAGCCGCGTTCTTGTCGGAGTGTGGCTCAGCCCGGTAGAGCACTGCGTTCGGGACGCAGGGGTCGCAGGTTCAAATCCTGCCACTCCGACCATTTTCCCGGCGATATCATGGCAGTTTCGGTGCAAATGCTTATCCGGCAGCTTGGTAGCCGAGATGCCGCTCCGCGTCCATGCCACAGCCGCGCGATTGCAGCACCGGGATAGCCGATGGCTGAAGCGACCAACAGAAACCTCAGCGTCTCGCTTTCCACGATTTTTTCCGCATGGCACGATCCGGCTGCGCGCATATTGAACGTCGATCTCCTGACGGTGATGATCGCGATATGTCTGCCCTGGTCGACATCCGGCGTCGCTATTTTTGTCGTGCTGTGGCTCGCCGCACTTATCCCGACACTCGAATTGCGGCCATTTCTGCTTTCCCTGAAACGGCCGGTCTCAGCGATTCCGGTGGCGTTCTTCGCCTTGGCGGTTGCTGGAATGCTGTGGTCGGACGCCGCGTGGAGCGCTCGCCTTTATGCGGTGGGTCCCACGGCAAAATTGCTCGCACTGCCGCTGCTGTTTTATCATTTCGAACGCTCCGACCGCGGCATATGGGTTTTTGTGGCCTTCCTGGCATCCTGCACGCTGTTGATGGCGACCTCCTGGGCAGTCGCATTTGAACCCGATCTGACGCTCAAGCCGGAAGCTGCAGGGCGCGGAATCTTCGTCAAAAATTATATCGATCAAAGTCAGGAATTTGCACTGTGCGCCGTGGCGCTTGCCTATCCGATCATGGAGTGTATTCGAACCAACAAGATATGGCTCGCCGTGCTGCTCGCGTTTGCGGCCTTGGGTTTCGTGACGAATATGATTTTCGTGGTCTCTTCGCGCACCGCATTGGTTACCTTGCCGATCATGCTTGCGATATTTGCGTTTAGTTATTTGCGTTGCCGAACCGTGATTCTTGCGTGCTGCGCGGCTGCAGTAGTTGCGGCGGCCACCTGGACCGCGTCTCCGAGACTACGCACAACGGTTTCGACATTTATTTCCGATTATCAGCACACAAAACTTCAAAACAATCCCACCGGATTGGGCTCGCGACTGGAGTATTGGCAGAAATCGCTGGAGTTTTTCCGCGATGCTCCCGTGATCGGACACGGCAGCGGAACCATACAAGGCCTGTTCGAACGGGCCGCGATCGGCGAAACCGGCGCCCAGGCTGAAGTTGTCAAAAACCCTCACAATCAGACATTGAACGTTGCAGTTCAGTGGGGCACGGTCGGCATCCTCGTGCTCTACGCAATGTGGCTGGTCCACCTGCTGTTGTTCAGGGGGGACGGTCTGGTGTCCTGGATCGGATTGCTGACCGTCATCCAAAATGTGTTCACCTCGCTGTTCAATTCGCATTTGTTCGATTTCGTCGAAGGCTGGATCTACGTTCTGGGCGTCGGAATAGCCGGCGGCATGACGCTGGGAGGCCGGGGATCGCATGGCGCTGCCGCCTGGACCAATTCATGCCTGCGGGATGTCGGCAGGCTGATCGCAACGCGCAATGGACGTTGGTTCAGGCCGGCAGCATCGACGGTTCTGGTGATGATCGCGGTGATTGCGGCTGCGGTGTTTGGCCTGCTGTTTTACTGGAAGCACGTCAGGGCGCCTCAGCCGGATACGGCGTTGGCGCAAGAGATCAGGGCGGCGGGTACGGCGCTGGAGAAATATCGCGCGGCGCAAGGTGCATATCCGGTTTTTGAAGGTCCGCTTGTCGACGTAAAAAAGCGGCTGGCCGGGCATGGATATTTCACGCCGGAAGCCGGCGGTTTTCCAACCGTCGACAGCGAGGCGGTTTATTATTCCTACAACGGAAAGAGCTACGGCCTTTTGTTTCATATCGACCGCAACAGCGACAATCCATCCGGTACTGAATGTGTGGTTCAGGTTGGCCGGTCGTTCATGCGTGGGTTCCTGGTCGGGCCCGTCTGTCCGCATTAAAGGTCGCGCCAATGAGTTTTGAGCTGGTTGCGAGCTGGCGGGGCTAGCCGATCTCGCTGCGCACGGTTGCCGCGGCGTCGCACATCGCCTTCAGTTTCCCGAATGCAATTTCGCGGGGAATGTATTTCATGCCGCAATCCGGCGCGACCACCAGCCTGTCCGCTGCAACATGTTTGAGACCATTGCGGATTCGATCGGCGACCACCGTGGCCGGTTCGATTTCGGGATTGCCGAGGTCGAGCACCCCCAGCATGATCTTCTTCGAAGCAAGATCCTTGAGCACGCCGAGATCGAGTCTGGGTTGTGCCGCCTCGATCGAAATCTGCTCGGCAATGGTGTCGTCGAGTTCGGCGAGAAAGGAATAGCCGGCAGGCTTGGTCGAACCCGGCACCACCGCCGCATAGCCGAAACAGAGATGCACCACAGTCGGCACGGTGATGCCTTGCAGCGCGCGGTTGATGGCCTTCACCGCGTAGCGTTTTGCCAGCTCCGGATTGTTGCGCACCCAGGGTTCGTCGAGCTGGATCACGTCGGCGCCGGCCTTCTGCAGGTCGAGCGCTTCGGCATTGACTGCTTCGGCGAACGCCATCGCCAGCTCTTCGTCATCCTTGTAGAATTCGTCTCTGGCCTGCTGGCTCATGGTGAACGGGCCGGGCAAGGTGATCTTGGCGGCGCGATCGGTGTTGCGGCGAAGGAATTTTATGTCGTCCAGTTCGACGGGGCGGCTTCGCCTGACCTGGCCCACCACGCGCGGCACCGGCGTCTGCTGGCCGCCTCTCGCCGTGATGATCGCGGGATTGTCCGCATCGATGCCGTCAAGCGCGGTGGCAAAACGGTTGGAGTAGCTCTCGCGGCGAATTTCGCCGTCGGTGACGATATCGATGCCCGCGCGTTCCATGTCCCGGATCGCAACGATGGTGGCATCGTCCTGTGCCTCCTCCAGATGCTGGGCGGGAAGCCGCCACATTGCATGCATGCGGGTGCGCGGCACCGATTTGGACAGCATCGCGCGGTCCACCAGCCATTCGGGCTGCGGATAGCTACCGACCACCGTTGTCGGCAACAGATGTTTTGGCAGGTTCACGACGTCCTCCTTGTTGTTCTTCTCTACGTCGCCGGCTGCAGGACACCGGAAGCAATTTCGTCGGCGGCGCGCTCGCCGCCGCGGGTTCCGGTCTGCCAGATCGCGGCCTTGCGCTCGATCCACCGGATGCCGGCGTTGAAGGCGATCGCCATCGCCAGCACCAGCAGCACGCCGGCAAACACATGCGGGCTGTCGAGGATGGTGCGGTAGCGCGAGATCAGATAGCCGATGCCTGCCGAAGAGATCAGCATTTCCGATACCACGACGCCAACGATGACCAGCGCGCCGCCGACGCGAAGCCCCGACAACACCGTTGGAATGGCGGCGGGAATGATCACGCGGATGAGGCGCTGGCTTAAGCTCGCG
Organism: Bradyrhizobium sp.; assembly: GCF_036009065.1. Taxonomy (GTDB): domain Bacteria; phylum Pseudomonadota; class Alphaproteobacteria; order Rhizobiales; family Xanthobacteraceae; genus Bradyrhizobium. Next base: position 19,915 of record NZ_DASYMN010000279.1, on the reverse strand, counting down.
CCCATGCTCCGCGCAGCAAGCAGCAATTGCGGATCGATGGTCTGGATGCCGGCGGCGGTCGAGAGCATGGTCGGCAGAAATCCATAGAGCGAGGCAAACGCGATCTTGGATTCCGAGCCGATGCCGAGCCATACGGTGAAGACCGGATAGAGGATGACCAGCGGCACGGCATACAGGCTGGAAATCATCGGCATGATCAGCACGCGCGGGCGCGGCAGGCTGCCGACAATGCCGCCGAGCAGGATGCCGCCGCCGCACGCGAACGCCATCGAGACCGCGACCTCGTAGAGGGTTACCGCCAAGGCATGGCCATATTCGCCGGCCTCGTTCCAGCCGGCGACCAGCGTCGAGGACAGCGCCGGCAGGAACAGTTCCGGGATCAGGCCGCTGCGCGGCAGGGCTTCCCAGAGCACGATCAGGCCCATCACGATCAGCCGGCGGAGCGTGGTTGCGGTCATCTTCGCCCTCACGCCGATTTGCGGATGTGCCGCCAGATACGGTCGCGCAGGCTGCCGAACGCATCGCCGCTCAGCATGTCATAGGTTCGCGGCCGCGGCAGCGGCACCTGCAGACGATCGACGATGCGGCCGGGACGCGCCGACATCACGATCACCTCGTCGGCAAGATAAACGGCTTCGGTCAGGCTGTGGGTGACGAACACGACGGTCTTGCCGGTGGCGGCCCAGATGCGAAGCAGTTCGTCGCCCATGGTCATGCGGGTCTGCTCGTCGAGCGCGGCGAATGGCTCGTCCATCAGCAGCACCGGAGGATCCTGCACCAGGCCGCGCGCGATCGAGACCCGCTGCTTCATGCCGCCGGACAGTTCATGCGGATGCCGCCTGCCGAAACCGTCGAGGCCGACGAGTGTGAGGGCATCCTGCGCCTTGGCGCGGCGCTCGCTCTTGGCCACGCCGCGGAGCGTGAGCGGAAACTCGACATTTTCTTCCGCTGTCAGCCAGGGAAACAGGCTTGGTTCCTGAAACACCACGCCCACCCGGTTCGGGTCGGGTTGCGGGATCGGCGCGCCATTGATCGTGATGGTGCCCGAGGTCTGCTGCAGCAGGCCCGCCATCATCATCAATAATGTCGACTTGCCGCAGCCGCTCGGACCCACCAGCACGACGAAATGTCCGGGCTTGACATCGATCGATACGTCCGAAAGCGCGACGACGTCCTGCGTCGAGGTCCTGAAAATCTGGCCCACATTCCTGACCTCGACCGCGCCGGCGCGGGGGGCGGGCTTGAGCGGCGTTACGTTCGCCAATGGCTGCATCTCGTTTCCACCCATCGCACCAGTTCGTTGAAGGTCATGGCGATCGCGGCGATCATCACCACGCCGGCCAGCAACTGCTTCATCTGGAAATTCTCGCCCCAACTGGCGATCTGATGGCCGATGCCGTCGCGCGACGCATACATCTCGGCGAGGATCACGCCGGTCAGATTGAAGATCATGGAAATCCGTAACGCTTCCAGCAGCACCGGGAGCATGCTCGGCAAATAGACGCGGAAGGCGGTCTGCGCGGGCGTCGCGCCATAGGAGCGGGCGACCTTGAGATGCTCAACCTTGACGGACTCGACCGCTGTCGTGGTCGACATGATGACGATGAAGATCGTCGAAAAGAAGCCGAATCCGACCTTCTGGGCAAATCCGACCCCGAATACCAGGATAAACATCGGCAGGAAGATCGATTTCGGAATGCTGAAGGCGAAGAACAGCAGTGGTTTCATCACGTCGGCGAAGTAACGATTCTCCGCGATCAAATATCCGATCAGTGCGCCGACGGGAACGGCGAGCGCGAACGCGGTCAGCACTTCCCTTGCGGTTACCGCCAGGTCGTTGCGGACGCTGGCGCGCTGCAACAGATCGCCCAGCGTGGACAGCGTATCGGAAGCGGACGGAAGCAGTCGCGGATTGACGGCGCCCGTCCGCGACAGAATTTCCCACGTTGCGAAGATCGCGAGAACGATCGCGAAGCGGGCCAGCTTGATTCCGAAACCTGCCATCGCCGAGGCCTCAGGGCCTGGTCGGGACGGGCTTGAACTTCGTCGAGATCACGTCCTCGACCGGCACGATGTCCTTCAAGCCCCCGAGCTTTGCCAGATCGAGCGACAATTGCACCGCGGCGGGCACGTTGGCGGCGGCCATATTGCCGTCGGTCTCGAGTTTCATGATCGTGTTGTCATATTCCAGCGCGGCGATCTCCGCGGGCATCTCGTAGAGATCCGCGATCAGTTTCACCGTCACGTCGCGATTGGCGCGCATAAACGCCACCGCGCCGTAGAGCGCGTTGATCGCCTTCTGGACAACCTGCGGCTTTGCCTCGGCGAATTTGTCGAGCACGATCCAGCCCGCGGTCAGGTTCGGCGGCACTTCCTTGGAATAATCGAGGATGGTGCGCGCCTCGCCCGATTTCGAGATCTGGAAGCTGAGCGGCGAATAGACCACCGCCGCCTCGACATTGCCGGCGAGCAGATTAGGCACCAGGCCGCCGCCGCCGACCGGCACGCGGGTGAACTCGATCTTCCGGTCCTGGATGGTCCACAGCGCCAGCAGGTCGGAGCCCGACCCGGCCGCCGTGATCGCGACCTTCTTGCCGTTGAGGCCCTTGACGTCGAGCGCCGATTTTACCGGCACCATCAATTGCCAGCCGAAATTGCCCATCGTGGCATTGGCGACGATTCTGGACATCACGCCCTTCTTGCGGCCCGCGGATACCAGCGACGGCGGATCGAGGATGATGTCGGCCGCGCCCGCCGCCATGCCCTCGAATGTCTCGGCGCCGCTGCGATAGATGGTGAGCTCCGCGGTGATGCCTTCCTTTTCGAACAGTTTTTGCCGCACGGCGGTCTCGGCGATGGTCGTCGGCCAATAGGTCTTGGTCGGTAGTCCGACCCGGATCGTTTCGGCGGAGGCCGCGGGCGTGGCCAGCAAGGTAGTAGCGAGGGCCAAGAGGGCGTGACGGCGGGAGACGTTCATTGCAGTGTTTCCTCCATGTTCTCTTTTGTTTTTGCAGGGAGCATCGCTCCCGATTTCTTGTGTGCCGCGAGCGCCGTCAAAAGCGGCCCATTGGGTCGCTGTTATATCGAGATGGCGCGTTGCGCAAACTGCTTATAGGCGCGTCTGGTTTGAAGCACCTCATATCAGTGCAGTCGCCGCAGCTTTTGCTTCCGGCACGACGTCATGATCGTACAGCCGCCTCCGAAACGCGGCGTGGGCGGTGATCTCGGCGTCGCGGACGCCCAGATCGGAATTGGCCGAATCGTAGCGGAGGCCGTTTTCACGTGCGCCACGCTGGACCTGCGCTACGCGCTCGCGGCGCAGGCGCTCGTAAGCGAGCAGCGCTGCGGGAGATGTATTGCGGTTCGCGTGCGCGAGAATCGTCGCCAGCGCCATGCCATCCTCGATCGACTGGTTGGCCCCCTGTCCGAGGTGAGGCAGCATCGGATGCGCGGCATCGCCGAGCAGCGTCAGCCTTCCCTGGGTCCAGGTCGGCAGCGGCTCGCGGTCATAGAGAGCCCAACGGAACGTGGCTTCAACCTGGCTCAGCAGCGATCCGATGCGCGGGTCCCAGCCCGCGAACTCGGCGCGAAGCACGTCGGGATCACCCGGCGCCGACCATGATTCCTTCATCTCCTGGTCCGCCGGCACGAACCCGACATAGTTGATGAGCTCGCCGCCACGCAATGGAAAGGTCAGGAAGTGCTTGCCTTTGCCGAGCCACATCAGCCAGGAATCGGTTGGCCAGTGCGGAATGCGCCGATGCGCGAGCACACCGCGGTAGGCGACCGACCCGTGGAAGACGGGGCGGGAAGGAGGGGTCACGAACCGCTGAAGCTCGGAGTGGATTCCATCGGCGGCGATGACGATGTCGCCTTCCACGATGGCGCCATTGGCGAACGACACCCGCGCGACGTCGCCGGTCTGCTCAAACCCGCTGCATCGGTGTCCGGTATGCACCACCTCGCCCGGCAGGGTGACGGCCAGCATCTCGACCAGGTCGGCGCGGTGCATCCCGAACGTAGCGTTCCAGCCCGAGGAATCCGTTACCTGGACCGGGGCGATCGGCGTGCCGTCATGGCGGAAGTACCGCGACTCGGTCCCAACTCTGGCGCCGCGCTTCTCCACCGCGGGTCCGAGGCCTACCCTCTGCAACTGGCGCACGCTGTTTGGGGTCAGGAAAACCCCGGCGCCGACCTCGCCGAGGTTGGGGGCCTGCTCATAGACCGACACCTGGAGGCCGTGCGCGATCAGCGCATTCGCGGCGAACAGCCCGCCGATGCCGCCGCCGACGATCACCACGTTCGGTCGCTTTGCCATCATCATGAGCTCCTTGAAATGAATGGCTGAACGCGACCGGATGCCATGTTGTATCTTCACATGGACTGAAGCAGGGTTGCCATCACAAAGGCGCGGATCAAGCGCGGAAAGGAACTTACATGCGCGATCTGGTCAGGCGAGACCGGTTTTTCGTGGGCCGAACGGCAATCGGGCTGGTGCTTTGCTTGGCCGCATCGAATGGCCTTGAGAGCCAGGCATGGGCCGATGGCTATCCCGACCGCACCGTCAAAATCATCGTGCCGTTCCCGGCCGGCGGAACGGCTGACGCGGTGCCGCGGCTGGTCGCCGAGTGGCTGTCGCGTAAATGGGCCCAGCCGGTCGTGATCGAGAACCGCACCGGGGCTGCCGGAAACATCGGCGCCGAGGCGGTTTTTCGCGCAGCGCCGGACGGTTACACATTGCTCTCGGCGCCGCCGCCGCCGCTCGTGATCAACCAGAGCCTCTATCCGAAGCTGGCGTTCGATCCGGCCAAGTTCGAGCCGATCATTGTGATGGCCCAGGTGCCGAACGCGCTGATCGTCAATCCAAACAACGTCAAGGCATCGAGCCTGCGCGAACTGATTGACTACCTGCAAAAAAATCCCGATCGCGTCACGGCCGCCACGCAAGGCAATGGGACGACCTCGCATCTGACGTCCGAGCTGTTTCAACTGATGGCCAAGGTGAAGCTGCGCCACATTCCCTATCGCGGCTCGGCGCCGGCGCTGCAGGGCCTGCTCGCGGGCGATGTCGACCTGATGTTCGACAATCTCGGCGTCTCGTTGGCCCTGGTCGAAGCCGGCAAGCTCAAATTGCTGGGCGTTGCTTCGCCCAACCGTCTGCCGGCCCTGCCGGACATGCCGACCATCGCAGAGACGCTGCCGGGTTTCGAAGCGGTCGCCTGGTACGGCGTCGTGGCGCCGCCGAAGACCCCCAGGGACATCGTCGACAAGATCAACGCCGATGTGAATGAAGCCCTGCGCCAGCCCGAATTGCAGGACCACCTGAAGAAGCTGTCCGCCGAGATTTTCGGCGGCTCGGTCGAGAAGACGTCCAAATACATGGGCGAAGAGGTCGAGCGATGGCGCGCCGTGATCAAGGCGGCCAATATCGAGATCCAGTGAGACCGGCGTTTCGGCATGGAACCCGCCGGCCGGGTGCTGCAATCGGGCCAACTCTCCCTAGATAAGGGGTGTTGTCCCGTTTCAGAGGCGTCTCATGGTCCGGAAAGTTGTTTTCGCCGCGGTGAGTTGCGCAGCATTTTTAGTCGGGAATCCGTCGATTGCGGCTGAATACCGGCCGGATGAGTTCCTTAACCTCGACCTTTCGAAGGCCGTGCTCTCGCCAAGACCGCTCGGGCCGCCGGGCCAGTTTGAGCCGATGCGGGTCGAGGCGAAGACGGATGCTCGAAGCAGGGCCGTGCATGTGGATCCGGCGGCGCCGGATGCAAGGCCGAAGGCTGTGAATGCTCCGAAGGTCGCTAAAACCAGAATTGCGCATGCACGCACCGAGAAGCCGCGCCCGCCAGCCCGAACAAAGGTGGTGCGCCGGCACACCAACCCGCTCGACGCGCAGGCGTCCGATACGCGGATTCAGGTCTGGCCGTGCCGTTCCGGCGGCATCTGCAACTGGCAGCGGTGAGCGAAGCCGCTATTGCGCGATTCTGATATTGCCGGCCTTGGCGACTTCGCCCCAGCGCGCGATGTCGGCGGCCAGGATGCGCGCAAACTCGTCGGACGAATTGCCCACCGGCAGGATGCCCAAGGGTTTCAGGCGGGCGATGACATCGGGCAATCGCGCGACGCGGATGATTTCGTTCTCGAGTTTTTTTACGATCGCCGGAGGGGTGTCCTTTGGCGCAAACAGGCCGCTCCACAGCACGGCGTCGACGTCGGCGCCGGCTTCCTTCAGGGTTGGGACATCAGGCAGTTCTTCCATCCGCCGCGGCGAAGCGACCGCAAGCGCCCGCGCGTGGCCTCCCAGCACCTGGCTCAACGCCGGCCCCGCGTCTGCGATGGTCGCCGTCACCTGGCCCGAGATCACCGCCAGCACCGAATCGTTGGCGCCCTTGTAGGGAATGACCTGCATCGGCGCGCCGGTCTTCTGCTTGAACAATTCGGTCACCAGCTGAAACGAGGCCGATGAGCTGGAATAATTGGTCTTGTCCGGGTTCGCCTTGGCGTAATTGACCAGTTCGGCGACCGATTTGATCGGCGACGACGGATTGACGATCAGGATCAATGGGAACGATGCCAGTTCGGAGATCGCGACGAAATCACGGACCGAATCGTAAGGAAGCTTGGCATAGACGGCGGGGTTGATGGCCATGCCGCTGGCGCCGACCAGCAGCGTGTAGCCGTCGGGCGCGGATTTGGCGACATATTCGGTAGCGACGATGGCGCCGCCGCCCGGCTTGTTCTCGATGATCACGGGCTGGCCGAGGCTTTCGGACAATTTTTGCCCGTACATCCGCGCGATGATGTCGTTGCCGCCGCCGGCGGTAAAGCCGACGACGATGTGGATCGGTTTTGTGGGATATTTTGTCGGGTCTTCCTGAGCGGAAGCGGGTTGGCAGGCAGCGGTCGCGAGCGCAACAAGTGCAAGACAAAAACGTCTGCGAACAACGTTCATGGATCTACTTCCCTTAAAGCGGGGTGATGTGAACATGCAGCACCGCGGCCTTGCCATCGTCCAATGCGGCAAGACAACGGTCGATCGCGGCAGCAAGCTCGTCTGGCTCGGTGACGCGTTCGCCATGCGCGCCGAACGCCCGCGCCACCGCGGAGAAGTCCCGCTGCTCGCCTTGGCGGCCCGAGGTTAGCCGCGACTGGAACTGGTCGGTTTCGGCGGCGACGCCCTTTGGATAAACCCGCTGCACCGCCGACTTCACCGCCTGCCAGCCGCCATTGTCCAGCACCACGGTCAGTATCGGGATCTGATACTGCTGCGCCACCGCGTAGACGCTGTCGGGTGAGGAGAAATGAAAACCGCCGTCGCCGATGATCTGCACCACGCGGCGATCGGGCTGCGCCAGTTTCAAGCCCAGCGCCATGCCGCCGCTGAATCCAAGCCCGCCGCCGGCCAGCCCGACATAGCTTTGCGGTTTTGTCCGCGTGATGTGCTCCTGCAGGATCGGCCCGTTGCGGATCGCTTCGTTGATGACGACATCGTCCTGCGACAGCTTTGCATTTAGCATCGCGAATACAAAGGCCGGGCCGAGCGCGCCTGAAACACCCTTGTTTGCGCTCGCGGCGCCGCGGCGCTTCGCCCGCGCCTCGCTCGCGCCACTCCAGCTTGCGATGCGCGCGGCGACGCGGCCGCGATAATCATCATCGGCGCGCGCTTCCACCGCATCAAGAACCTGCTGCAGCACGATCGCGCAGTCGCCCTGAATTCGTATGTCGGTGCCAAATCCCCACATCGGGAAATCCGACTTCAGCGGGTCGATGTCGATCTGAATCCATTTCATCATATCGGCGCGTTTGGCGGCTTGCGGGATGAACGGGACATCGGTGTCGAGCAGTAACCCAAGGTCGGCGGTCTCGAGCAGGGGCAGGGCATCCATGCCTGCAAAAGACGGCGAATCCTGCGGGAGATTGAGGTCGATCGAATTGAATTCCGCGACCCGGATGCCGCAGGTCCGCGCCAACCGGTCCAGCACCGCGACCGCATGCGGCTTGCGGCCGAGATAGGCGGTGAACGCCACCGGATTTTCCGCCGCCATCAATTGCGCGGCAATCGCATCGACCCGTGCTGGATCGATGCCGCCGGCCCGTACGCTGCCGTAGCGCGAAGCCGGGTACGCCGGCATCGCCGCCTCGTCCCACTGCTCGGCCAGCGTTTCGCGCGGCAGCATCATGTAGACCGGGCCGGGCGGATCGCTCTGCATGAACGCACTGGCGCGCGCCAGCGCTTCCTTCACCACGACGCCGGAGGGCAGCGAGTATTCCCATTTCACATAGGGCCGGACGATGCTGGCGATATCGAACGGATCCTGCACGAAATGCACATAGCTGTCGCGCGAGCCGGTGAGCTCGCCGTGCAGCGTGTAAGGCGCGCGGCCGGCGAACAGCATCACCGGCAGCCGATAGCGGAACAGGTTCTGGATCGCCATGCAGGCATTCGCGGTGCCGGCATCGACATGGACGAACACCGCCTGGCCGCGCCCGGTCGCCAGCGCGTAGCCGCCGGCCATATGCACGGCGACAACTTCATGCGGGCACAGGATCATCTCGGGGTGCTTGCGGCCTTCACTGTCCCAGCGCGCCATCTCCTCGATCAGCGACACGTGGTCGGTGCCGAGATTGGCGAAGATGTAGTCGACGCCGAGATCGACCAGGCCTTCGAGGAAGTAATGCGCGGTTGAGTGGCGGCTCATGCCGTCTCCGCGACGAACCTGTTGCGAAGTGTGCCGATGCCCGTGATCTCGATCTCGACGACGTCGCCGGCCTTGATGTCGGGCGAGGCGCCGTCGGTGCCCATCCAGATCACATCGCCCGGCCACAGCGTGAAATATTTGGTCAGCTCGACGATGAACGGCACGATGCCGAAGATCATGTCGTTGGTGCGGAAGCGTCCGGTCTCCTTGCCGTTCACTTTTATGATGGTTTCCATGGCTTCAAGATCGACCTCGGTTTCGATCCACGGCCCCATCGGCTTAAAAGTGTCGGCATTCTTGGAGCGCCACAGCCCGCGATCGGCTTTCTGCCAGGTGCGCTCGCTGACATCGTTGCCGATGGTATAGCCGAGCACGCAGGACATCGCGTCGGCTTCGCTCAGGTGTTTTGCTTGTCTGCCGATCACGACCACGAGTTCGCCCTCATAGTGGATCTTCTCGGTCGCGGTGGCCGGGATCACCACGTTTTCGTCATGCGCGATCAGCGCATTCTGCGCGCGGTAGCCTATTTCGGGTCGGTCAGGCACGTTGGGCACTTCGCCGCGCTTGTTGGCGGCCTCGGTGAGGTGCTTGAGATAGTTCAGCCCGACGCAGTAAAACGTGCGCGGCATCACCGGCAGTTCGATCCTGACGTCCTTAAGCGCATGCGATTGCTGCCTGCGCTGCCACTCGCCGAACGGATCGCCGCTGACGGCGACCACCTTGTCGCCTTCGACGATGCCCCACGAAGTCTGTCCGGCGGCGGTGAATTTGAGCCAGCGCATCCAAAAAATCCTTTATTCGGCCGCGGCTTGCGGCTGGGTTTTCCATGCGCCCGCCGCGGGACGCTTCAGGCCAAGATTTTCACGCAAGGTCTTGCCGGCATAGTCCTTGTGAAACAGTCCGCGGCGCTGCAGCTCCGGCACGACGTGCTTGACGAAGTCGGCGTAAGAGCCCGGCACGTAAGTCGCCGCGATGACGAAGCCGTCGCAACCGCGGCTAACGAACATTTCTTCCAGCCGGTCGGCGATTTCCTTCGGGCCGCCGACGATGGCGTCCTGAGTCTGGCCACGTCCGCTGAAGGTCACGAAATCTCGCGCGCTCGGATTGGTTTTGCCGGATGTCCGGAGCACGCCGTCACGCATGCCGAGCATTCCCTGCATGCCCTGGAGCTCTTCCGTGGTCAGCGGCTCGTCGATAGGCTTTGAGGCGAAGTCATAGTTCAGCGCTTCTGCGAGCAATGACAGCGCATCGATTTCTAGCGGCAGTTTTTCGATCAGCGCCATCTTGTCCTCGGCCTCGGCTTTGGTCGCGCCCGGTACCGGCGTAACGAGATTGCAGAGGAACATCTGATCGGGATCGCGGCCTGCTTTCGCGGCCTCGGTTCGGATCGCATCGTAGCCCTGCTTCGCGGAGGCCAAGTTGCGCGCCGCGGTAAAGATGACTTCACCCCATCGCCCGGCAAAACGCTGGCCGCGCCCGCTGGCGCCGGCCTGGATGACGACGGGATGGCCCTGCGGCGAGCGCGGCACCGTGAACGGCCCGCGCGACTTGAAGAATTTTCCTTTGTGGTCGAGCCGCTTGACCTTGGTCGGATCGGCGAAGCGTCCGCTCTTCTTGTCGATCAGCAGCGAGCCGTCTTCCCAGGAATCCCAATGGCCCAGCACCACTTCCATGAACTCGTCGGCGCGGTCGTAGCGCAGATCATGCTCGAGATGCGCATCCTTGCCCATGTTGTGGGCTTCCCCGTCATTGACCGAAGTGACGACGTTCCATGCGGCGCGGCCGCCGGTCATCAGATCGAGCGTGGCGAAGCGGCGGGCGACGTCGAACGGCTCGTAATAGGTGGTCGAGCAGGTCGACGCGAGCCCGAGCTTTTCAGTCGCCGCGCCCATCAGGGTCAGCACTACGATGGGATCCATTTTCACGCAGCGGATGCCGTATTCGACGGTGTGGGCATGATCGCTGCCGTAGCGGTCCGGCATCGCCAGGCGGTCGTCGAAGAACGCCATGTGGAATTTTCCGGATTCCAGGATCCGGCCGATCTCCTGATAGTAATCCGCCGACATCGAATCGTCGCGCGATTCCGGATGCCGCCATGAACTCGGCAAATTGGTGCAGTTCTGCGCCTGCAGGAATCCGACCAGTGCCATTTGCCGTGTCATGCGGGTCTCCGTTTCACTGCGCGTAGGGCGGATTAGCGCAGCGTAATCCGCCGGCCGCAGCCAATGCGGCGCAATACGTTTCGCTATTGCGCCCTACGGCTTTCATACCAGTTCGAGTTCGGCGGCCAGTTTGTATTCGCCGGCCAGCGCGCGCAATTTTTCCCACGTCGCATCTTCCACGTTGATTCCCGACACCCTGCGCTGCTGCTCGCGGATATATTCGACCTCTCCCGGATAGAATACGCCGCTTGAGCCTTCCGACGGCGGCGTGGCCTTGAGATAGCGCGCGAACTCGGCAACCTCCCGCTTGAAATCCTGCAGCGGCCGGAATGCCGCGACGTTGAATACCGCCATGAAGCAGCCGTCATTATGCCGGCCCGTCGGCTCGACGCCGAAGCCGAGGCCGGTCAGAAGGCCGCACAGCACCTCGACCATCGCGGCAAGGCCGCTGCCCTTGTAGCCCTCGCTGCCGCCGAGCGGCAGCAGCGCGCCGCCCTTGCGGAATTGCTTGGGGTCGGTGGTTTGCCGTCCCTCGCTGTCGACGATCCAGCCGGCCGGAATTTCCTCGCCGCGCGAGACCGCGAGCTGAATCTTTCCCGCCGCCACTGCCGATGTCGCCATGTCGAGATAGAACGGAGCTTCCAGATCCGACGGCACCGCGATCGAAATCGGATTGGTGCCGAGCCGCGCTTCGCGGCCGCCGAACGGTGCGACGTGTTTGGGCGAGCGGCCGGAATCCGCCGTGGCAAGCCCGATCATGCCTTCGCGCATCGCCATCATCGGGTAGGCGGCGAGGCGGCCGACATGGCTTTGGCGAAACACCGTGCAAGCCGCGACATTTGATGTCTTCGCCTTTTCGATGGTCAGCGCCATCGCCTTGGCGTTGACATGAAAGCCAAAGCCCCAGTGGCCGTCGATCACCGTCGTGGTCGGCGATTCCCGCACGATGGTCCATTTCGCGCCGGGAACGATATGGCCGGCCTTGATGCGGTCGATGTAGGTCGGGATCGCGATAATGCCGTGGGAATCGTGCCCCGCCAGATTGGCGTTGACGCAGCCGGCCGCCACGGCGCTGGCCTCTTCGTCCGACGCACCGGCGGCCTTCAGAAGCGCAGCACCGATGCGCGTGAGACGGTCGGCCTGAACAGTCGGCATAAGGTTCCTCGTCGCCTGCGTGTGTGCAGGTCTTGGTTCTTGCGGCGTCGTATGGTCTCAAAGCGGTGGCGTCTTAGCAATGACCCTGCGTCAGAAATTCTTGTGCCGTGCAATATTCCGCCGCCGGAAACAGGCCCGGGGGTCGCTTCCGCCGTGCAATTATGCGAGGTAACGGCAGCGAAAATTCGGCGAGGAGCAGGATATGACGGTATCGGCCAAAGCGCTTCAAGGCATCCGCGTGTTGGATTTCTCCACGACGATCGCCGGGCCGCACTGCACCCGGATGCTCTCGGACATGGGCGCCGACGTGATCAAGATCGAGACCGACGACGGCGAGACCATGCGGACGCGCCCGCCGGTGCGTGGCAACTGCAGCGCGGTGTTCGGCAGCTATAATGTCGGCAAGAAAAGCGTCGTGCTCGACCTGAAATCGGGGAAGGGAGTGGAGGCGGTCAAGCGACTGGTCGCGAAGGTCGACGTGCTGGTAGAAAATTTCCGTCCCGGGGTGATGCGGCGGTTGAAGCTCGACCACGAAACGCTGCGCCAACTCAATCCGAAGCTGATCTATTGCTCGATTTCCGGCTACGGCCAGACCGGGCCGTCGGCGGAACTGCCGGCCTATGCACCGGTGATTCACGCTGCATCGGGCTATGATATGGCGCATCTGGCCTATCAGCCCGGACGGCAGAGGCCGGATTATTGCGGCATCTATCACGCCGATATCCTCACCGGGGTTTATGCCTACGGTGCAATTACCTCGGCGCTGGTTCAGCGCCAGCAGAGCGCGCAGGGCCAGCATATCGATGTCTCGATGCTGGAATCGATGCTCAGCCTGACGCTGAACGAGGTGCAGGGCGCGCAATTCCCGATCAAGCCGCCGCAGCGGCCAATGTTCGGCCCGATGGAAACGTCGGATGGCTATGTGATGGTCGCCATCGCCAGCGAGAAGACCTTCCAGAATTTGGTCACGGTGGCGGGCCGTCCGGAATTCATCCGCGATCCGCGCTTTGCGGCCTACAGCGACCGCCGCGATCACTGGGGCGACCTGATGGAGGGCGTCGAAACCTGGTCGCGCATGCTGACGTCGCAGCAATGTCTCGCGGCGTTGAACCAGGCCGGCGTGCCCTGTTCGGCCTATCGCAGCGTCGCCGAAGCCATGGCCGATCCGCAGAGCACCCATCGCAGTATTCTGGCGCAAGTGTCCGACGACGCCGGGGCGTTCAAGGTGCTCAATCTGCCGTTCCGGATGTCAGGGGCGGAAGTCAGCCCGGGTCCGCGCGTAGCGGCGGTTGGTGAGCACACGGACGAAGTGCTCAAGGAAATCGGCATGTCCGACGCCGAGGTCGCGATCGCCGCGGCGAAGTAGGTCTCGTGTCCCGGACGCGGTGCGGCATTCTTCATGCCGCTCCGCAGAGCGGGACCGTACGAGCACCGCTATTCGTCACGGCCCCGGCTCTGCGGCGCACCGCTCCGCAAGTGCTACGCGCTGCGCTGCGTCCGGGGCACGCTTACTTCGGATGCAGCGCTGCGATGCGGCGCGATCTGGCCGCCGATCCGCTGTTCGGGAATAATTGAAGACCGATGGGGTTGCAGGGGGAACGTCCGGCGCGCATCGTCGCGGTCTTACGTTGAAGAACAAGAAACGGAACAGGGGAGCGCGATGAAGAAGCTGGCCGGAAACTCAACCGCTGTAACAACGAAATTATGCACGGCAATACTATTGTGCGCCGCGATGGTTTTAACCGCGGCCCATGCCCAGACGCTCGACGTGCCTGCGCGCTCAGTCCCCGTGCCCATCACAGTCAGCCCGCAGATGGCAAAAATCATCGGCGCGCCGCTGCGCACCAACTGGAATGTGCTGCCGAAGACCGGCGAGGAATGGAAGCCGGTAGCCGACGCCGGCGCCGCCGGGACCATCAAGAACGTTCCGGGAATGATGGAGCGGCTGCATGTCAAGGTCGAGAAGACGACTATCGACGGCGTGCGGGCCTTCATCCTGACCCCCGATGTGATCGCGCCCGAGAATCGCAACCGGCTGCTGATCCACGTTCACGGCGGTTGTTACGTGCTCAATCCCGGCGAGGCGGCGCTGCCCGAGGCGCTGTTCATGGCCGGCTTCGGCCACTTCAAGGTGATCGCGGTGGACTACCGGATGCCGCCGGAGGCGTATTTCCCGGCGGCGCTCGATGACGGGCTTACGGTCTACAAGAACGCCATCAAGACCACCGACCCGAAGAATATTGCGATCTTCGGCAGTTCGGCGGGCGGCGCGCTGACGCTCGAGATGGTGCTGAAAGCGAAACAGGACGGGCTTTCGCTGCCGGGCGCGATCGCGCCGGGCACGCCGATGTCGGACGTCACAAAAGTCGGCGACACTTTTGTGACCAACGCGATGCTCGACAACGTGCTGGTGTCGCCCGACGGCTTTTGCGATGCCGGCACCAAAGTCTATGCCAACGGCCACGATCTCAGGGATCCGCTGCTGTCGCCGGTATATGGCGACATGAAGGGCTTTCCGCCGACGATTCTCACCAGCGGCACGCGCGATCTCTTGCTCAGCAACACCGTGCGCGTTCATCGCAAGCTGCGTCAGGCCGGTGTGGAAGCGATGCTGCAGGTCTTTGAGGGCCAGTCGCACGCGCATTATTACCGCGACGACACCGCGCCCGAGACGAAAGAGGCGTTCGAGGAGATCGCGGCGTTTTTCGACAAGCATCTGGGAAAGTAACCCGAGACAAAACCGTCATTGCGAGCGAAGCGAAGCAATCCAGCGAAAAATGCGTCATACGCGGGCTTGACCCGCGTATCCATCATCTTCGCAAAGAGTCTTTCGAAGAGAATGGATGGCCGGGTCAAGCCCGGCCATGACGAAAGAAAGTAGATTGTTTCGTTCCCTCGCAATGACGATCAACGGAGGATGAAATGCAGCACGTGATACAGCGTTCGCTCGCCGCCGCCGGTTTCACCTTGATTTGCGCCGCATCTCCGGCGCTGGCGCAGGACGTGCGGCTGCGCGCCACCATCGAGAAGGTCGATGGCCCGGTCTATACGGTCAAAAACCGCGACGGCGCCGAATGGAAATTGACGGTGAGCGACCCACCGCTCTTTGTCGCGATCGCGCCGGCGACGATGGCCGACATCAAGCCCGGCATGTTCGTCGGTTCGGCCGGGATGATGCAGGAGGACGGAACCCAGAAAGCCATCGAGGTCCACATCTTTCCGGAGTCGATGCGCGGCACCGGGGAAGGGCACTATGATTGGGACCTGCTGCCGAAGAGCAAGATGACCAATGCCAATGTCGAGCATATGGTCACCAGTTCGGACGGTCAGGTGCTATCCGTCAAATACAAGGAGGGCGAAAAGAAGCTGCTGGTGACGCCGCAAACCGTCGTCGTCACCTATGTCCCCGGCAGCAAAGACGACCTCAAGCCGGGCACCAAGATTTTCGTCGGCGCAGCAAAGAGGCAGCCGGACGGGACACTGCAAACTCCACGCATCACCTATGGCAGGAATGGAGCAGGGCCCGCATTCTGAACGCTGACGTCAGCGATCACTCTCTCAACCACAACAAACCGGCAAGCTGATCGGCGCCAGCGGCGGCACCGGCGATCAGGACGCCATGGTGTGCAAGAGGGGTACGGATGTGGTGAAGTAAGCACGGTTGCATGCCCGGACGCAGCGCAGCGCGCCGCTTTTCGCGGCGTGGTGCGCTGCAGAGCCGGGGCCGTAGTAAAGTGAGATTTCGTCATGCGCGGGCTTGACCCGCGCATCCATCAATCTTTGCAAGCTTTCGAAGATGATGGATGGCCGGGTCGAGCCCGGCCAAGACGCTTCGATTTGCACGGTCCCGGCTCTGCGGTGCACCGGGAAGAACGCTGCACCGCGTCCGGACACGTTTTAGTGCTCGACCTCAAATTCGCTAGACAACGATTTCAGCCGGTCTCTAAGCTGGCATCGGCAATTCTCGAGCCGGAGTCCGCCCGATGTGGATCCTGTTGCTGCTGCCGTTCATCGGCCTGTTGTGGGTGCCGTTCTATAATTCCCAGGAGCCGGCGCTGTTCGGCTTTCCCTTCTTCTACTGGTATCAGCTCGCCTGGGTGCCGATCAGTTCGCTGCTGATCTGGCTGGTCTATCGATCGCGCAAACCTGACGAAACCTCTTAGGCAGCAGGCATCGTCATGGCCGATCAGATCGAATGGGTTGCGCTCTCGGTTTTCATCTTCTTCTTCACGCTCGTCACCGTGATGGGCTTTTTCGCCGCGCGCTGGAAAGCCGGTCCCGTCGGCGAGCATCTCGACGAATGGGGACTGGGCGGCCGCCAGTTCGGCACCTGGATCACCTGGTTTCTGGTCGGCGGCGATTTCTATACCGCCTACACCGTGATCGCGGTGCCGGCGCTGGTCTATGCGGTCGGCGCCTACGGCTTCTTCGCGCTGCCCTACACCATCATCGTCTACCCCTTCGTGTTCGCGGTGATGCCGGTGCTGTGGAAGGTGGCGCATGCCAATGGCCACGTCACCGCAGCCGATGTCGTGCATGGCACCTACAATTCGCGCGGGCTTGAGCTCGCGGTGGCGATCACCGGCATGGTCGCGACCATGCCCTATATCGCGCTGCAATTGATCGGCATGGGCGTGGTGATCAAGGCGATGGGCCTGACCGGCGAACTGCCGATCGTCGCCGCCTTCGTCATCCTTGCGCTATACACCTACAGCTCGGGCCTGCGCGCGCCGGCGCTGATCGCCTTCGTCAAGGACATCATGATCTACATCGTGGTGCTGGTGGCGGTGGTGGTGGTGCCGATGAAGCTTGGCGGTTACGGCGCGGTATTCTCCGCGGCCAACGACGCGTTCACCGCCAAGGGCGGTGCTACCGGCCTTATCCTGAAGCCGGAGCAATATCTCGCCTATGCCACGCTGGCGCTGGGTTCGGCGCTCGCCGCCTTCATGTATCCGCATACCCTGACCGGCATCTTTGCCTCGAAATCCGCCGACACCATCCGCAAGAACGCCATCCTGCTGCCGGCCTATACGCTGCTGCTCGGCCTGATCGCGCTGCTCGGCTACATGGCCTATGCCGCCCACATCAAAGTGGCTTCGCCCAACGACGTGGTGCCGATGCTGTTCAAGGTGCTGTTCCCGTCGTGGTTCGCCGGCTTTGCATTTTCGGCGATCGCGATCGGCGCGCTGGTCCCCGCCGCGGTGATGAGCATCGGCGCGGCCAATCTGTTCACCCGCAATGTCTGGAAATCCTACGTCAACCCGGGCATCACCCATGCCGGCGAAGCGGCGGTCGCCAAGATCGCCTCGCTGGTGGTCAAGGTCGGCGCGCTGGCGTTCATCCTGTTCCTGCCGACGCAATATGCGCTCGACCTGCAATTGCTCGGGGGCCTGTGGATCCTGCAGACCTTTCCGGCGCTGGTGTTCGGGCTGTTCACGCGCTGGTTCCGCGCCGAAGGGCTGCTGCTCGGCTGGGCCGCCGGAATCATTTGGGGATCGTGGACCGCGTGGAGCAACGGCCTGAAACCTCTGGCAACCATCGAACTCGGCGGCGCCAGTCATGTGTTCTATGTCGGGCTTGGGGCGCTGATCCTCAACGTCGTCATCGCGGCAGTGGTCACGCTGATTGTTTCCAGGGTTGCGCCTGTCCGTAGAGCAGGAACATCAGCTTAGTGCGCGAACGATCAGGTAGCCGCCGGAGACGAGCAGCATCGAAATCAGCAGTATCGTGCCCAGCACACCGACTGCAATCGCAAACAATCCGTTGGACTCCAGCCATCTTCGCAGCGCTTTGACCATCGCAGGTTGCCAACTCATCTTGATTTGAATGCCGAACGGCGATCAGCCTAGCAAACGGCCGATCGGCCGTCTCGCCAATCCTTGCGGTGGCACCTATAAGCTTCGGGCGCCGGTTCGTCGCGTCTTCAGGGAGGTTCAAGTGGAAAAACTGCAAACCCAGGGCGTCGGCCTGCCGCGGCTCGGGCTCGGCACCTTTCGCATGCAGGGCGATGTCTGCCGCGCAGCGGTCGAAAGCGCGCTCGCTCTGGGCTATCGCCACATCGATACCGCCGAGATGTATGGCAATGAGGACGCCATCGGCGCCGCCATCGCCTCGTCAGGCGTCGCGCGCGGGGATTTGCACATCACCACGAAGGCGTGGAACGAAAATCTGGCCCCGGACGCGATGCGCCGGGCGTTCGACACCAGCCTGAAAAAACTGCGGCTCGATCAGGTCGATCTCTATCTGGTGCATTGGCCGGCGCAGAACATGAACTTGCCGGCGATGTTCGAAACGCTGATCAAGCTGAAACAGCAGGGCCGCACCCGCGCCATCGGCGTCGCCAACTTCAACATCGCGCTGCTGAAGACGGTGGTCGAGCAGATCAAGGCGCCGATCGCCTGCAATCAGGTCGAGTATCACGTCTTTCTCGACCAGACTCCGTTGCGCGGATATCTGGCAGCGAAATCAATTCCCCTGGTGGCCTATTGCCCGCTGGCGCAGGGCAGGGCCGCGACCGACCAGACACTGATGGCAATCGCCCGCAAGCACGGCGCAACTGCTGCGCAGGTTGCACTGAAATGGCTGCTTGATCAGGACGGCGTCGCCGCGATCCCGAAAGCGTCGCGCGCCGAGAGCCAGAAGTCCAATCTCGACGCGCAGCACGTCGGGCTTGACGACGAGGACCGCGCCGCGATTGCCGGGTTGCCCAAGAACAAGCGTTTTGTGAATCCCGGCTTTGCGCCGGCGTGGGATTGAAGACACTCGCGACGGGGTACATCGTCATCCTGAGGTGCCCGCCGCTTTCGGCGGGCCTCGAAGGATGGCCACAGGCGCAAGCGGCCATCCTTCGAGACGCGCGCAAGAGCGCGCTCCTCAGGATGACGTTGGGATATGCGGGCAGCACGAGAAAAATGGCCCCTTTCGGGGCCATTTCCATAATCGCGAAATCAATAGCGGCGATCGCGTCCGTGCTTGATGATCACGACCTTCTTGTCGTGACCACGATGCCAGCCGTGGTCCCGATGAGAGCGACCGCGGAACTCGGCGCGGGCGCCATCGTGACCGCCGCGCTTGATGATGACCTTGTCGGCGCGGGCGCCGTAGTGATGGTCGCCACCACGCTTGATAACGATCTTTTCGGCGCTGGCGACCGACGGGGCCGCAATGGCAATAGCGGCAACGGCCGCTACGATAAATCCAAGCTTCTTCATGATGTCCTCTTCCTCCAAAATGGATGAGAATAGAACATCAGATATGCTGGAACGTTCCCCAGGGAACCTAAGGAAAATTCTGAACAGATGTTCAGCCTTGGTTAATGCGATCGAAACGCGCGCTATTCCATGATCGCCTGATACACCAGCGCATTGATCTTCTGCCGGTAGTGCCAGCGGATCGGACCCGGCGCCGCCGACAGATACACCACCGCGAGTTCTTCCTTCGGATCGGCCCACCAGTCGGTGCCGCTGGCGCCGGGCCATGAGAACTGCCCGACCGAGCCCATCATCTTGACCACGCCGGGCGTGGTCCGTACCGCAAGGCCGAGCCCAAAACCGTAATCGGCGCGGGTCGGATCGGCATTGCCGACCAGGTTCTTGATGTTCGGCCCGAGCTGGTCGGACAGCATGTAGTCGACGGTCTTGCGGCCGAGCAGCCGCGCTTCGCCGGCGCGTCCGCCATTCATCAGCATCATCGCAAAGCGCAGATAATCCGACGCGGTGGAGGCGGCGCAGCCGCCGCCACATTCGAACTTGAGCGGCTGGGTCAGCTCGGGGCTGCGGATCTGCTCTTTTCCGGTGTCGGGATCGACCGGCAGCGGTTTTGCGTAGCGCGCGGCTTTTTCGGGAGAGATCGAGAACCCGGTATCGGTCATGCCGAGCGGCGCCCACAGATTGGCCTGCAGAT
>NZ_DASYMN010000278.1:0-52869 GCF_036009065.1 Bradyrhizobium sp. | reverse complement strand
GGACGCGCCGATCGGCCTGATCCCGGTGGACAGCCTGTTCTCGCCGGTGCGCAAGGTGTCCTACAAGGTCGAGAACACCCGCGAGGGCCAGATCCTCGACTACGACAAGCTCACCATGACCATCGAGACCAACGGCGCGATTTCGCCGGATGACGCGGTGGCCTATGCCGCGCGCATCCTGCAGGATCAGCTCAACGTGTTCGTGAATTTCGAAGAGCCGCGCAAGGAAGTCGTTTCCGAGGTCATTCCCGATCTCGCCTTCAACCCGGCCTTCCTCAAGAAGGTCGACGAGCTGGAATTGTCGGTGCGCTCTGCGAACTGCCTGAAGAACGACAACATCGTCTATATCGGCGATCTCGTGCAGAAGTCGGAAGCGGAAATGCTGCGCACCCCGAACTTCGGCCGCAAGTCGCTCAACGAAATCAAGGAAGTGCTGGCCCAGATGGGTCTGCATCTCGGCATGGAAGTGCCGGGCTGGCCGCCGGAGAATATCGACGAACTGGCCAAGCGGTTTGAGGACCATTACTGAGCGAAACGTCTTCATGGTTCGAGACGCGGACTTTGTCCGCTCCTCACCATGAGGCCTCATCCTGAGGACCGGCCGCAGGCCGCGTCTCGAAGGATCACTGCAGGGCGAACGCAGGAAGCCCACCTGAGCACCGTGTCCGACGAGCCGTCGCGACAGAACAAGGTTTGAGGAACAAGACATGCGTCACGGCAAGGTTCATCGGAAGCTCAACCGCACCGCCGAGCACCGCAAGGCGATGTTCGCCAATATGTGCGCGGCACTGATCAAGCACGAGCAGATCGTCACCACGCTGCCCAAGGCCAAGGAATTGCGCCCGATCGTGGAAAAACTGGTGACGCTCGGCAAGAAGGGCGGCCTTGCGATGCGCCGCCAGGCCATCAGCGAGATGCGCGACCAGGATCAGGTGCGCAAGCTGTTCGACGCGCTGGCGACCCGCTATAGGGACCGCCAGGGCGGTTACACCCGCATCATCAAGGCCGGCTTCCGCTACGGCGATAACGCGCCGATGGCGGTGATCGAATTCGTCGACCGCGACGTCGATGCCAAGGGCCTGGATTCGGGCCCGGATCTGTCTAAGCCCGCGGAAGCGGCGTAAGCCATTTGGGTTGGTTTCAAAAAAGCGGCGCCTGGGCGCCGCTTTTTTCGTCATTGCGAGGAGCGCAGCGACGAAGCAATCCAGTCTGCGTCAAGAACTGGATTGCTTCGCCTCGCTCGCAATGACAAGTGGCGCAAGCGCCACCTGTTTATTGAGCAGCTGCCATCCGGCGATTGCGGTGCCGCCCGTTGCACCCGATATCTCCGTGATCGAGGATGGAGACATCGCATGAAAATCGATCTTTCGGGAAAGACGGCGCTGGTCACGGGATCGACGTCCGGAATCGGGTACGCGGTCGCCAAGGGCCTCGCCGCGGCGGGCGCAAGCGTGGTCGTTAACGGGCGGACGGCGGCCAAGGTCGACGCCGCGGTTGCCACGCTTGCCAAGGCCGTGCCCCAGAGCAAGCTGCGCGGCATCGCCGCGGATGTCTCGACGGCGGCGGGATGCGACGCGCTGGTCGCGGCGCTGCCGGATGTCGACATCCTCATCAACAATGCCGGCATCTTCGAGCCCAAGGATTTTTTCGGCATCCCGGACGAGGACTGGACGCGCTTCTTCGAGGTCAACGTGATGTCCGGCGTGCGGCTGTCGCGCGCTTACTTGCAGGGAATGCTGAAGCGCAACTGGGCCGCGTCGTTTTCATCTCGTCGGAATCGGCGCTTAATATTCCGAAGGAAATGATCCACTACGGCGTCACCAAGACCGCGCAGCTCGCGGTGTCCCGGGGCCTCGCCGAGATGACCCGCGGCACCGCCGTGACCGTGAATTCCGTGCTGCCGGGACCGACGATGTCCGAAGGCGTCGAAAGCTTTGTGAAGGATCTCGCCAGGCAAAACGGCCAGTCGGTGGAGGAAGCGGCCTCGCAATTCGTCAAGCAGTTTCGTCCGACCTCGCTGCTGCAGCGTTTGGCCAGCGTCGAGGAAATCGCCAATATGGTGGTCTATGTCAGTTCGAAGGAAGCCTCGGCGACCAACGGCGCGGCGCTTCGTGCCGAGGGCGGCATCGTGCAGACGATCGCATAAAAAAGATTTCGTAGGGTGGGCAAAGCCATCGGGTCGCGCGAACGCGCCCCCGATGGCGTGCCCACCATTCAACATCCAACCGCGTCAGATGGTGGGCACGGCGCAAGAGCGCCTTTGCCCACCCTACGGCTTCTACCATCCCTCCAGCACGATCTTGCCGCGCGACTTGCCGGATTCGATCAGCGCGTGCGCGCGCTTGAGGTTGGCGGCGTTGATAGCGCCAAAAGTCTGGTCGAGCGTGGTGCGAAGCACGCACTTGTCGATCAGGTCGGCGACATCGCTCAGCAGATGGTGCTGCGCGATCATGTCGGCAGTTTGGAACGATGATCGGGTGAACATCGACTCCCAGTGGATGGAAACGGCCTTGCCCTTGAACACGGCGACGTTGAACTCCGGTGGATCGTCGATCAGTCCGAACTTTCCCTGCGGCGCGATGAGGTCCGCCAGCGCCTTGTAGTGCTGGTCCGTGGCGGTGAGGCCAGCGATCAGCGCGACCGGCGGAAATTTCAGTTGCTCGATCTGCTCCTTCATCGCCCCGGCATGGTCGATCACGGCGTGCGCGCCGAGATCGAGGCACCATGTCTGCGACTCCGGCCGGGATGCCGTGGCAACGACGGTCAGCCCCGTCAGCCGCCGCGCGAGCTGGATCAGGATCGACCCCACTCCGCCGGCCCCGCCGACGATCAGCAGCGTGCGTGGATCGGCGCTCTTGCCCGGCTGCACGGCGAGGCGGTCGAACAGCAATTCCCAGGCGGTGATCGAGGTCAGCGGAAGTGCCGCGGCCTGCGTGAACGACAGCGTCTTCGGCTTGGCGCCGACGATGCGCTCGTCGACAAGATGGAATTCCGAATTGGTGCCCTGGCGCTGGATCGAGCCGGCATAAAACACTTCGTCGCCGGGCTTGAACAAGGTGACGTCAGGCCCGATGGCATCGACCACGCCGGCGGCGTCATAGCCGAGAATCTTGGTCTCGCCTTCCGGCGGCGCGGCGCGCTTGCGCACCTTGGTGTCGACGGGGTTGACCGACACCGCCTTGACTGCGACGCGGAGTTCGCGCGCGCGCGGTTCCGGCTTCGCGGCCTCGAAATCAACCAGCGATTCCGCGTCCTCGATAGGCAGGGATTTCTTGTAACCGACGGCCTTCATTTGGCGTTTCTCCCGCATGCAGCGGCCAGCCGCCGCTCAAGGATCACTAGGCGCCATTTTACGGCGGAATTGCAAGGTTTTGAGGACGCCGTCACTTCTATTCGAACGGTGAAAAGCCTATATTCATTCGATCGATTTCCGGGATTCTATTCATGAGCTTTCTTCGTATTTGGGCGGCGATCCTTGTCATGATGGCTGCGATGGGTCAGGCCGTGGCGCAGGACCGCCGGGTGCCGGCCTCTCCGGCTGATGTGAAACTGTCCTACGCGCCGATCGTGCAGCGCGTGCAGCCGGCGGTGGTCAACGTCTATGCCGCCAAAACGGTGCAAAACCGCAATCCGCTGCTCGACGATCCCATTTTCCGCCGCTTCTTCGGGGTGCCCGGCCAGCAGCCGGAGCAGATGCTGCGCTCGCTCGGCTCCGGCGTGATGGTCGATCCGTCGGGTCTGGTCGTCACCAACAACCACGTCATCGAAGGCGCCGATCAGGTCAAGGTATCGCTGTCGGACAAGCGCGAATTCGAGGCCGAGATCGTGCTGAAGGACAGCCGCACCGATCTGGCGGTGCTGCGCCTGAAAGATACAAAAGAGAAATTCACGACGCTGGATTTTGCCAATTCCGACGAACTGCTGGTCGGTGATATCGTGCTGGCGATCGGCAACCCGTTCGGCGTCGGCCAAACGGTGACGCACGGCATCATCTCGGCGCTGGCGCGCACGCAAGTAGGCATCACCGACTACCAGTTCTTCATCCAGACCGACGCCGCGATCAATCCGGGCAATTCCGGCGGCGCGCTGGTGGACATGACCGGGCGGCTGGCCGGCGTCAACACCGCGATTTTCTCGCGCTCGGGCGGCTCGCAGGGCATCGGCTTTGCGATTCCCGCCAACATGGTGCGCGTCGTCGTGGCGTCCGCCAAGAGCGGCGGCAAGGCGGTGAAGCGGCCCTGGCTCGGCGCGCGGCTGCAGGCGGTGACGCCGGAGATCGCCGAGACGCTCGGGCTGCGGCTGCCGACCGGCGCGCTGGTGGCCAATGTCGCCGCCAGCAGTCCCGCCGCGCGCGCCGGCCTGAAACTGTCCGACCTGATCGTGGCGATCGACGGCCAGGTTGTCGACGATCCCAACGCGTTCGATTATCGCTTCGCGACCCGCCCGCTCGGCGGGTCCGCGCAAATTGACGTGCAGCGTGGCGGCAAAACGGTGAAACTCAACATCCCGCTGGAGACCGCGCCCGATACCGGGCGCGACGAGATCGTGATCAAAACGCGTTCGCCGTTCCAGGGCGCCAAGGTCGCCAACATTTCGCCCGCAGTCGCCGAGGAATTACGTCTCGATGCGAATACCGAAGGCGTCGTGGTGACCGATCTAGCTGACAATGCCACGGCCGCCAGCGTCGGATTCCAGAAGGGCGACATTATCCTCGCCGTCAACAACCAGAAGATTGCAAAGACCAGCGATCTCGAGAAGGCCACGCGCGAATCCGCCCGGCTCTGGCGCATCACCGTGGTGCGCGGCGGCCAGCAGATCAACGTCACATTAGGCGGATGAGCCCGAAACGCCCACGCCAGGCCGAAAACCTGTTCGCGGCCGCTGGCCTCGAGAACGATGCGCCGCATCCGCTTCCCGACCGGCTGCGTCCTCGCGCCCTGTCCGATGTCGTGGGGCAAGATCATATCCTCGGGCCCGACGGCGCGCTGACGCGCATGCTGGCGACGCGAACGCTGGGTTCGCTGATCTTCTGGGGCCCGCCCGGCACCGGCAAAACCACCGTGGCGCGACTGCTGGCGGATGCCACCGAGCTGCATTTCGAGCAGATTTCCGCGGTGTTTTCCGGCGTCGCCGACCTGAAGAAAGTCTTCGACGCCGCGCGCGCGCGCCGCGAGATGGGCAAGGGCACCCTGCTGTTCGTCGACGAGGTGCACCGCTTCAACCGCGCGCAGCAGGATTCGTTTCTGCCCGTGATGGAAGACGGCACCGTGGTGCTGGTCGGCGCCACCACCGAAAACCCGTCATTCGAACTCAACGCCGCGCTGCTGTCGCGGGCCCGGGTTCTGGTGTTTCACTCGCTCGACGCGGACGCGATCGAAAAACTGTTCGTGCATGCGGAGAAGATCGAGGGCAAGAAACTGCCGCTCGACGATGAAGCGCGCGCCGTGCTGGTGCGGATGGCCGATGGCGATGGCCGTGCCGCGTTGACGCTGGCCGAAGAAGGCTGGCGCGCCGCGCGCGAAGGCGAGAGCTTCGATGCCGTCAAGCTGCAGGAGATCCTGCAGCGCCGCGCGCCGATCTACGACAAGTCCGCGGACGGTCATTACAACCTGATCTCGGCGCTGCATAAATCGGTGCGCGGCTCCGACCCGGATGCGGCGCTGTATTACCTGGCGCGTATGATGGATGCCGGCGAGGACCCGCTGTTTCTGGCGCGGCGCGTGGTCCGCATGGCGGTCGAGGACATCGGGCTCGCCGATCCGCAGGCGCTGGTGATCTGCAATGCCGCCAAGGACGCCTATGATTTCCTGGGGAGCCCCGAGGGCGAACTCGCCATCGCGCAGGCGGTGATCTATCTCGCCACCGCGCCGAAATCCAATGCGGCCTACAAGGCATTTGGCGCCGCGATGCGCACGGCGAAGGAGGGCGGTTCGCTGCTGCCGCCAAAACACATCCTGAATTCGCCGACCAAATTGATGAAGTCGGAAGGCTACGGCAGCGGCTACGAATACGATCACGACGCACCGGAAGCCTTTTCCGGACAGGACTACTTCCCGGAAGCATTGGGCCGCCAGACCTTTTACGATCCGCCCGACCGCGGTTTTGAGCGCGAGATTCGCAAGCGGCTGGATTACTGGGCGAAATTGAGAAGCGGAAAGACATCATGAGCCGGCGCGTCAAACGACCCCTTGCGAAACGCGCCGCCGGTGATCGCCCCAAGGGCGCAAAACCATATCGGGACGGTTCGAAAGAGGCCCGCCGTCGCCCTGAGGTGCGAGCTAAGCGAGCCTCGAAGGGCGGTGCCGAGCACTCATCCTTCGATGCGCGGCTTCGCGCGCCTCAGGATGACGGCAGCAGAAGCGGTATCCCCGCGGCAAAGGAACGCGCTGAGCCGCCGCCGTTGCCCACAAAGGTCCAGACCGTCGCCGTGACGGCGGACGAAGCCAACATGCGCGTCGATCGTTTTTTGGAGGCGCGGTTTCCCGGCCTGTCGTTCTCCCATATCCAGCGCATCGTCCGCAAAGGCGAGCTGCGCGTCAACGGCAAGCGCGCCGACAGCAAGGATCGACTAGAGGAAGGACAAAGCGTCCGCATTCCGCCATTAAAACTCGATGCGCCGAAGGCCGCGGCAAGTTTTTCCGAAGCCTCGAAGAAAACCCACGACGCGCTGAAGGACATGATCCTGTTCGAGGACGACGACGTGATGGTGCTGAACAAGCCCGCGGGATTGGCCGTGCAGGGCGGTTCGGGCATCACGCGGCATGTCGACCAGATGCTGGAGACCATGCGCGATGCCAAGGGGCAACGTCCGCGGCTGGTGCATCGGCTCGACCGGGAGACCTCGGGCTGCCTGCTGGTTGCCAAGACCCGCTTTGCCGCGACGGCGCTGACCGGCTCGTTCCGTCATCGCTCGGCGCGAAAGATCTACTGGGCGCTGGTTGCCGGCGTGCCGAAGCCGAAGCAGGGCCGCATCTCGACCTATCTTGCCAAGGAAGAGAACGAGGACGATTCGATCATGCGCGTGGCCGCCCATGGCGACGAAGGCGCCAGCCACGCCGTGACCTATTACGCGGTGGTCGAGACCTCCGCGGCGAAGCTTGCCTGGGTGTCGCTGAAACCGGTGACCGGGCGCACCCATCAATTGCGCGCGCATATGGCCCATATCGACCATGCCATCGTCGGCGATCCCAAATATTTCAACAAGGAGAACTGGCAGTTGCCGGGTGGGTTGCAGAACCGGCTGCATCTGTTGGCACGGCGCATCGTGATCCCGCATCCGCGCGGCGGCTTCATCGACGCCACTGCGCCGCTGCCGCCGCATATGCTGCAATCCTGGAACCTGCTGGGTCTGGAAGCGGACCGCTTCGATCCGATCGAGAACGCGCCTGAAGAATAATTTAGCTTGCGGTTTTCGCCTCGCATGACGACATGTCATCGATGATACGGAAACCGATGGTTACGCTTTATGTCGGCGCGGTTATCGTGGCGCTCGTTGTCTTGAACGCGGGTCAAGCGCAAATGCTGCCGCCGGGTGCGTCGCAATTCAGCCCGCCGCCGCCACCGCCCTTGCCGCCGCCGAAAATTGAAGTGCCGGTGGTGCCGCAGATGGATGCGCCGCCCTCGCAGCCGACCGTGCTGCCGCCCGGACGGGGCTCCTTCGGCGACCGCATCAACAGCTGTCTGGACGAAGGCGCCGCGGCGGGGCTTGGACCCGATGAGCGCACCGCATATTCGCGGAGCTGCGCCAATCAGTGATCATAAAGCCGCCATTGCGGTTTGCATGTGAGAGGCTTTATCTGCGCCAATCCTTATCGTACTGTCTGGAGCATATTATCCAGATGAGAACAGACGGAAGCTGCATGCGCGAACTATTCGATGAAGTCGCCGGCCATTCGCCGCTTGATCCGGAGGAGGCGGTCCGGCGCACCACGCGCGGACCTCAGCGCAAGCGCTTTTACGCGCAGGCCGGCATTTCCGAGACGCCCAAGGGTTTTGGCGTTACGCTCGATGGCAAGCCGGTCCGCACTCCGTCAAAGCGGCTGGTGACTGCGCCGACCCACGAGATTGCCGAGGCCATCGCCGCGGAATGGGATGCGCAGAAGGAGATCATCGATCTTGCGACGATGCCGCTGACGCGGCTGGCGAACACCGTGATCGATGCGGTCGCAAGCCGCGTCGAGGCCGTCGCCGATGATATCGCAAGATACTTTCACTCCGACTTGCTGTTCTACCGCGCCGGCCATCCCGACGCTTTGGTGGCGCTGGAAGCCGAGCATTGGGATCCCGTGATGTTCTGGGCCGCAGATGCGCTCGGCGCCCGTTTCATTCTCACGGAGGGCATCGTGTATGTGCGCCAGCCCGATCAGGCCGTCGCCGCGGCGCGGGCGGCGCTGCCGGCCGATCCCTGGTCGATCGCCGCGCTTCACATGGTAACGACGCTGACGGGCTCCGCGCTGCTGGCGCTCGCGCTGATACGCGGCGCGCTCGATGAGGATCAGGTCTGGGCGGCCGCCCATGTCGATGAAGACTGGAATATCCAGCACTGGGGCGTCGACGAGGAAGTCGCAGGACGCCGCCTCGCGCGGTACCTGGATTTCAGGGCGGCGTCCGGCGTGCTCGCGAGCTTGAGCCGCGCATCTTCCCCATCATCCTGAGCGCTCCCTGCGCGCGGGTCTTGAAGGATGGCGGCGAAGTTTTTGCCGGTGTTCGTCAGCAGCGGTAGTTATGGTGCCGGCATTCGCCGAGACCGCGAAAATATCTTGCGGAACCCAAGAATTCCTATTGATTAATTCCTAGATCGCTGTATATATTCCATGTCCTGTCCGATGAGGGCGCTTTCTAGAAGCGATCCTTAAGGACGGAGCGAAAGCTGGCCGGACCGGGGCGCCCCGGAACGGCTGACAGGCCTGGTGGCCAGGTGGAGCGCCGGGAGGCGCAGCGCCTGCCTTGGGCGCGCGCGGTTCACCTTGCCGCGCGAGGTGGGTACGTTACTCCCGCCTCAAGGGTGCCCGCTGGTGCCCTGGCGCCTCCCGCCGCTCCACCCCCTCGCTTGGGTTCGCGAGGGATTGGCAAAGCTCGGACGCATCGCGCCGCGAGAATGCGAAAGCTTGGCTGTTTGAATCGTCGAATCGAAATTTGAAGCGAGGCAGCTCTTAACCTCGCCCCGCTCTTTCGCGGGGAGAGGTCGACGCGCATCGTCAGATGCGCGGCGGGTGAGGGGCCAGGCACTGAGCTGCCAAATCGAAGGCCTATCGGGTCGGAAGGTCTGCGACTCAACAAGCACGACCCGAGAGTCCGTCGATTGGATTTACCGCGGTGCCTCGCCCCTCACCCGAAGCCTTCGCTGCGCTTCGGCTTCGAGCTCTCCCCGCGAAAGAGCGGGGAGAGGTTAAGAAATCGCGCTGCGCTGCGTCCGGGGCACGGAGCACTTCCAGTTAACAAATGGTTTACGACGCTTGCGTAGTCTGCGCCCGAGCCGAGGCCGCAGCATGCCGATTTCCATCAATCCGATCTTTCCGGTGATTGCCGCCGAGGGTGCGGCGCCCGATGTCGTGCTGCAGCCCGGCACCGTGATCGACGCGCAGGTGCTGAAAATTCTGGCCAACGATCTGGTACGGATTGCGATTGCCAATCTGTCGATCGAGGTGCTTTCGGAAATCCCGCTTCAGGTCGGGCAAACCCTGCAGCTTGCGGTGTCGCAGACGCCAGGCGGCATCAAGCTTGCCGTGGTCGGGCAGGGCCTCGCGCAGAGCAGTGCAGGCATGCCAGCACCGGTGATCGACGCTGTGGTGTCGCCTGACATCGCCTCGCCGAAGCCGGGCAGCCTCGCGCCGGATGCTCCGGCCGCCGCCGCGGCGAAACCAGTTGCGGGCGCGGCATCGCCAAAAAATCCGCTAACGCCGCTGCAGGCGCTTGCGGTATCCGCGGCGGCGCAGACCGCGGCCACACGGCAGAAAAGTCTGGCGCCGTTGTTTGCAAATCTCGGGGCTGTCGGGGTTTCCGACGCGATTCCGGCAAAACTGCACCAGGCGGTCGCGCCGTTGCTGGCGTTGCGGCCGAACCTCGATCAAAACCTCACCGGCAACGGCGTTAAAGCCGCTTTCAAAAGCTCCGGCCTCTTTCTGGAGTCATCGCTTGCGTCCGATTATGTAGCGCCGTCGCCAAGGGTCGGCGTGCCCGATCTGAAGGCGGCGCTGCTGGTGCTTCGCCAAACGCTGCTGTCGCTTGGCAGTCCACCGGAAAGCGTATCGGCGCCGGCTACGCAGCTGCCGCAACGGCCTGCACGAGTGTCTGTCTCTGCGGCCGGTTCTACGCCGCAGCCGCAGACCGCCGCGTCGCCGGCACTTGCGCCATCGTTGACATCGGAAATCGACGTGGAGGAAGTTTTTTTGCCGCAGGCGCGTCTGCCGGTCGCGGACGATTTCCCGGAATCGAACCGCAGCAGCCGCCTCTTTACCGCAGCACCGATGTCGCCGAATGCCGACGCTGGAACGCGCGCCGCGACGACGGGTGCAGTATTGCACCACCTGCAGGAGGCGCTTCGGGCCATCCCGCAAAAAAGCGGCACCGCAGCGAAGCTGGTGCTCAATGCCGATGCTCCGCTCGACCCGCTGCCATCGGCAAATGTATCGCCGCGCACGCCGCGCAGCGATGACGTGGTGACGGCGCGCACCACTACGCCGCCGCCGCCGTTTCGCGGTGCCCTGCCGGCGGCGCAGCCTGTCGTGCCGGCGTCTCTCGCACCCGATGTGCCGCTGGCAGCGACGGTGCAGCAGTTGCTTGACGACACCGACGCCGCCATTGCGCGCCAGACATTGCTGCAGGTGGCATCGTTGCCGGATCGCACCGACATTGCCGGTCCGCGCACCGATCCTGCCACGCCACGATGGAATTTCGAGATCCCGTTCGCGACACCGGCTGGGACGGCCATTGCGCAATTCGAGATTTCGCGCGACGGGATAGCGCGCGCGAGCGATACCGCAAAGCGGGTGTGGCGGGCGCGGTTCTCGCTCGATGTCGAGCCTGCCGGCCCCGTTCATGCGCTGATATCGCTGTCGGGCGACACGACCTCGGTGCGGATGTGGGCGGAGCGGCCGGCCACGGCGACACAGCTGCGCGCGGGCGCCACGGAGCTCAGCCGGGCCCTGAGCCGCGCCGAACTGCGGCCCGGCGATATCGTGATCCGCGACGGCGCGCCGACGCAACCGACACCGGCGCCGGCCGGGCATTTTCTGGATCGTGCGCTATGAGCGTGGAGACCAGCAGCCAGCTCGCGGTCGCGCTGCACTACGACAAGTCAGGTGCGCCGCGCGTCGTCGCCAAGGGCCGGGGCAGCCTCGGTGAGAAGATCATCGAAGTCGCCAAAGCCCATGACATTCCGATCGAGGAGAACGAGGTGCTGGCGGGCGCGCTCTCCAACGTCGAACTCGGCGACGAAATTCCGGCCGAACTCTACAAGGCCGTTGCCGAAGTGCTGATTTTCGTGCTGCGATTGTCGGGCCAAATCCGCTAGAATTCCCCTTGTCGGCGTCATTGTTTTACCACGATGCCCCGCGCATCGTTGCGGCCGTTCTAATCGCACCGGTGCCGCCTTGATCAATCGCCGTCTCATTCTCGGTCTCATTACCGCCGCGGGAATCGCGCCGCGCGCGGTCGCTCACGTCGCGCCGCAGCGCAGCGAAATCCGCGACGATCTCGCCAAGCGTTTTACGGACGCAGGCACGGTCGGCACCTTCGTCGGCTACAAGACCGACGGCTATCTGATCATCGCCAGCGACAAGGACCGCTCGGGGGAAGCGTTGCTGCCTGCGTCGACGTTCAAGATTCCGAATTCGCTGATCGCGCTCGAAACCGGCGTAGTCGGCGATCCCGACAACGACGTGTTCAAGTGGGACGGCGTCAAGCGCAGCATCGAGGCGTGGAATCAGGACCACACTTTGCGCTCGGCGATCGCGGCTTCCGCGGTGCCGGTGTATCAGGAAATCGCGCGCCGCATCGGCACGGAGCGCATGCAGAAATATGTCGACCTGTTCGAATACGGCAACCGCAATATCGGCGGTGGCATCGATCAGTTCTGGCTGACCGGCGAGATGCGCATCGATCCGATCCAGCAGATCGATTTCGTCGACCGGTTGCGCCGCGGCGTGCTGCCGGTCTCCAGGCGCAGTCAGGATCTGGTCCGAGATATCCTGCCGGTGACCAAACTCGGCGATGCGGCAATCCGCGCAAAATCCGGCCTGCTTGGCGCCGAACTCGGCAAGCCGTCGCTCGGCTGGCTGGTCGGCTGGGCCGAGAAGGGCAGCGCGCAGACCGTGTTCGCGCTCAATATGGATATTCGCGAGCCACGCCATGTCGCCGATCGCATGAAGCTAACGCAACAGTGCCTGGCCGATATCGGCGGGATTTGATCGGCATTGCCGATACGCCGTCATACGGCTGGCGCGGGCTGCGCGGCTGGATTAGCATTTCCTGCGCTTATAAAAAACGCAAGGAGGAAATCCCATGAATTCAGCTTCAGTCTGGATGTCGTCCCTGGTCGCTGCCGCGGCCGGAGGCTGGTTCGCCGCTACGATGTTCGCCGCGCCCGCGACCAGCAAAGAGCCTCGGTTTCCGCAACTGACCATGGATCAGCTCAACGAGGCGCAGAAGCCGCTTGGCGAACAGATAATGAAGGTGTCGAGCGTCGGCCTCGGTGGACCTTACAATCCGATGATCCGCAGCCCGGTGCTGGGCCAGCGGCTGTACGACCTGTTTTATTATCTGCGCTGGCAGACCTCGGTCCCGACCAAACTCAACGAGTTCGCGATCCTGATCATCGGACGGCAATGGCGTTCGCAGGTCGAATGGTATGCGCATGCGCCGCTGGCGGCGAAGGCCGGGCTGTCGCCGGAGGTCATTGCCGAGCTGAAGGCCGGCAAGCGGCCGTCCGGTATGGCCGAGGATGAAGCCGTTGTGTACGATTTCGTCGCTGAGCTTACGACCACGCAAAAAGTTTCGGACGAGACTTTTGCGCGCGCGAAGAAGGTCTTCAACGATCAGCAGATCGTGGATCTGACGGCGGTCGCAGGCAACTATGTCATGGTTGCAATGTTGCTGGCAATGGCGGAAGAAACGGTGCCGCCCGGCAAGGAGCCGCCATTCAGGGCCGGCGAAAAGTAGGCCGGCATTTTGCGAGGATGGTTCATGGGACTTCTGGTGATGATCCTCGGTCTGGTGCTGTTTCTCGGCGTTCATGCGCTGACCACCCGGCGCGAGGTGCGCGCGCAGATCATCGCGACGTCAGGCGAGGGTGGCTACAAGATCGGATATTCGCTGGTTTCGGCTGCGGGCCTCGCGCTGATCATCTGGGGTTTTGCCCGTTATCGCGCGACCGGCTGGATCGACCTCTGGTATCCGCCCGTTGCCCTCAAGCACATCGCGGTGGCGCTGATGCTGCCCGCGGTGATCCTGGTGGTGGCGTCCTACATTCGCGGCCGCATCTATACCACGCTGAAGCATCCGATGCTGGCCGGCGTCAAACTGTGGGCAGCCGCGCATCTCGTCGCCAACGGCGACCTCGGCTCGATCATCCTGTTCGGCTCGTTCCTTGGATGGGCGGTGTTCGACCGCATCTCGCTGAAACGACGCAGTGACGCCGGCGCGCCGCCGATTCCGGTGGGCGGCCCGGCCAATGATATGATCGCCATCGCGGTCGGCATCGTCGCGTATCTTGCGCTTGCCTTCGCGTTTCATCCCGTCGTGATCGGCGTTCCCGTGGTCGGAGTTTAGACATGTCGGTGCAGTCAACCATCAAGCGCAAGACCGCGCCGGACATTCGCGCGCGCAAGGGCGGCGAGCCGATCGTGATGCTGACCTCGTATCATGCGCACACCGCAGCGCTGGTCGACCGCTACTGTGACGTCATTCTGGTCGGGGACTCGCTTGGCAACGTGATGCACGGTTTCGAGACCACCGTCCCCGTGACGCTCGACATGATGATCCTGCAGGGTCATGCCGTGATGCGCGGCTCGACGCACGCGCTCGTCGTGGTGGACATGCCTTTCGGCTCCTACGAGGCTTCAAAGGAGCAGGCGTTTCACTCCGCGGTCCGGATCCTGAAGGAAACCCATTGCGGCGCGGTCAAACTTGAAGGCGGCGCTCGGATGGCGGAAACCATCGCGTTCTTGTCCGAGCGCGGTGTTCCGGTAATGGGACACATCGGCCTGACGCCGCAGTCGATCAACACGCTCGGCTCGTTTCGCGCCCAGGGCCGCGACGAGAG
The DNA here is from genome assembly GCF_036009065.1 of Bradyrhizobium sp. Taxonomy (GTDB): domain Bacteria; phylum Pseudomonadota; class Alphaproteobacteria; order Rhizobiales; family Xanthobacteraceae; genus Bradyrhizobium. The sequence continues at coordinate 38,609 of NZ_DASYMN010000278.1, read as the reverse complement.
CACTTGGCAGCCCATCGAAAATGACGCGCGCGCGGTTGCGGATGCCGGCGCGTTCTCGATGGTGATCGAGGCGGTGGCGGAGCCGTTGGCGCGAAAGATCACCGAGTCCGTGGCAATTCCGACCATCGGGATCGGGGCAAGTGCGGCCTGCGACGGCCAGGTGTTGGTGCTCGAGGACATGCTGGGCCTCTCGCCGCGCACGCCGAAATTCGTCCGCCGCTATGGCAATCTGGGCTCCATGATCGAGGCCGCGATCGAGGGCTATGCCGCCGACGTGCGCTCGCGTGCATTCCCGGGACCGGAGCATGTCTACGGCATGAAGACCAAGAGCTGAGTGGGCAGGGGGCCAGCATCGTTAACGCTTTGAGGCGGCGGGTTTTGCCTTGCCGCCGCCATATCGTTAGGCTATCGCCGCCGCGATATCGAAATTGGGCAAGCGGCACGGGTAAGCGGTCGGCGTGGCCAATCGGGGAACGGGATAGCTTTAAGTGTCTGAATTATTTAATGAAGTCGACGAGGAGGTGCGTCGCGAACAGCTCAAGAAGCTGTGGGATCGGTATTCGATCTTTATCATCGCCGGCGCGATTCTGATCGTCGCCGCGGTGGGCGGCTGGCGCGGCTATCAGTATCTGGAAGCCAAGAAGGCCGCCGAGGCGGGTGCCGCGTTCGATGCGGCGGCGGAGCTTTCCGAGCAGAACAAGCACGCCGAGGCCGAAGCGGCTTTCACGAAGCTCGCCGCTACCGCACCATACGGCTATCGCATGTTGTCGCGGCTGCGCGCCGCTGCCGAGGTCGCGACGCGCGATCCGCAAGGTGCGGCAAAGCTCTACGACGACATTGCTGCCGATCGCAGCGTCGCCGCGCCGGATCAGGATCTCGCCAGGATTCGCGCGGCCGGCCTGCTGCTCGATACCACCGGCTACAACAACATGCTGCAGCGTCTGGAGCCTGCCACGGCGCCGGGCGCGACCTATCGTCATACCGCGCGCGAATTGCTTGCGCTGTCCGCCTGGCGCGCCAACGATGCCACGGCGACGCGGCAGTGGCTCGACATGATCGCCAACGACGGCGGGACGCCGGCGAGTTTGCGCTCGCGCGCCGAAGCGCTGCAAGCCCTGCTTCCGCCGGTCGCCAAAAGCTGACACTAGAGCTGAAAAGAGTTGAGCGAGAAACCGTCCATGCGCCGCCCGCAACGTCTCATTGCCGCCTTCGTCGCCATCGCGCTGTCGGGCGCGCTGGCCGGCTGCAGTTCGGGCTTGAGCAATTGGGACCCGACCGATCTGCTCGATTTTCTCGATACAAAGAAGAAACTGCCGGGCGAACGCAAGCCGGTCTTCCCCGACGGCGTGCCGGGCCTCGAGCAGGGCGTGCCGAAGAATTTGTACAAGGGTTCGGCTCAGGAACAGATCGATCAGCAAAACGCCCAGGCCGCCGCCGCGGCTGCGCAAGCTGTCGAAGGGCCGAAATCGAAAACCAAATCGAAGGGCAAGGGCAAGCAGCCCGCCAGCGCCGCGCCCGCGCAGGATGCCGCGCAAGCGCCGGCACCGGATGGCGAAGCCGCGCCCGAGGAAGAGGGCTCTACCGCCGCGGCGCCGCCGGCTCCCAAGTCCAAGAAAATCGTGCGCCGGCGCACCACCGCGCCGCCACCGGACCAGCCTGCGCAGCAGGCGGTGCAACCCGCGGCCCAGCCGCAACAATCTGCTTCGCCATTCCCGGCGCCGATGCCCAGCGGCACATTCCAGCGCTGAGATCGCGCTATCATCGCATTGACAGGCGCTTCGTAACGGGCGCACGGATCGCTTATGTCCTTCACCATCGCCATCATCGGCCGGCCCAATGTCGGCAAGTCGACGCTGTTCAATCGGCTGGTCGGCCAAAAGCTCGCGCTGGTCGATGACGAGCCCGGGGTTACGCGCGACCGGCGCGAAGGCCACGCGCGGCTCGGCGATCTCGAATTCACCATCATCGATACCGCGGGCCTTGATGAAGGTGCGAGGGGCTCGCTGACCGCGCGGATGCAGGAGCAGACCGAAGCCGCGATCGCGCTGGCCGACGCGCTGATGTTCGTGATCGATGCGCGCGCCGGGCTTACGCCGAACGACCGTTCGTTCGCCGATTTCGCGCGTCGCGCCAACAAGCCGGTGGTGCTGGTGGCGAACAAAAGCGAAGGCAAGCACGGCGAGGCCGGCGCGATGGAATCCTACGCACTGGGCCTCGGCGAGCCGATCCAGATTTCCGCCGAGCATGGCGAGGGCCTCAGCGATCTCTACGATTCGCTGCGCGTGCTGATGCCGGAGCCGGTGCAGGAAGAGCAAGAGTACGACGACGATGACATCATCGGCTCCGACGAGGATGTGTCGAAGCGCCCGATTCGGGTCGCCATCGTCGGTCGTCCTAACGCCGGCAAATCCACGCTGATCAATCATCTGCTGGGCGAGGAGCGGCTGCTGACATCGGCCGAAGCCGGCACCACCCGCGATTCCATCTCGGTCGAGATCAACTGGCAGGGCCGGGATTTTCGGGTGTTCGACACCGCGGGTCTGCGGCGGCGCTCGCGGATCGAGCAGAAGCTGGAAAAGCTTTCGGTCGCCGACGCATTGCGCGCCGTCCGCTTCGCCGAAGTGGTGGTGCTGGTGATGGACGCGCAGAACAAATTCGAGGAGCAGGACCTGCGCATTGCCGACCTGATCGAGCGCGAGGGCCGCGCGCTGGTGATCGCGGTCAACAAATGGGATTTGATGGGGCGGCAATCCAGCCTGATCGCGGCGCTGCGCAGCGACGCCGATCATCTGCTGCCGCAGGTCAGGGGCATGCCGATCGTCGCGGTGTCCGGCCTGATGGGCGAGGGCATCGACCGCCTGATGACCGCGATCGAGGAAGCCTATGCGGTGTGGAACCGGCGGGTGCCGACCGCGGCGCTCAATCGTTGGTTCGAACAGGCCGTTGATGCCAATCCGCCGCCGGCGGTGTCGGGCCGCCGGCTGAAGCTGAATTACATCACGCAGACCAAGGCGCGCCCGCCAAGTTTCGTGGTGTTCTGCTCGCGCGCCGATGCGGTGCCGGAATCCTATTTGCGTTATCTCGTCAACAGCCTGCGCGGCTTCTTCGAACTGCCGGGCACGCCGGTGCGGATCACCTTGCGCGAGAAGGCCAATCCGTTCGCCCACAAGCGCAAGCGGCCATCGTGAGCGAAGAGCCGGCGAATGTCATCGAAGCGCCGCTGATAAACCCGCCGCGCGGCGCCGCGGTGGCGTTCATCTTCGTCACCATCCTGCTCGACATGTTCGCGCTCGGCCTGATCATGCCGGTGTTGCCCAAGCTGGTCGAAAGCTTCGTCGATAACGATACCGCAACTGCTGCGCGAATTTTTGGCCTGTTCGGCACTGCCTGGGCGCTGATGCAGTTCTTCTTCTCGCCGATTCTGGGCGGGTTGTCGGACCGGTTCGGCAGGCGCCCGGTGGTGCTGCTGTCGAATCTCGGCCTCGCACTCGATTATGTCTTAATGGCGCTGGCGCCTTCGTTGATCTGGCTGTTCGTAGGCAGAGTAATTTCCGGTATCACTTCGGCAAGCGTCTCGACGGCGTTCGCCTACCTGGCGGACGTCACGCCACCGGAGCGGCGCGCCGCGGTGTTCGGCAAGGTCGGCGTTGCCTTCGGCGCGGGCTTTATTCTGGGACCGGCGCTCCGGCGGCCTGCTCGGTGGCATGGATCCGCGGCTGCCGTTCTGGGTGGCTGCGGGTTTGAGCTTTGCCAACACGCTGTATGGCGTGCTGATCCTGCCGGAATCGCTGCCGAAGAACCGGCGCTCACCGTTTCGCTGGCGCAGCGCCAATCCGATAGGCGCGCTGAAACTGCTGCGATCCAACCGGGTGCTTGCGGGTCTTTCGGTAGTGACTTTCATCGGCCAGGTGGCGCATGTGGTGTTGCCCTCTACGTTCGTGCTTTACGCAACCTATCGCTATGGCTGGGATGAGAAGACGGTCGGCCTGACACTGGCGATGGTCGGCATTTGTGCAATGGTGGTGCAGGGTGCTGCGATCGGGCCGATCGTCAAGCGTTTCGGCGAACGACGGGCGTTGCTGCTGGGACTCGGATGCGGTGCCGTCGGCTTTCTCATTTTTGGTGCGGCTCCGACCGGGCCGCTGTTCTGGCTTGGCATTCCGGTGCTGGCCTTATGGGGTATCGCCAATGCCGCCACGCAGGGGCTGATGAGCCGGCTTGTTTCGCCGGATCAGCAGGGCGCGCTGCAGGGCGCGACCACCAGCGTCCAGAGCGTGTCCCAGCTGGTCGGGCCGTTTCTGTTTACGCTGACGTTTGCGTATTTCATCGGCGGCGATGCGCCGTTGAAACTGCCGGGTGCGCCGTTCCTGCTGGCCTCGGTATTGTTGCTGCTGGCATTGGTGATCGCGGCGCGCGTATTGGCGGCAATGCGTCAAACCGGAGCCGAAGGTTTATCCTAATCTAGCGTTCGGCGCCGCCCAGCGTCCGGCGGGCAAGCTGGTCCTTGTATTTTTCCAGCAGCCCGGCCGCAACGCCGTCACTTCCTTGCGAACGGCTTCGGCCTCTTCATCCGAGATTCGGATGCTTCAAGGTAAACACCCACGCGATCGACGACGGCCTGCATCGAGAGCTCCAGGTTTTAACCGAAACTCGCACGGCAAAAGAAAGTTCCCCGTTCGGTTGAACGGCGGGACAATGTGGTTTCGTCATGGCCGGGTTTGTCCCGGCCATCCACGTCTTTGCGTTTTCAAGAAAGGAAGACGTCGATGCCCGGCACAATGGCATGTGCTCGGGCCGGCGAAGCCGACCCGAGTGCCGGGCATGACAATCGGCGGCTCACTTCTTGATCAGCGGGCAATCGCTCATCTCAAGCGGCTTGGCGGCATCTTCGGCTGAGATGTCGGCGATCTTCTTGTAGTAATCCCACGGATATTTGGACTCTTCCGGCTTCTTGACCTCGAACAGATAGGCCGGAATCAGCCGGCGGCCGTCAGCGCGGATCATCGACTTGCCGAACAGCGGGTCCTCGGCCGGGATTTCCTTCATCTTGGCCACGACCTTGGCGCCATCGTGCGGATTGCCGCCCATCGCATCGAGCGTCTTGAGATAATGCAGCACGGCGGCATAAACGCCGGCGACCGTCATCGATGGCATGGTCTTTTTCGGCGACTGCTCGATGAATCGTTTCGACCAGGCGCGGGTGTTGTCGTTCATATCCCAGTAGAAGGATTCGGTGAAGGTCAGGCCTTGGGCGACCTTCAGCCCGAGACCATGAACGTCGGTGATGAACAGCAGCAGCGCAGCGAGCTTCTGGCCCGCGGAGACGATGCCGAACTCGGATGCCTGTTTGATCGCATTGGTGGTGTCGCCGCCGGCGTTGGCAAGCCCGACCACCTTGGCTTTCGACGCCTGCGCCTGCAGCAGGAAGGAGGAGAAATCCGATGTGTTGAGCGGATGTTTGACGCCACCGAGCACCTTGCCTCCATTCGCCGTGACGACCCCGCTGGTGTCGCGCTCGAGCGCCGCGCCGAAGGCGTAGTCCGCGGTGAGGAAATACCACGTGTCGCCACCGGCCTTGGTCAGTGCCTTGCCGGTGCCATTGGCCAGCATGTAGGTGTCGTAGGAGATCGAAATCGTGTTCGGCGTGCAGGCTTTGCCGGTGAGGTCGGCACTTGCGCCGCCGGAATTCAGCAGCACGCTGTTTTTCTCCTTGACCAGATTGCTGACCGCCAGCGCGACGCCGGAGTTCGGCGTGTCGGTGATCATGTCGACCTTTTCGACATCGATCCATTGCCGCGCGATATTGACGCCGATGTCCGGCTTGTTCTGGTGGTCGCCGGAGAGCAGGTCGATTTTCCAGCCTTTGGCTTCGAGGCCGGAATCGGCAATCGCCATTTTCGCCGCCAGCACCGAGTTCGGTCCGCCGATGTCGGCGTAGAGGCTCGACATGTCGTTGAGCACGCCGATCCTGGCAGTCTTGTCCTGAGCCAGCGCGGGGGTGGCAAGTCCAAGACTGGCGAGCGCAACAATTGCGCCGCGCCGTGCGATGGTTGTTCTCATGGAAATTCCCTTTTTGTATTCTCGTCAGAGTGCCTGTGGCCATCCTTCGAGGCGCAAGAGCGCGGGCCTCTGGGATGATGATCGAGCTTGCGAAACTTATTTCAACGCATCCGAGGTCAGCTTGAATTTCTGGATGCGTTTTCCGGTATCGACCTCGGCGGTATAGACGTTGCCTTTAGTATCGATCGCCATAGCGTGAATCCAGTGGAACTGGCCGGCGTTGCGGCCGCTGCGGCCGAAGCTGCCGACCACGCTGCCGTCGTCGCGCTTCAGGATTCGGATTTCGTTGTTCTCGCCGTCGGCGCTGAGCAGATAGCTCTGCTTCGGATCGGGCCAGACCGCGACGTCCCACACCGCGCCGTTGCCGAGCGTATTCTTCTCATAGAACCACTCGGTCACGAAGCTGCCATCCTTCTTGAACACCTGCATGCGGTTGTTGATGCGGTCGCACACATAGACGAACCCGTCATTGCTGACCTTGACGCAATGCACGGGGTTGCCGAACTGCTGCGACACCGGCGCTTTCGGATCGTAGGCGGCCTGCTTGTCGTCGTTGGGCTTGTTGCCGTAGGCGCCCCAATGCCGCTTGTAGGCTCCGGTGGTGGCATCGAACACGATGACGCGGCGGTTGCCATAACCGTCGGCGATATAGATTTCGTTGGCGGCATTGTCGACGGCGGTCTCGGCGGGTTTGCCGAGTTGCGTCGTGTCGTTGCTGCCTTTGGTCGGCGCGATCTTGCCGATCTGCATCACGAACTTGCCGTCCGCGCTGAATTTCATCACCACGTTGTCGTTGTCGGCATTGCCGGTGAGCCAGACGAACCCCTTGTCGTCGACTTCGATGCCATGTTCGCGGCCGACCCATTCATAGCCTTCACCCGGGCCGCCCCACGAGCGCAGCAGATTGCCGTCGGCATCGAATTCCAGCACCGGCGGCGCCGAGACGCAGCATTTCGAGCGCGGCGGCGTCAGCGCAGCACCCTTCTCGTCGTCGGTCAGCGAGCGCGGCCGATGAACGACCCAGATGTTCCCCTTTGAATCGGCGGTGATGCCGCCGACCTGGCCGATGATCCAGTTGTTCGGCAGCGGTTTCGGCCAGGCGGCATCGACCGCGAAGGCGGGGACCTCTCCGGCTCGCACGGGTTGCGGAAGCGCCGCCATGACAACCAACGCGGTAGCCGCGGCGAGGGCAAGAATGGTCTTGGAAAGGCGTGCGGCGGCACGGTTCGAGTGACCGCGATCTGGCATCGGTGTCATGGCATCCTCCCGAAACTTCTTTAACGCGGATTTTCCGCTTGGCAGGGAGTGAATAGCGCAGAGCTGCGGGAGTCAATCGCAGACGCGCTACGCGGGGCAGCGAAAGCTCATCAAGCTGCGTGTTTTGTAGTCGTACAACTTGCCGGTTTCGTTCCAGCCGGGCGCGCACATCGGTGCGATCAATTCCGCGGCCTGCTCCGGCGTGTCCAGCGTGAGTGGATCCTCGCCGGGAAAGACGGTCGCGCGCATCCGGGTCCGGATGGGCCCGGGATTGAACAGGTTGATCCGGATCGGCGTCGAGGCGGTTTCGTTGGCCCAAGCGCGCACCAGTGTTTCCAGTGCCGCCTTCGAGGCCGCGTAGGGTCCGAGATAAGCGGAGGCCTTGCTCGCCGCGCCCGAGGTGATGAACACCGCGCGGCCCGCGTCGGATTGCTTCAGCAGCGGCTCCATGCAGCGGATCAATTGAAAGTTCGCGGTGACATTGACGGCCATCACGTCGTTCCACGGTTTCAGTTCGATGTGGCCGAGCGGCGACGAGGGACCGGCGACACCTGCATTGCCGACGAGAATGTCGAGCTTGCCGTGACGCTCGTGCAGCGCCGCGCCGAGCCTTGCGATGCCGTCGAAGTCGGTGAGGTTGAGCGGCACCAGCGTGGCGCTGCCGCCGTGCTTGCGGATGTCGTCGTCGAGTTCTTCGAGGCCGGCTTGCGTTCGCGCTAGCGCAACGACATGCGCGCCGGCCTTGGCCAGCGCCCGCGCGGTGGCGTAGCCGATGCCGCGCGACGCGCCGGTGACGAGAGCGATGCGGGAGGCGAGGGGAAAGGACATGAAAACACTCCGTCATGCCCGGGCTTGTCCCGGGCATCCACGTCTTTGCGCAAGGTTTTATAGACGTGTATGGCCGGGACAAGCCCGGCCATGACGAACTTTAGCGATGGTGGCTCTCGCTGCGCTCAGCTCGCTTCCGCCAGCAACGACAATTGCCGCGGCTGCGGTTCGACCTGGGTCTGGTCGGTGAGGTGGGTAGGATAGACGCCGGTGAAGCAATGATCGGAGAATTTCGGATTGGCGGGATCGCGGCCGGGCTCGCCCATGGCGCGGTACATGCCGTCGATCGACAGGAACGCCAGTGAATCCGCGCCGATGATGTCGCGCATCTGCTCGAGCGTGTGGGTTGCTGCCAGCAGTCCGCCATGGTCCGGCAGGTCGATGCCGTAATAGTCGGGATGAATGATCGGCGGCGAGGCGAGGCGGAAGTGAACCTCACGGGCGCCGGCATCGCGCATCATGCGCACGATCTTCTTGGAGGTGGTGCCGCGCACCAGCGAATCGTCGATCAGGATGATGCGCTTGCCCTCGATCGCGGCACGGTTGGCCGAATGCTTCATGCGCACGCCGAGTTCGCGCACGCTCTGGGTCGGCTGGATGAAGGTGCGGCCGACATAGTGATTTCTGATGATGCCGAGTTCGAAGGGCACGCCGGAATGCTGGCTGTAGCCGACGGCGGCGGGCACCCCGGAATCCGGCACCGGCACCACGACGTCGACCTCGGCATGGCTTTCGCGCGCGAGCTGCGCGCCGAAGGCTTTACGGACTTCGTAGACCGATCGTCCGCCGACGATGGAATCCGGCCGCGAAAAGTAGATGTATTCGAAGATGCAAGGCCGCGGCGGTTTCGGCGGAAACGGCTTGTGGCTCTGCGCGCCGCGCTCGTCGAATACGATGATCTCGCCGGGCTCGACGTCCCGCACGTATTTGGCTCCGATGATGTCGAGCGCGCAGGTTTCCGATGCGAGGATCGGGCAGCCGTCGAGTTCGCCCAATACCAGCGGGCGGATGCCGAGCGGATCGCGCGCGCCGATCAGCTTCTTGTTGGTCAGCGACACCAGCGAGTAGGCGCCCTCGATGGCGCGCAAGGCCTCGATGAAGCGGTCGATAAAGCGGTTGCGTTTGGACTGCGCGACCAGGTGCAGGATCACTTCGGTATCGGTGGTGGATTGCATCATGGCGCCGTTGCGCACCAGTTCGCGGCGCAAGCTCAGCCCGTTGGTGAGGTTGCCGTTGTGGCCGACCGCAAAACCGCCGGCGTTGAGTTCGGCGAACAACGGCTGCACGTTGCGCAGGATGGTTCCGCCGGTCGTGGAGTAGCGGGTGTGCCCGACGGCCGCATTGCCGGGGAGACGCTCGATCACCTCGCGGCGGGAAAAGGTGTCGCCGACGAGGCCGAGCCGGCGTTCGGAATGAAACCTCGAACCGTCGAAGGAGACGATGCCGGCGGCCTCCTGGCCGCGGTGCTGCAAGGCGTGCAGGCCGAGGGCTGTGATGGCGGCGGCGTCGGGATGACCGAAAATGCCGAACACCCCGCATTCCTCGCGCAGCGTATCGCCGTCCAGATCAGAATCCTGTAAGTGCGGATCGGCAAGCTTGAGGTCCAGATGCAGTTGTCCGGCGTCGTCGCAAGGGCTCTGTATCTCGTCCATCGCGCCTCTCTTTTTGCCGAGGAATCAGCGTCCCGCCGGCTTGCCATCGATCAGCTTCTTGAGCTGATCGCGGGCAGGTTTGGTGTAGCCATCACCGGCGCCCGGCGTAGCCGGCTCGGTGTCAGTGGTTTCTTCATCCGGCTTATTCTTCTTGAATCTCTTTAAAATGGTGTTCTCGGGGTCATCCGGCAAGAGCGCCATCAGCCAATCGCCGGTTCCCTGCAGCACCACGCGCGACTTCGCGCCGTTAACCCAGTCCGGCCGCTGCTTGTCCGGAACCAGCCAGCTGAAAAACAGGAACGCGACCACCATGATCAAAAGGCCGCGCGCGAGGCCAAACAGGAACCCCAGGGTGCGGTCAAGCGCGCCTATCCGGGAGTCGAGGATCATGTCGGAGATCCGCACCGTGACAATCGACACCACGATCAGCGTGCCGATGAACACGCCGGCAACTACCACCACGCTGGCGACGGTGTCGTTGTTAAAATAGGTTTTGGCGGTCGGCAGCAGTTTTGAAAACGCATACAGCGTGACCAGGGCCGCGGCACCCCAGGCTGCGATCGACAGGATCTCCCGCATGAAGCCGCGGACCATCGCGAGCAGGCCGGAGATCAGCATCACCCCGAGCAGGACAAGATCGAGTATCGTTATCGGCATCGGCTGGTCAGGTCCGCTCGTAAGTCCTAGGAACCGCGAATCGGCGTGTCGGTGCCGCCTTAAATGACGGTTAGATGGCATGTGCCGCAAGGCCGGAAATCGTGCCATCCCGGCCGCGCGGGTTGTATAGCGGCGGCAACGGGCAAGGTCACGCCGCTTTAGCCATTTTCGCGACGGAATCGCGCCGGTGTGGCATTTTTCTCAAGGTTTGCGCCCTCCCGGTTTCCCTGGGCGCTGCCGCGCGCGGCAATGTCTGCGACCAGGCTTGTCAGGCTTGCGACGGTATTGAGGGACAGCCCCGCGTCGCCGACGGCGTCGCCGCGGGCCGATTCCGGCAGCACCGCGCGTCCGAACCCGAGTTTCGCTGCTTCCTTTAGCCGGGCCGAGGTCTGCGCCACCGGCCGCACCGCGCCGGACAGCGAAATCTCGCCGAAATACACCGCATCCACCGGCAGCGGCGCGTTCGCCAGCGACGACACCAGCGCCGCCGCGGCGGCAAGATCGGCCGCGGGTTCCTGAATACGCAGGCCCCCGGCAACGTTGAGATAGACGTCGTGACCCGACAGTTTTACCCCGCAATGGGCCTCCAGCACCGCCAGCACCATCGACAGCCGGCTCGGGTCCCAGCCGACCACGGCGCGGCGCGGGATGCCGAGCGAGGTCGGCGCCACCAGCGCCTGCAGTTCCACCAGCACCGGCCTTGTGCCCTCGATGCCTGCGAATACCGCGGTGCCCGGACTGCCGAGATCGCGCTCGGACAGGAACAGTTCGGACGGGTTGGAGACCTCGCGAAGGCCCAAGCCTGTCATCTCGAACACGCCGATCTCGTCGGTGGGGCCGAAGCGGTTCTTCACCGCCCGCAGAATGCGGAACTGCTGCGAGCCTTCGCCCTCGAACGACAGAACGGCGTCGACCATGTGCTCGACCACGCGCGGTCCCGCGATCTGGCCGTCCTTGGTGACATGCCCGACCAGTATGATCGCGGCGCCGGATTTTTTCGCAAAACGGATCAGCGCCTGCGCCGAGGCGCGCACCTGCGTCACCGTGCCCGGCGCGGATTCCACCGTGTCGGTCCACATGGTCTGGATCGAATCGATCACGATCAGGCGCGGCACCGCGCCCTCGGACAAAGTGGAGACGATATCCTCGACCGAGGTTTCGGCGGCGAGCTGCACCGGCGCGTCGGCAAGGCCGAGGCGCTCGGCGCGCAGCCGCACCTGCGCCACGGCTTCTTCGCCGGAGATGTAGACCGCGCGATGACCGGAACGGGCGAGGAGGGAGGTCGCCTGCGTCAGCAATGTGGATTTGCCGATGCCGGGATCGCCGCCGACCAGCAGCACCGAACCGCGCACAAAACCGCCGCCGATGACGCGATCAAGTTCGGCCATGCCGGAGGACAGCCGAGGCGCTTCATGGCTTTTGCCGGTCAGCGTTTCCAGCGCGAACAGCCGGCCCTTGCGGCGGGAACGGATACTGACCGGCATGGTGGTCGCGCCGGTCGTGTCTTCTTCCGCGAGCGTATTCCACTCGCCGCAGGCCTCGCACTTGCCGGCCCATCGGTTATAGGCCGCACCGCAGTTCTGGCAGACAAAGGAGAGGGCGGATTTGGCCATGGGTGAGTGAGTCGCTATCGGGAACAGGCCGCGTTCCATAGCATGGAAACCCCGCAGCGAGCGCGATACCGTCCCTGGCCAACCGGAACATGTTGGCGTCGGCGAACCGCGCGGTACCGCCCTGCCGTTTCATTCCGGTTGAAAGGTGTGATAGACTCGCTTTTTTTAACAGTGAGATTTCCCATGCGCATTCTTCTCGCGGTCATGCTCACCGCCGTTTTCGTTAATCCGCCTTCCCGCAGGCCGGGCCTGCGCCACTGGCGCAAACCCCGCCGCCCGCGGGTTCTAACAAGCTGACCAAGCTGTTTTGCAAGCCGCTTTGCGAGAAGGCCGCGCTGGGAAAACTTGCCGGCAGTGAAACCGATGAATTCAATGCCTGTGCAGATGCGCTCCTCTGCCTTGACCCCTATCCACCGGTCGCAGTCAATCCGCTGGATCGTATGCAAGCTCGCGACCCACTCGATATTTTCAAGCCTGGGCGGGGCACCAGCGGCTAAACCGATGGAACCGTTTGACCCAGCCTCGTTCACGACCGCGCAATTGCTCTGGCCGGCCGTTCTGGCTGCCTTGGGCGCTTTTCTGGTTGCCATCGTTGCCGCGTATGTCAGTGGCGATTTCGGCAAGGCGTTTATGCTTTATCTGGGCGTAGGCCTGCCGATCGCATTGGTCGGTTATGCAACCGGTTTTCTCACCGGCATCAGTCGAAACAGCGGCGCGATCGGCAGCCTGCTGCCGGCGGTGCTGGCGCTGATTGGCGGCCTTAGCGTGTACGCCTTCGGAAGCGACAACAAGTACCGCTTCGTGATCGGGTATTGCGTCTGTCTGCTCATCGTTAGTCTGTTTTATGGAACACAGCGCGGCGCATTCGACCGGGAGTTTTTCCGCGAGGCGCGGCTCAAGAGCCTGTTCGAGATGGAGCGGCGGCTACAGAACTATCGCTCGTACCGGAAGTTGCCGGAAAAATCTGCCGACTGGCTCCTTCTCGGCGAATCGGCCGGCAAGTAGCAGGCAAGCTAAGACGCCGCCGCAAAAGCAATCGGGCTCGGCCATTTCCGGAGGGCGGGCGAAGAGTTTTACGTGGAGTAGGCCGCGTTCCACAGCATGGAAAGCCCGGCCGCGAGCATGATCCCGTCCATCACCAGCCGGAACACGTCCGGATCGAGCCGCAGCACGAAGCGCCGGGCGATGAAGGCGCCGAACATCAGCGAGGATCCTGCGATCAGGCCCTTCAGGGCGATGTCCGCAGTGAGCGCGCCGAAGTGCTGGAAGGTCACCGATTTGCTCAAGTAAAGCCCGAGCGAACTCGCAGCTTCGGTGGCGAGGAAGGCGCCCTTGGTCAGGCCATAGAACACAAACAGCGGCACGCTCAGCGGCCCGGTCGAGACCACGATGCCGGTGAGATAGCCGATCAGCGCGCCGCCAAGGGCCAGGTGCCACAGCGACAGCTTGAAATCATAGCGCGCCAGCCAATGCCGCACCGGCACCATCGCGATCAGGAAAAGGCCGATCGACATATCGACGGCGTGGGATGGCAGCACCAGCAGCGTTCGCGCGCCGAGCGCCGCCGCGGGAATGCCCGTGATGGAATACGCAGCACACGCGCGCCAGTCGACGTCGCGCCACCACGCCAGAATCCGCGACAGGTTGGCCATCACGGCCGCGACCGCCATGATCGGCACGGCTTCCTTCGGCCCGTATTGATAGACCAGCACCGGCATCAGCATGATCGACGAGCCGGTGCCGACAATGCCGCTGATGGTGCCGGCAAGAAGCCCGACCGCGAGGACGAAAAGCAAGTTCAAGAGTTGACGACTCCGCGGCCGTGGTTCGGGAGACTATAGGCGCATGGCAAGGCCAAGGAGAAAGAGTTCGCCATGGCCGCGCTTGACCCGGCCATTCATCCTTCTTCAAAGACGCATAGAAGAAGACGTGGATACCCGCGACAAGGGCGGGCATGACGAGTTCGTGATAAGCATCAGCCGCCCGCATCGACCCTCTCGACACATAAACCCCCATATAAGGATGACGGCTGAATGTGTGGCAGCACCGTCATTGCGAGGAGCCAGCGGGTCCGGCCCTTGGCCGGCCCGATGATAAACTCCGCGACGAAGCAATCCAGCTATTGCTTCGCCGCCTCTGGATTGCTTCGCCTCGCTCGCAATGACGCAAACATTCATAGTCACCTCGCGTTTCTCCGGCTTACACAGTAGTCCCATGCTCACCCTGCACCACCTCAACGACTCCCGCTCGCAGCATATCCTGTGGCTGCTGGAGGAACTCGGCACGCCGTATCAGCTAAAACGCTATCAGCGCGACGCCAAGACGCGGCTGGCGCCGCCGGAGCTGGAGGCGGTGCATCCCTTGGGCAAGTCGCCGGTGATCGTCGACGGCGATGTGAAAATCGCGGAGTCCGGCGCCGTGGTCGATTACATCATCCGCCGCTACGGCAACGGTGCGATGATGCCCGCGCCGGGCACCGCCGACTACGAGACCTACTGCGAGTGGCTGCATTATTCGGAAGGCTCGGCGATGCTGCCGCTGATGCTGCATCTGTATGTCTCGCGGCTTGGCGACGCCGGCAAGCCGCTGCATCCGCGCATCGACAGCGAGATGGCGAGGCATCTGGGTTATCTCGACCGCGCGCTGGAGGGACGCGAGTTCTTCGTCGGCGACGCGCTGTCCGGCGCGGATATCCAGATGAGCTTTGTCGGCGACATGGCGAACGTGTTCGACCGGTTGCAGCCGTATCCGAATTTGAGCGCCTGGGTTAAGCGCATGCATGCGCGGCCGGCGTTCCAGCGCTCGATCGAAAAGGGCGGGACCTACCGGTTTGCGAGATAGGGGCATCGTGTCCCGGACCCGGAGCGGCATTCTTCATGCCGCTCCGCAGAGCCCGGACCGTTGCGGATGCTGCCTTCATTACGGCCGCGGCTCTGCAGCGCACCACGCCGCGCTGCGTCCGGGAACGGAACCAACCCTGCCGACCCCGGCATCCCCCCATATCTTGCATAAATACCGAACGAGAGCGCAAGCGCTTGGCCTGTTCGCCCCGATATGCTAATTGGCGGAGGCCGCTTTCGACCGCCAACCATGACCGCCCGTTAGCCCCTAAGAGCCTGCGGCGGTGGAGATATTTCGGCCATGAATCCTCCCGCCACCTCGTCCAAAACCGCTTCCGCGCCCGACTCGTTCTTCACCGCGGCGCTCAGTGAAGCCGATCCCGATATCGCCGCCGCCATCCGCGGCGAACTCGGCCGCCAACGTCATGAGGTCGAGCTGATCGCGTCGGAAAACATCGTCAGCCGCGCGGTGCTGGAAGCGCAGGGCTCGGTGCTCACCAACAAATATGCCGAAGGTTATCCCGGCAACCGCTATTACGGCGGCTGCGAATGGGTCGACGTGGTGGAAACGCTGGCGATCGAACGCGCCAAGAAGCTGTTCGGGGCTGACTTCGCCAACGTGCAGCCCAACTCCGGCAGCCAGATGAACCAGGCGGTGTTTTTGGCTCTGCTGCAGCCCGGCGACACTTTTATGGGCCTCGACCTCGCCGCCGGCGGACATCTCACCCATGGCTCGCCGGTCAACATGTCCGGCAAGTGGTTCAAGGCCTCGCATTACACGGTGCGGCGCGAGGACCAGATCATCGACATGGACGCGGTGGCGAACCAGGCCGAGCAGGTGCGGCCGAAACTGATCATCGCCGGCGGATCGGCCTATTCGCGGCCGTGGGATTTCAAGCGTTTTCGCGAAATCGCCGACAGCGTCGGCGCCTATTTCATGGTGGACATGGCGCATTTCGCAGGCCTCGTGGCCGCCGGCGTGCATGCCTCGCCGGTGCCGCATGCCCATGTCACCACCACGACCACGCACAAGTCTTTGCGCGGGCCGCGCGGCGGCCTGATCCTGTGGAACGACGAGGCGCTGACCAAGAAATTCAACTCGGCGATTTTTCCCGGCCTGCAGGGCGGCCCGTTGATGCATGTGATCGCAGCGAAGGCGGTGGCGTTTGCGGAGGCGCTGCGCCCGGACTTCAAGGTCTATGCCCGCAATGTGGTCGAGAATGCCAAGGCGCTGGCCGAAAGCCTGCGCGCGCAGGGTTTTGATATTGTCTCCGGCGGCACCGACAACCATCTGATGCTGGTCGATCTCAGGCCCAAGGGCCTCAAGGGCAACGTCTCGGAAAAGGCCTTGGTGCGTGCGGCCATCACCTGCAACAAGAATGGCATTCCGTTCGATCCGGAGACGCCGTTCGTTACCTCAGGCCTTCGTCTCGGCACGCCGGCGGCGACCACGCGGGGCTTCGGTGTCGCGGAGTTCAAGCAGGTCGGGATGCTGATCTCCGAAGTGCTCAACGCCATCGCGCAATCGCAGGACGGCAAGGCGTCGATGGTGGAAGCCGCGATCAAGGAACGGGTCAAGGCGCTCACCGACCGCTTTCCGATTTACGGATGAGCACGTCATTGCGAGCGCAGCGAAGCAATCCAGGGCAAAGCGCGAAGCTGGATTGCTTCGTCGCGGAGTTTATCATCGGGCCGGCCAAGGGCCGGACCGGTTGGCTCCTCGCAATGACGGGGAGATAGGTCATGCGCTGCCCAAGCTGCAACAGCCTCGATACGCAGGTAAAGGACTCGCGCCCGACCGAGGATTCCGCGGTGATCCGGCGGCGGCGGGTCTGCATGGCCTGCAATTTCCGCTTCACCACTTTCGAGCGGGTGCAGCTGCGCGAACTCACGGTGATCAAGCGCAATGGACGGCGGGTGCCGTTTGACCGCGACAAGCTGGTGCGCTCGCTGCAGATTTCCTTGCGCAAGCGTCCGGTCGATCCTGAAAGGGTCGAGAAGATGGTGTCGGGAATCGTGCGCGAGCTTGAAAGCGGCGGCGAGGCGGAGATTTCGTCGGAAACCATCGGCGAAATCGTGATGGAGCATCTGCGCCAGCTCGACGACGTCGCCTATGTGCGGTTCGCCTCGGTGTATCGCAATTTTCGCGAGGCCAAGGATTTTGAGACGGTACTGGGCGAGCTCTCCGGCGACGACGACCGCCCGGCGTTGATACGCAAATGATCTTCCGTATTCTGGAGGATCAATACGCGGAAAAATCCAAAGCATCGAAAGCTGCCGACCAGCGCTTCATGGCGCTGGCGCTGACGCTGGGCCGGCGCGGGCAAGGCCGCACCTGGCCCAATCCCGCGGTCGGCGCGGTAATCGTCAAGGATGGCGTCATTATGGGGCGCGGCTGGACCCGACCCGGCGGGCGGCCGCATGCCGAAGTCGAGGCGCTGAGGCGCGCCGGCGATGCCACACGCGGGGCTACGCTGTATGTGACGCTGGAGCCGTGCTCGCACCACGGCAAGTCGCCGCCCTGCGCCGATGCGGTGATATCAGCCGGCATCGCGCGGGTGGTGTCGGCGATCGAGGATCCCAATCCGGAAGTGGCGGGCCAAGGACACGCGCGGCTGCGCGGGGCTGGTATTGTCGTCGATGTGGGCTTGAGCGCTGCGGAGGCCGCGCGCGACCACGCCGGGCATTTCCGCCGCATCCGCGACAGGCGCCCGCATGTGATTCTCAAGCTGGCGGCCTCGTCCGATGACAAGATCGCCGCCGCGGGCCGCAAGCCGGTGGCGATATCAGGGGAGGCCGCGCGGTCCCGCGTGCATCTGCTGCGCGCGCAATGCGACGCCATTGTTGTGGGCATCGGCACCGTATTGGCGGATGATCCGCTGCTCACCACCCGCTTGCCGGGCATGGAGGCGCAATCGCCGGTGCGCGTGGTGTTGGACCGCAGCTTGCGCATTTCCGGTTCGAGCCGGCTCGTGCATTCGGCGCGGGAAACGCCGCTGTGGGTGATGACCTCGAACCTTGCAGAGGCGCCCGCCGCCATGAAGCTCGGGGCAGCCGGCGCGCAGGTGATCCGCGTCGCCGCCACCTCAGCGCCGCCGGGGCTCGATCTGCAAGCCGTGCTGCATGCGCTGGCGGAGAAAGGCATCACGCGGCTGCTGGTGGAGGGCGGCTCGCAGGTGGCGTCGTCGTTCGTCGCGGCAGACCTTGTCGACGAGATGTGGTTGCTGCGCGGTCCCGAGCCAATCGGCGCCGACGGCATTCCGGCGCTGGACGCATTGCCGGTTTCGGCCATCACCCAGTCGCCGCAGTTCAAAGTTCGTGCTAGCGAGATGCTACAGAACGACACTTTGGTAATCTATGAAAGAGACCCGAGTCATGCCGTTTAAGTTCGTCATGCCCTGGCTTGTCCCGGGCATCCACGTCCTGGCTCCAAAGCAAGACGTGGATGGCCGGGACAAGCCCGGCCATGACGGTGAGTAGAGAATCTCATGTTCACCGGGATTGTCACCGATATCGGCGAGATCGTCGCTCTGACATCGACGGCGCAGGGCCAGCTGCACCGCTTGCGCATTGCCTGCCGCTACGATCGGGCGACGATTGCGGACGGCGCGTCGATCGCCTGCAACGGCGTTTGCCTGACGGTGGTTGGATCGGGGGTGGCGCAGGGCAGAACCTGGTTCGACGTCGATGCCGCCGCCGAGACGCTGGCCATGACCACGGCGAAACATTGGCGCGCCGGGACCAGGCTCAACCTCGAGCGCGCGCTGAAAATCGGCGATGAACTCGGCGGCCACATAGTGGCCGGGCACGCCGACGGCATCGCCGACATCGTTGCGCGCAACGATCTGCCCGACATGGCGCAGTTCGAACTGCGCACCACGCGCGAGTTGGCCCGCTTCATCGCCGCAAAAGGCTCGGTGACGCTGGATGGCGTGTCGCTGACGGTGAATACGGTGGATGATGTCAGGTTTTCGGTGCTGATCATTCCGCACACGCTCAGCGTAACCACGCTCTGGGAGTGGCGCGCGGGCAGCGAGGTCAATCTCGAAGTCGACTTGATGGCGCGCTATGCCGCGCGGTTGAGCGAAATGAGGTAAGGGTTTCCGTCATTGCGAGCGTAAGCGAAGCAATCCAGAGCCACAAAGAAAGTCTGGATTGCTTCGTCGCATGGGCTCCTCGCAATGACGGGGAAGCATTCGGGCTTGGCTTCAAGGGCTGTGGCGACTACAACGCTCTCGCACAGTTCTGACTTACCAGAAATGACCGGAATTCTCATGGCAGACGCACGGCGCGCAGCACTGAAAGACCAGACCGATATCTCCGGCGCCCGTATTCTGATCGTCGAGGCGCGCTTCTATGACGATATTCAGGATGCGTTGCTGGAAGGTGCATTGGCCGAGATCAAGAAAGCCAAGGCCACGCATGAAATCATCACTGTACCCGGTGCGCTTGAGATTCCGGCGGCGGTCGTGATGGCGCTGGATTCCGCTGAGGATAGCGGCAACGACTTCGACGCGGTCATCGCGCTTGGCTGCGTCATTAGGGGCGACACCATTCATTTCGAGATCGTGTCGATGGAATCTTCGCGTGCGCTGATGCAGATTTCCGTCGATCGTGCTTTTCCGCTTGGCAACGGCATCATCACCGTCAACACCGAAGAGCAGGCTTGGGCTCGCGCGCGCAAAAGCGAGCTCGACAAGGGGGGCGATGCCGCGCGTGCTGCGCTTGCGATGCTGCGCATCAAGCGTCGCTATCCCAGCGTCGGGCTGAACGATCTTATGCGGGGCTTCGAAGATGATGAGTGAGCCGCATAAGAAAGCGCCCGAAAAAAAAGCCAACCGCCGTGGTGCGGCACGGCTGGCGGCGGTGCAGGCGCTGTACCAGATGGACATCGCCGGCGCCGGCATCAACGACATTTTTGCCGAGTTCGAAAGCCACTGGCTCGGCGGCGAGGTCGAGGGCGACAAGTATCTTCCTGCCGAAGCCGCGTTTTTCCGTGATGTGGTCTCCGGCGTGGTGCGCGACCAAGCAAAGCTCGATCCGTTGATCGACGATGCGCTGTCAAAAGGCTGGCCGCTGAAGCGGATCGACGCCATTTTGCGCGCGGTGCTGCGCGCCGGCTCCTATGAACTGGAGCATCGCAAGGACGTGCCCGCGCGCGTCGTCGTCTCGGAATATGTCGACGTCGCGCATGCCTTTGTCGATGGCGACGAAACCGGGATGGTCAACGCGGTGCTCGACCAGATCGCCCGCCAGTTTCGCGGCGACGAGTTTTCCCGTGCTCCGTCATCCTGAGGAGCCGCGCCCTTGCGCGGCGTCTCGAAGGATGGCCGCGGGCGCGCGTGGCGCATCCTTCGAGACGCGCGCCCAAGAGGGCGCGCTCCTCAGAGTTTGTGAATCTATTCGAATTTCGACGTTTCTGCGGGTCCTAAGTCTTTGATTTGACTCATGTCGGAAAACGCAAAAATCAATAGATTCACAAGCTCTCAGGATGACGGAAGAGAGTGGGGCGAGCGCGTGAACAGAGATCGTCATGCCCTCCGGTGAAGATTCCCTGATCACGCGCTATTTCAGGCCGCTCGCCACCGACCCCGGCGCGTTCGACCTGACCGATGACGCCGCGATTCTGAAATCGTCAGCCGAAGATCTTGTCGTCACGACCGACGCCATCGTCGCAGGCGTGCATTTCCTGCCCGCCGATCCCTCTGACACCATCGCGCGCAAGGCGCTGCGGGTAAATCTCTCCGACCTTGCGGCGAAGGGCGCCGAGCCTGCGGGCTTTGTGCTGACGCTGGCGCTGCGCGAAGCCGATGACGCCTGGCTTACGGCGTTCGCGCGCGGACTCGGCGAGGACGCAACGCAATTCGGCTGCCCGCTGCTCGGCGGCGACACCGTCTCCACGCCGGGCCCCGTGATGATCTCGATCACCGCCTTCGGCCGCGTGCCTCCGGGCAGGATGGTCCGGCGCAACGGCGCAAAGGGCGGCGACCGCGTGGTGGTGTCAGGCACGATCGGCGACGCAGCGCTGGGTCTCCACCTCCTCAAAGGCGGCACGGCAGCCGCTCTGGGGGGCGATGAACGAGAGACGCTGATTGGACGCTATCGCGTGCCGCAGCCGCGTGTCGCCTTGGCGCGAGCGGTTCGCGGCCATGCCAGCGCCGCGATGGACGTGTCCGACGGCCTCGCCGGCGATCTTGCCAAGCTCTGCGCGGCATCTGAAGTCTCCGCCGCCATCGATGCTCAAAGCATCCCGTTGTCCGGTCCGGCCCGGACATTGTTGAGCAGGTGTGCCGTCGGCATCGAATCCATCGTCTCCGGCGGCGACGATTACGAAATTCTCTGCACAGTTCCGGAGAATCGCTTCGAGGCGTTCGCGCAAGCCGCATCGCTGGCCGGGGTGCCCGTGACTTCGATCGGGACAATCATCGCAGGGCTCGCGATTCCGAGGTTTATCGACGGGCAGGGGGCCGAAATCGCTCTGCCGCGCCTGTCTTACAGCCATTTCTGAGGCTTTTCGGCAAACCCGGCGGCGCGGCCAATTGCCTCCAAAAACAAAAGAAAATCGACCGTTTAGGCCGCCCACGGCGTTGCGCAGGGGATGCGATTTTGGCATGGTCCCGCCGATTTGAGGCCGCCCTTTTGGGCAGGGCAGGCCTCCTTTTTGTGCGCCCGCCGCACCTGCGGCGACGGCGTGGGGTTAGATCCAGATCTGAGGCAAATTCAATGACAGCATTATGGGTGATTGTGCTCTGCGGAGTGCTTTCCATCGTTTACGCCGCGTGGGCGACTTCATCAGTCCTGAAAGCCGATGCCGGCAATGCGCGGATGCAGGAGATCGCGGCCGCGGTGCGCGAGGGCGCGCAGGCCTATCTGAAGCGCCAGTACATGACCATCGGCATGGTCGGCGTCGTGATCTTCGTGCTGCTGGCCTGGTTCCTCGGCATGCTGGTGGCGGTCGGCTTCCTGATCGGCGCGGTGCTGTCGGGCGCCGCCGGCTTCATCGGCATGAACGTGTCGGTGCGCGCCAACGTCCGGACCGCGCAGGCGGCGACCACGTCGCTGGCCGGCGGACTTGAGCTTGCCTTCAAGGCCGGCGCCATCACCGGCATGCTGGTGGCGGGTCTCGCATTGCTCGGCGTCACCATCTACTTCACCATCCTGACCCACGGCCTCGGCTTCGCGGCCAACAGCCGGACCGTGGTCGATGCGCTGGTGGCGCTCGGCTTCGGCGCCTCGCTGATCTCGATCTTCGCCCGTCTCGGCGGCGGCATCTTTACCAAGGGCGCCGACGTCGGCGGCGACTTGGTCGGCAAGGTCGAAGCCGGTATCCCCGAGGACGATCCGCGCAACCCGGCGACCATCGCCGACAACGTCGGCGACAATGTCGGCGACTGCGCCGGCATGGCGGCCGACCTGTTCGAGACCTATGCGGTGACCGCGGTCGCCACCATGGTGCTGGCCGCGATCTTCTTTGCGACCTCGCCGCTGCTGGTCAATATGATGACGCTGCCGCTCGCGATCGGCGGCGTCTGCATCCTGACCTCGATCGCCGGCACCTTCTTCGTAAAACTCGGCGCCAGCCAGTCGATCATGGGCGCGCTGTACAAGGGCTTGATCGCCACCGGCATCCTGTCGCTGATCGGTGTCGCGCTGGTCATCTACTGGCTGATCGGATTCGGTCCGCTGGCCGGCGTGAAGTACACCGGCATGGCGCTGTTCGAATGCGGCGTCGTCGGCCTTGTCGTTACCGCGCTGATCATCTGGATCACCGAATACTACACCGGCACCGACTATCGTCCGGTGAAGTCGATCGCGGCCTCCTCAGTCACCGGCCACGGCACCAACGTGATCCAGGGCCTGGCGATCTCGATGGAATCGACCGCGGGTCCGGCGCTCGTCATCATCGCCGGCATCCTCGTCACCTACAGCCTTGCCGGGCTGTTCGGCATCGCCATTGCGACCGCCACCATGCTGGCGCTGGCCGGCATGATCGTCGCGCTGGACGCCTTCGGCCCGGTCACCGACAATGCCGGCGGCATTGCCGAAATGGCCGGACTCCCCAAGGAAGTCCGCAAAGCCACCGACGCGCTGGACGCGGTCGGCAACACCACCAAGGCGGTCACCAAGGGCTACGCGATCGGCTCGGCCGGCCTCGGCGCGCTGGTGCTGTTCGCGGCCTACAACGAAGATTTGAAATTCTTCATCGCCAACGCCGCGAAGTACCCGTACTTCCAAGGCGTGCTGCCGGACTTCTCGCTGAACAACCCCTACGTCGTGGTCGGCCTGCTGTTCGGCGGCCTGCTGCCGTATCTGTTCGGCGCGATGGGTATGACTGCGGTGGGACGTGCAGCCGGCGCGATCGTCGAGGAGGTGCGGCGTCAGTTCCGCGAAAAGCCGGGCATCATGCAGGGCACCGACAAGCCGGATTACGGCCGGGCGGTCGACCTTCTGACCAAGGCGGCGATCAAGGAAATGATCATCCCGTCGCTGCTGCCGGTGCTGTCGCCGATCTTCGTCTATTTTGCGATCTACGCAATCGCAGGCGGCGGTGCGGCCGGCAAGTCGGCGGCGTTCTCCGCCGTCGGCGCGATGCTGCTGGGCGTGATCGTGACGGGCCTGTTCGTCGCGATCTCGATGACCTCGGGCGGCGGCGCCTGGGATAATGCCAAGAAGTACATCGAGGACGGCCACTACGGCGGCAAGGGCTCCGACGCCCACAAGGCCGCGGTGACCGGCGACACCGTCGGCGATCCCTACAAGGATACGGCCGGCCCCGCGGTCAACCCGATGATCAAGATCACCAACATCGTGGCGCTGCTGCTGCTGGCGATTTTGGCGCACTGATCTGGCGACGTCTGAATCGAAACAAAAGCCCCGCGCCCGGAGCCGCGGGGCTTTTTCTTTGAGAAGTTGCTGCGTTCCCCGGGTGCTGCGCAGCGCGCCGCCTCTTCGCGGCGTGGTGCGCTGCTAAGCCCGGGTCGTCACGAGCGCTGTCTTCTTGACGGTCCCGGCTCTGCGGAGCGGCATGAAGAATGCCGCACCGCGTCCGGGACACAAGACGCCTCAATTCACATCCATCTGCAGGCCTTCCTGCTTGATGATGCCCGCGAATTTTGCGGTCTCCGCTGCGACGAAGTCGGAAAACTGTTGCGGCGAGCCGTAGTCCGACCGCGCACCCATATTGGCGATGTTCTTCTTGATATCGTCGCGCTCCAGCATCGCTTTGATCTGCGTATTCAGCGCATCGACGATCGGCGCCGGCGCGCTTTTTGGCAGGAACACACCGAACCAGGACGAGACGTCGAATTTGGCGAGCTCCGGCGCGCCTTCGCGCATGGTGGGAATTTCCGGCGCCGAGGCGCTCCGCTCCGGCGTGGTCACGGCCAGCGCGTTGAGCTTGCCGTCCTGCACCTGCGGCAGCGACGGATAGAGATTATCCGACAGGATCTGGATGTCGCCGGCAAGCCCGGCCTGCAGCGCCGGTCCGGCGCCGCGAAACGGCACGTGCACCATTTTGAGCCCGGTGAGTTGCAGGAACCAGGCGAAGGTGAGGTGCGGACTCTGCCCGATGCCGGAGGAGCCATAGGTGAGCTTGTCCGGATTGGCCTTGATGTAGGCGATCAGCTCGGGAATCGACTTGATCCCGGTCGAAGGGTGCGCCGAGACGATGTTCGGGATCCGGATCAGGTTGCTGACCGGCTGCAGCTGGTCGGCCTTGTAGGTCATGTTGCGGTAGATGCTGTAGGCGATCGCATTGGGTCCGGGATTGCCGATCAGGACGGTGTGGCCGTCGCCCTTCTGGCGCACCACCTCCGCTGTGCCGATGGTGCCGCCGGCGCCCGACCTGTTTTCCACCACCGCCGGCTGGCCCCAGTTCGCCTGCAGATGCGCCGCCAGCAGCCGCCCCATCACGTCGGTGCTGCCGCCGGGCGCGGCCGGCACGATGATGCGGACGGTCTCGGTGGGCCGCCAGTCGGCAGCGTCGCTGGAACGCGGCAACAGGGCCGCCGTGGAAAGTCCTGCTGCTGCGGTCAGCACGCGGCGGCGGGAAAGCTGGTGAGTCACGGTATTTTCTCCCTGTTTGGAATTTCTTGTTGCGGGAGAGGTTAGGGAATGCGTTGTCGATGGGCAAGCGGACGCCTTGGCGCAGGCGCGGTACGTTCCCCGGATGCTGCGCAACGCGCCGCTCTTCGCGGCGTGGTGCGCCGCTGATCCGGGGCCCAGCTTGCGACTCTAAGGAAGGGGGATCCCGGCTCTGCGGAGCGGCATGAAGGATGCCGCACCGCGTCCGGGACACGGGGCTACCGGAAGCTGAGCAGCTTGAACAGCGGCGCGAGGTAGCTGAGTTCCTGGCCCGAGGTCGGCGTGGTCCGGCTGATGAAGTCGAAGATCTTGCCGTCCTGCAATCCGTAATTGGCGAGGCGCTGCACCTGGCGGTTCTTGTCGAAATAGATCGCGATCACCCGCTGGTCCACCACCTGCTGGTTCATGAACTGCACCTTCCGTTCGGCGCGTTGCGAGATGTAATAAAACACCTCGCCGTTGAGCGTCGCCACCGTGGACGGCGTCCCCATCACGATCAGCACCTGATCCTGGCTGGCGCCGATCGGAATTTGCTCGAGCGCGCCGGGTGGCAGGATATACCCCTTCTGAAACTGCTCGCCGGTGCAGGCGCCGAGCACCGCGCAGATCAATGCGGCGGCCGCGGCCGACCGCAGGGAGCGCCAGCGCGCCACGCGGCCGCGGGGTTGGTTCTGGCTCGAAACTGTCATTGCGGGGCCGGCCCCATCCTCTTGCATCGGGCGAGGCGTTGACGTACCGGGCAGCATTGAGGATTGCAACATGCGCGAGCGCCCAACAGGCAAACCTCTGGGGCTCGCTTGCGGAACCCACAATGCTTTGGCCGTTCAATCACTTCAGCAAACCCCACGCGCCCCCGCGCCGCACCATCGAAGCCATCTATGGCATGATCGTGGCGCAAGCGCGAGAACCCTTGTTTTATGCTGGCCTGGGCGTGCCGGACACGGTTAACGGTCGTTTCGACATGGTGCTGCTGCATTTGTGGATGGTGCTGCGGCGGCTGCGGCCGGTCGCTGACGGCGCGCACCTGTCGCAGGCGCTGTTCGACCATTTCTGCGGCGACATGGACGCCAATTTGCGCGAACTGGGCGTCGGCGATCTCGCCGTGCCCAAGCGCATGCAGAAATTCGGCGAGGCGTTTTACGGACGTAGCGCGGCCTACGATGCCGCGCTGGAAGCGGGCGCCGAGCCGTTGGCGCAGGCGCTGCGCAAAAATATCCTGGACGGGCGCGGCATCGAAAATGCGCGGCAGCTCGCGGCCTATGCCAATGCGGTGATCGGGGCGTTGGCCGGGCTCGATGACACGACTTTCGGCAACGGGGCGTGGCAGTTTCCATCGCCCGCGCCGTTTGCGTCGTTGCGACCAGTAAAGGGACCGGCATGATGGATAGCGAAAATCCCTGGAGCGTTCCAGTCGTGGTCGCGCAGATCCCCGAAACCGGATTGCATCGGGACATTGCTGCGAGTTCGAACCAGCGCAGCGCGCTCGCCGCGCTGGGCGGCTTGCGCGAGGTCATGTCGGTGAATGCCTCGCTCGATCTCGCGCTGATGCGTGAGGGACGCGTGCATGTCACGGGTCGCGTCAAGGCGCGGGTCGGACAGACCTGCGTGGTCACGCTCGATCCGATCGAGAACGAGATCGATGAGGCGATCGATCTTGTTTTCTCGCCCCCGGAGCAGGTCCCTGCGCTGGCGGACCTCGTCGATGACGCCGCGGAAAGCGACGCAGAGATTGCCGATCCGCCGGAGCCGATCGTGGATGGGTCAATCGATCTTGGACGGCTCGCGACCGACGCACTGTTCCTGGGAGTAGATCCCCATCCGCGCAAGCCCGGCGCGGTTTTCGACCTGCCGGTGACCCCCGACGATCCGGAGGATCATCCGTTCGCCGCGCTCAAGGCATTGAAGCCCGCCGCCGATTTGTCGGACTCCAAGAAAGCAAAAGGGGATTGAGCGGAACCAGCCGGGCAAGGCGAGTGCTGAACTGGCTCTGGAATTGGCTCTAATTGACTGAATTTGCTGTTTTTCTTCGTAACAGCGATGCCGGAGCAGCGCGGGTGGCCTGCACAAAACGGCGCGGCCGGGATGTTGTATCGGGCCTGAGAAACGCTATTGTCGCCGCCCGGCCGGAGTGCAGCGCTGCGCTTCGCCCATCGCTGGTGCTTGCAGCGATTCTTTCGTGCGCGGCCGAGCGCTTCAAGGCCGCTAGAGATCAGGTTCCCGGGACGTTCATGCCTCAAAAGGTTCGAATCGCGCTTGACGCCATGGGTGGCGATATCGGCGCATCGGTCGTCATTCCCGGCGCCGCGATTTCGTTGACCCGGCATCCCGACACCGAATTCCTGCTGTTCGGCGACCGCGCGCTGATCGAGCCGCAACTCGCAAAACACCCGGCGGTGAAGGCGGCGTCCCGGGTCATTCATACCGACGTCGCCGTCGGCATGAACGACAAGCCGAGCCAAGCGTTGCGCCGCGGCCGCAAGACGTCGTCGATGTGGCTGGCGATCGACGCCGTCAAGAAAGGCGAGGCCGACGTCGCGGTGTCCGCCGGCAATACCGGGGCGCTGATGGCGATGGCGCGGTTTTGCCTGCGCATGCTGGCTGGCATCGACCGTCCCGCGCTGGCGGCGGTGTGGCCGACCACGCGCGGCGATTCGGTGGTGCTGGACCTCGGCGCGACCATAGGCGGTGATGCCCACCATCTGATGGCGCTTGCGGTGATGGGCAGCGCCATGGCGAGCGCGCTGTTCGACCTGGAACGGCCCACCGTCGGTTTGCTCAACATCGGCGTCGAGGAAATGAAGGGCGGCGAAGAAATCCGCGCGGCGGCGGAGTTGCTGCGGAGCGCGGATCTGCCGCAGCTGGACTTCATCGGCTTCGTCGAAGGCGACGGCATCGGCAAGGGCGCCGCCGACGTCATCGTCACCGAAGGTTTTAGCGGCAATATCGCGCTGAAGGCGGCCGAGGGCACCGCGCGTCAGCTTTCCGAATACCTGCGCAGCGCGATGGCGCGCACCTGGCGCTCGCGCATCGGCTACCTGTTCGCCAAGGGCGCCTTCAAGGCGCTGCGCGACAAGATGGACCCCAATAAATCCAACGGCGCGGTGTTTCTGGGACTGAATGGCATTGTCGTGAAGAGCCACGGCGGCACCAACGCGGACGGTTTTGCCTACGCGATCGATGTTGGCTATGACATGGTCCGCTACGATCTCCTGACCAAGATCAATCAAATGCTCAACCGCGACGGCAGCGCGCTTGGTCCTGCGCCGGCCGCGCAGGAGGCTGTCTCGTGACTGCGAACCGTTCGGTCGTGCTCGGCTGCGGCGCTTATCTGCCGAAGCGGATCCTGACCAATGCCGAACTGGCGGCGAAGGTGGATACCTCGGACGAGTGGATCGTCCAACGCACCGGCATCCGGCAGCGCCATATCGCCGCGGAAGGCGAGTTCACCTCGCATCTGGCGCTCCACGCGGCGCGGGCGGCGTTGGCGGACGCTGGGGTCGATGCGCAGTCGGTCGATCTGATCGTGCTGGCCACCTCGACGCCGGACAACACGTTTCCGGCTACCGCGGTCTCGGTGCAAAGCGCGCTCGGCATCAGCCACGGCGCCGCGTTCGACCTGCAGGCGGTGTGTTCGGGATTCATCTTCGCGCTGGCGACCGCCGACAATTTCCTGCGCAGCGGCGCGTTCAAGCGCGCACTGGTGATCGGCGCGGAGACATTCTCGCGGATTCTGGACTGGAACGACCGCGGCACCTGCGTGCTGTTCGGCGACGGCGCGGGCGCAGTGGTGCTAGACGCGCAGCAACAGCCGGGCAAGTCGTCCGACCGCGGCGTGCTGTCGACGCATCTGCGCTCGGATGGCCGGCACAAGTCGAAATTGTATGTCGATGGCGGCCCTTCCTCGACCCAGACGGTGGGCCATCTGCGGATGGAAGGCCGCGAGGTGTTCAAGCACGCCGTGGGCATGATCACCGACGTGATCGTCGATGCGTTCGAGGCCAACGGAGTCACCGCCGATGACCTCGACTGGTTCATTCCGCACCAGGCCAACAAACGAATCATCGATGCTTCGGCGCACAAGTTGCATATTGCGCCGCAGAAGGTGGTGCTGACGGTCGATCTTCACGGCAACACGTCGGCGGCGTCGATCCCGCTGGCGCTGGCGGTCGCGGTCGCCGACGGGCGGGTGAAGAAGGGCGACCTGGTGCTGCTGGAGGCCATGGGCGGCGGCTTCACCTGGGGTTCGGCGCTGCTGCGCTGGTAAGCGCAGCGTTAGTTGTAGGGTGGGCAAAGCGAAGCGTGCCCACCATAGCGTTGTATCAGTGGGCACGGCGCAAACGCGCCTTTGCCTACCCTACGAAACTGGATTGCTTCGCTTCGCTCGCAATGACGGCTAAGCGTTTTGCGCTCTTCTTTCATGCCAATGCATGATGAGCGCTGTTGACCGTGGGTCTTTAAGCTCTTAATTTCAGGGATCAATTGTTCGCCGTGAGTTTGGGGCAGGCGATGAGCGCGACCGGAAAGACAGTGACACGCGTCGATCTGTGCGAAGCCGTCTACCAGAAGGTGGGGCTGTCGCGTACGGAGTCGTCCGCCTTCGTCGAACTGGTGCTGAAAGAGATCACCGATTGCCTGGAGAAAGGCGAGACCGTGAAACTGTCCTCGTTCGGCTCGTTCATGGTGCGCAAGAAAGGCCAGCGCATCGGCCGCAACCCGAAGACCGGCACCGAGGTGCCGATCTCGCCGCGCCGCGTAATGGTGTTCAAGCCGTCGGCCATTCTGAAGCAGCGCATCAACAGCAATGGCAGCAGCAGTCCGGGCGCCGAAGGCAAAGACCACTAGTTCTGCGTTCAACGCAAGATTGAAAGAGGAGCTTGGCCCTTGGACAAGGCGCCGGACGCGTTCCGCACCATCAGCGAGGTCGCCGACGACCTCGACATCCCCCAGCACGTGCTGCGCTTCTGGGAGACGCGGTTCACCCAGATCAAGCCGATGAAGCGCAGCGGCGGCCGGCGCTATTACCGCCCCGACGATGTCGATCTGCTCAAGGGGATCCGCCGGCTGCTGTACGGCGAGGGCTACACCATTCGCGGCGTGCAGCGCATCCTCAGGGAGCATGGCGTCAAGTCGGTGCAGGGGCTGGTGGATGGGTCGTCCGCGATGCCTTCGTTCGGCGCGGCCGGCGATGATGCGATGCGCGGGCAGCTCGACGCCGATGACGAGGAAGTCGTCATCGATACCGGCGATGATGAGGATGAGGCGGTCACGGAGGAGCCGCCGTCGAATGTACGGGCCAACGTGGCCGCTGCGCCGAGAGCAACGCCCCCGAATAATGCCGTGAGCGCCACTGCACGCAAACCCGATACCGCCCGGCTGGAGGCTGCGCTGCAGGACCTGCTTGCCTGCCGGCAATTGCTCGACGGCGCACTGAAGGAGGGCTGAGCGCGTCTGCTTCGCCGGACTGTCGGCTTCAGATGTTGAGCCGAATTGGAATGCAGCGGTAGGTGCGAGAGGATTTGAACCTCCCGCGTTGCGGCGCTGCGGCGCATCTTGTGGAAGCGGTCTCACCTTGATGGATGAGCCTTAATCCAGTATTCCAAGTTTCTTGCCTATCAGTGGTGACCACATCGCAGCCAGCACCACTATTGTGAAAGCAATCACGCCGCCGTCTTTCACGAACGGCAATATCAGCAACGCGACCAAGGTAATCACAGCGACGAACGCCCGGTAGCTGCTCCAAAGCTTGGTCAGCCTGGGGGCGTGCCTGATAGGTCCCTCAGTCCAGCCTGGAGACTCTTTGGCGGACGGCCGAGCAACATCGTTCGCCTGCTTGGGCGTCAATGCACCGTCGCTCATGACATCAACCTTGGGTAGTTGTTTTCACCCAGTCAAAGCGTAAACTACGTTCGGCACGGCCCCGGGATGCTGTCACTGTCAAAGAGCCGTAAGCCATCAGCCATTATGCTCAACATGCGCTCTTTTTTCCAAGAGTCAAATGCCGCGCAAGTCACTGATTACATTGATTTAATATTTCTCTATCTGAGATTGTATAGCGAAAAGCATGAATCATGCGATCAACCTTAAATTGTTAGCTTGGTTGGATTGCTCGCCACTCGCGGTGCTCGCCGGTGGCGGTTCTTGCGCCAAGCGTTGCGAGAAGCTACAGGAACAAGGCCGTCACGGCATCGGAGCGTAGCGCAGCCCGGTTAGCGCACTAGTCTGGGAGACTAGGGGTCGGAGGTTCAAATCCTCTCGCTCCGACCAAATAAACCCGAAATACATCGATGGTTCTGCCGGGTATTGGCCGCTGAAATGCCGGCTCGCGTCTTTGCCAGGCAGTCTCACCTCGAATTGGTTCCAGCTCGCCGATGGGTTAGTTTGACGTCTGCGTGCTCGAGAAATGCCCGCGCAGGCGTCCATCCCGCCCCCGCCCGATCTGCATCTGCTTCCGCGAACCCGTTTGTCATGGCGCAACATGCGGCAGAGCATTGTTCCCCGGGTATTCCACAAGCCGGGCATCGGAGTGCCGTACGGTTTCCGACACAGGAACGAATTGAAAAAAGCCGCATTATCCGGTCTGAAAAAATCGGAGGTGTGTCATGAAGCCAATGCCCGACGCCGACGAAAACCGCCGCCTTGCAGGCATTCAAAACGGGAAGGCCGACAAGCTCCCGGACGGCGCCGCAAGGGACTCGCATTTGAAAAAGGCGCGCGACCACGAGTTGAGTGCGCACTCCAAAGACTGGCGCGACTCGAACCTGCACGCGCCGAAGTAGCGGCTCGCAGCGAACTAGTAGTGGGTAACGAGCACCGCGGTGCCCAGCACGAGCGCGACGCTGATGGCGATTATCACAAGAAAGAATTTGCCCATCGGGATGGATGCCCGCGGTTAAGGTTTCGAAGCCTGAGGCGGAAGACAATCATAGCGCCCACTCGACGCTACGCGTGCAATTTTCGACTTGTAATATTGCCCCATCGAAGGCGCGTTCAGGAACGCGTCCAGCATCGCTTGCGGCATGTCGCAATGCTGGACATAGACCGGGTTCAGCTGGACGATCATGGACCGGTTCGCCGCGTCGTAGCAGACCCGATTGACAAGGCTGCCTCGGGTAATGTCGTGGCAAACGAAAGGTTTCAGGTCTACGGCTCCGCGATGCTCGACCTCGACGGTTTCAGCGTCGGTCCAGGAGGCGCCGGCCAGGCCGATCAGGAGTATTTGCAGCGATCGGGATATCATCTGACGTCAATTCTTGGGCTGTTTTTCAATAGGTCGCCCCGGGAGCCTTCGACTGAACTCTGAGCAAAGCGGCGAATTGTCGCGAAAATTG
Organism: Bradyrhizobium sp.; assembly: GCF_036009065.1. Lineage (GTDB taxonomy): Bacteria > Pseudomonadota > Alphaproteobacteria > Rhizobiales > Xanthobacteraceae > Bradyrhizobium. Next base: position 6,291 of record NZ_DASYMN010000278.1, on the reverse strand, counting down.
TATCGGCAAGAATCTCGCTCCATGGTACTTTCTCACTTTATTTATTTGCATCGAATTTCGGAGGGCAAAATGGCTATCACATTTCTCCGCTTTAAAGAGTATTTGGACAAGATTGATGCGCAGGGGTTTTCGAGCGCCGGCGACTCCGGCCATGGGTTTTTTTGGCAGATAGACTACAATTCATTCATCACAGGCACCGTTCCAAACAAGCAATGTGAAGGAAAGCCTGTGCCGCTCATCGACCCGAACAACAAGCTCGACACGGCGTTTTTTCAGATATTGCAGGGCCAATGGTGCGCAAAGCCGCAGATGCCGAAAACTGGTCCGTTCGTCACCGACGCAAATTACAAGATCACGCTGAATGACGGCACGGAGATTTCCGGACAAAAGATATTGGACGATATCAAGGAGTGGCTGCGTGCCGGCGCCCCGGAAAACGGCTGATCTTCAACAGGAAATCCGGCATGCATGGTGGTGCAATCCCGCTCGTTGTGTGCCTCGCAATGTCTTGCACGTTGAGTCTTGCAAAGGCGGGTAAACGGTGCGACGCGCCGGAGGACGAGAGCAAGCTGATTGCAGCGTCGGCCGAGCAAGAGCTTCCCACGGGGGTCGTCAAATTCAAAGCGGCATGGCAGGCAACGGCAAACTGAAGGTGGATACGACACGGCCGCAGCGTTCGGTGACCGTTGCAATGACCGGCCTGCATGTCGTGGTGCGCCCGGAGGGGCATCCGGAAATGGTCTGGGCGACCTTTGAATATGATCGAAATGCGCCCTCGGCAATCGGGATCCCCACCACCGGCTCGACATGTCGCAATCCAACAGCGCCGCCGCCAAACGATTGATAACAGATGACGGCCGGCCATATCTGCTTTTTGCAGCGGCGCCGCTAATGCAAAACCTGTTTCGATCGCAGTCAAGCATGCGGATAATCAGGTTGTTGAGGCGACTCCTAAAACTTCCATTTCTCCTTGCTCGCCAGCGCTGGATAAGACCTGACCAAAATTGTCGAGACCGTTGCTGCAATCAACAAGAGCGTGAAGGGAAAGATCACGGACGAGGCGAGGAAAACCTACAGCCTGATCGGGGCCGTCTGGATGGATGAACCGCGCAACCCCAACGACAACCGCGGCTTCAGGGAGAATCGGATTTTTGAGGACCTCGAACTCGCAGGCGAAAACCGGCTATCGAACACGTCGTAGCCGCTCCCTGCGGTCCCGGTTTTGATGCGGCAGACATGGTGCGAAGTCGGCGCCGCGTTGCAAGGCCATTTTCCGAGGCCGTCTTTGCCGGACCCCATGCGTCCCTTCGGGAACTTTCACCGCGCCGTGCCGTTGGAACCTGGATGAAAGTCCTGTCCGACCAACCCAAGACGAACGTCCTGCGGCGTATCGGGTCCCAGCCGGTCGCGCTGGCTGCGGGTGCGCTCGTGCTTGTGGTGCTGGGGGCAAGTTCCGTCGGCCTGTGGCGGGCCTATACCGGCAACTCGCCCGAACAGGAACGCACCACCTCGCTTCGCCTGATGCAGGCCCGCGCTACGCAAGCTTCCGAGCAGCTGGTCGAGAAAACCAGGAGCCTGGAAGCCTCCCAGCAGGAATCGATCGACCAGCTGCAGGCCGTGCAGGATCAGTTGCAGGTCCTAAAACGCCTTGTCACGGCTCAGCAGGCCGACGCAAAGCGGCTGGCCGAACAGGTTGGAGGTCTGACCGGCGCCATCGATACGCTGCGGCAGTCTTTCGCCAGCGCCCAGTCCTCCGAACCTGCTGATCCGCCGGTAGCCCGAAAAAAATCGATTCGGTCAGAACCGCGGGGGAAAGGGCGCCGCGCCGGCGTTCAGCGCAAACGCGCAAGATCGTGAATCCTGACGATGGCACGCGTTCACGACAGATCATGACCCGCATCAACGCCTGCGCCGCGCTCAACGCGGCAGCTTTGGAATCTTCTCCGCAAAGCCGTTGAAGCAGGTCAGCCGCTCGTCCTCTTCCTTGATGAAACGGCAATCCATCACGCCTTTGGCGGCAGGCGCCTTGGGCTTCGGATTGGGCGGAAAGATCGCGTCGTAGCAATTCAATCGCTCTTTTGTCGCATCGTCGATTTCCAGGCATGCCTGCAACTTCGCGGCGATCGATAGCGGTTTCTGTTTGGCCGGCGCGGCTTTCGACTTGGTCTGCGCCGGCTTGGCCGCCGCCGGCGGCTTGTCCTGGGCAAGCGCGGATGCGGAATAAAGCATCGCAAATATCAGGATCATTGCTCTCATTGTCGTTGCTCTCCCGTCGTTGACCGCGATCGGTCACATGCATGCGAGCCCGCTTATTGACAGGAGAATAAATCAAACACACCGCTATTAGAAAGCGTCTACAACCTCATTTCGCGTGATTTCCCCCTGTTGCGGGCGTTCTTCGAGGCAATCCGTGCTTGGTTGACAGGGAACGGTGCTTTGGGCTCAATAACCGCCGGACAATGCAACGATTTTCGGCCCGAACCGGGCTGAGGCGCGAAACACCGCGCAACGACTGAAGGATGCGGCAAAGGCGGTCTTAAGAACCGCCGCGCATCGGGGGAGGGTGGCAATGCTGGACTTCGTTCAGCAATTGGTCAGCGGGATTGCGCTCGGCTGCGTCTACGGCCTGATCGCGCTCGGCTTTGTGCTGGTCTACAAGGCGACCGAGGTCGTCAACTTCGCCCAGGGCGATTTGATGATGCTGGGCGGATTCTTCGCGTTCACCTTCATCGGCATTCTCGGCCTCAATTACTGGATCGGTTTTGCCGGCGCGGTGGCGGCGATGGCGCTGTTCGGCATGCTTGCCGAACGGCTGGTGGTGCGCCCCATCCTCGGCTATCCGCAGTTCTCCATCATCATGGCGACCATCGGGCTCGGCTATTTCCTGCGCTCCATCGTCGGCATGGTCTGGGGTACCGACGACTTCACGATCGAAACGCCGTTCAGCCAGGGCGTATTGCGGATCGGCTCGCTGGTGCTGGCCTATGACAAGCTCTCGGTGATTGCCGCGACCATCATCCTGTGCGCCTTGCTCTACGTCTTCTTCAACAAGACGACGCTGGGCACCGCGATGCGCGCCAGCTCCGAGAACATGCTGGCGGCCTATTACATGGGCATTCCGGTCAAGCGCGTGGTGTCGATCGTATGGGCGATCTCGGCGGCGGTCGCGACCTGTGCCGGCGTGCTTTTGGCGCCGATCACCTTCATTCATTCCAATGTCGGCCTCGTGCTCGGGCTGAAGGCGTTTCCGGCCGCCGTGCTCGGCGGCTTCGGCTCGATTCCCGGTGCCGTGGTGGGCGGCGTGCTGATCGGCGTGATCGAGAGCATGGCCGGCTTCTATTTGCCTCAGGGCTGGAAGGATGTCGCGCCCTACATCGTGCTGCTGGTGGTGCTGCTGCTCAAGCCCGAAGGCCTGTTCGGCCTTCATATGCGCAAGAAGGTCTGAGCGCCATGCGGTTCATGTTCAAGACCGACTATGAGGATGACATAAAACTGTTTCCGCACAGCGGCTATGTCTGGTCCTATGGCTGCCTGCTCGTGGTTCTGGCGATCGCGCCGTTCGTTCTGTCCAGTTATATTATGAGTCAGCTGGTGTTCGTCTGCATCTACGCCACCGTCGGCGTCGGGCTGTTGATCCTCACCGGCTTCACCGGGCAGGCGTCGCTGGGCCATGCCGCCTTTCTCGCCATCGGCGCTTATACCACCGCCTATCTGCAGCAGTTCGGCGTGCCGTTTCCGGTATATTTCCTGGCCGCCGGTCTCCTGACCGGGATTGTCGGCGCGATGGTCGGATTCCCGGCGCTGCGGCTGCAGGGCATCTACCTTGTGATCGCGACCATTTCCTTTGCCTTCATTGTCGAGGAAATCCTGGCGCGGTGGGAGAGCGTCACCCACGGCAATGAGGGCATGCGGGTCAAGACGATCCAGCTGCTCGGCACCGCGGTGCCGCGCGACAGCCCGGCGTTTTACTTCCTCTGTCTCGGCGTGCTGATCCTGACCATCATAGGCTCCCTCAACCTGCTGCGCTCGCCGACCGGCCGCGCCTTCGTTGCGATCCGCGACAGCGAGACCGCGGCGCGAAGCATGGGGGTCAACGTCTCGCTCTACAAGGTCAAGTCGTTCGCCATCAGCGCGGGGATTACCGGGTTCGCCGGCTGCCTGTTCGCCCACAAGCTGTCCTTCATCAGCCCGGAAATGTTCACGCTGCAGCTCTCGATCGAGTTCATCATCGTGATCATCATCGGCGGCGCGTTCAGCCTGCACGGCGCCGTGCTGGGCGCGATCTTCATCGTCATGGTCGATCCGTTCCTGACCTTTCTGAAGGACGATATTCCCGGCGTCATCGCCGGTGTCGCAACGACGTTCGGCGCCGGCGCCGGCAAGGCCGCTCAGATCAGGGACAGTGTCGCCGCGTTCGCCTCCGCCAACGGCCTGAAGGGCGCGATCTACGGCATCATCATCATCCTGTTCGTGCTGTTCGAGCCGCTCGGCCTCTACGGGCGCTGGTTGAAGATAAAGCTGTTTTTCCAGCTGTTCCCGCTCTACAAGCGCGCCACCTTCAAGCGGCAGAAGATCTACGTGAAATCGGAGCGCAACCGATGAGCTATTTCCGCGCCGAGAATATCTCGCTGCATTTCGGCGGCCTCAAGGCCGTGGACTCCGTCAGCTTCGCCGTGGAGAAGGGCGAGATTCTCTCGATCATCGGCCCCAACGGCGCCGGAAAAAGTTCGATCTTCAACCTGATCTCGCGCATCTACAGCCCGACCTCGGGACGGATCTATTTCGAGGATCAGGACATTACCGAACAACCCGCGTTCGGCATCGCCAAGCTCGGCATCGCGCGCACCTTCCAGAACATCGAACTGTTCGAGAACGCCACCGTGCTCTCCAACCTTCTGGTCGGACGGCATCGGCATTCCACCACGCGGCTCTGGCAGGAGCTATTGTTCCTGCCGAGCGTGCGCGAAACCGAGAAGGCGCATCGCCGCAGTGTCGAGCAGGTCATCGAATTCCTCGACCTTGCCGCCTATCGCGACAAGCTGATCTCGGGGCTGCCGTACGGCGTTCGCAAGGTAATCGAGCTTGCCCGCGCGCTGTGCACGGAGCCGAAGCTGATCCTGCTCGACGAGCCGTCAAGCGGGCTGAACGTCGAGGAGACCGGCGACATGTCGTTCTGGATCCGCGACATGAAGACTGAACTCGGCGTCACCGTGCTGATGGTCGAACACGACATGACGCTGGTCAATCGCGTGTCCGACCGCGTCATCGCGCTGAACTACGGCCGCGTGCTGGCGATGGGCTCGCCCGCCGAGGTTCAGGTCCATCCCGACGTCGTCGCCGCGTATCTTGGGGCCTGATGTCATGAGCGCGCCCGACGTCATCCTGAAGCTCAGCAACATCGAGAGCTATTACGGGCCGATCATGGCCATCCGGGGCATCAGCCTCGAGGTTCCCCGCGGCAAGATCGTCACGTTGCTGGGCGCCAACGGCGCCGGCAAGACCACGGTGCTCAAGACCATTTCGGGCATTATCGATCCGCAAAAAGGCTCGATCGAATTTTTGGGCAGACCGATCCAGCGCATGGAAGCCGACCGGATCGTGCGGGCGGGCCTCAGCCATGTGCCGGAGGGACGCGAGGTGTTTCCTTTCCTAAGCGTGCGCGAGAACCTGATGATGGGCGCCTATCCGCGCAGGGATCGCGACGCGGTCGCGGACGATCTTGAGCGGGTGTACGGCTATTTTCCGCGGCTGAAGGAGCGGGTCGATCAGCGCGCCGGTCAGCTGTCGGGCGGCGAGCAGCAGATGCTCGCGATCGGGCGGGCGCTGATGAACCGCCCCACGCTGCTGCTGCTCGACGAGCCGTCGCTCGGCCTGTCGCCAATCCTGGTAAGAGAGATTTTCACCATCATCCGCCGCGTCAATGAAGAGCAGGGCATGTCGATCCTGCTGGTGGAGCAGAATGCCAAGGTCGCGCTGGAGACCGCGCATTACGGTTATGTGCTGGAAATCGGCCGCGTCGTCATGAACGACAATTGCGAACGGCTGATGCATTCCAAGGACATCCAGGAGTTCTACCTGGGCGCAAAGGAAGCAGGCGCGCGGGGCGAACGGCGCTGGAAAAAGAAGAAGACTTGGCGATAAAATGCCCGCTGCGCCGGCTGAGCCATGCCAGGCCGACGCGCTTCTTACCTTTCGGGGCGGGAGAGGGTGAAGAAGGAGAGCACTTTTGACCTCTTGTTTCGGGAGAGGGGTAGAAACAGACCGGCTCAAGCCGGCGTCTATAGGCGGACC
>NZ_DASYMN010000277.1:0-22278 GCF_036009065.1 Bradyrhizobium sp. | reverse complement strand
GTCCACCGGCTGAACCGCGGATGAAAATTCGCTCAAGGAAAACCACCCCGGCACCGCCAAGCGGCCCGGTCAGAACAAGAACGGGGCACGACCATGCGAATCGAACGGCGCTACACCACCGACGGCCAGTCACCCTACGCATCAATTGATTTCAGAATGACGACATCGGAGATCCGCAATCCCGATGGCTCGGTGGTGTTCCGGCTGGAGAATGTCGAGGTGCCGGAGTTCTGGTCGCAGGTCGCCTCCGACGTGCTGGCGCAGAAGTATTTTCGCAAAGCCGGCGTCGCCGCCCGGCTGAAAAGGATAGAGGAAGAGACCGTGCCGTCCTGGCTGTGGCGCTCGGTGCCGGACACCGAGGCGCTGGCCAACCTGCCGGAGCAGGAGCGCTTCGTCAGCGAACTCTCCGCAAAACAGGTGTTCGACCGCCTCGCCGGCTGCTGGACCTATTGGGGCTGGAAGGGCGGCTATTTTACCTCCGAAGACGACGCGCGCGCCTTCTTCGACGAACTGCGCTACATGCTCGCAAAACAGATGGTGGCGCCGAACTCGCCGCAATGGTTCAACACCGGCCTGCACTGGGCCTACGGCGTCGATGGCCCCGGCCAGGGCCACTATTACGTCGATCCCTTCACCCACAAGCTGACAAAATCGAAATCGGCCTACGAGCATCCGCAGCCGCACGCCTGCTTCATCCAGGGCATCCAGGACGACCTCGTCAACGAGGGCGGCATCATGGACCTGTGGGTGCGCGAAGCCCGGCTGTTCAAATACGGCTCCGGCACCGGCTCGAATTTTTCACGGCTGCGCGGCGAAGGCGAACGGCTTTCCGGCGGCGGCCGCTCGTCCGGCTTGATGAGCTTCCTCAAGATCGGCGACCGCGCCGCGGGCGCGATCAAGAGCGGCGGCACCACACGGCGCGCCGCCAAGATGGTGGTGGTCGACGCCGACCATCCTGATATCGAGACCTATATCGACTGGAAGGTGAAGGAGGAGCAGAAGGTCGCAGCCTTGGTGACCGGCTCCAAGATCAACCAGAAACACCTCAAGGCGATCCTGAAAGCCTGCGTCAACTGCGAGGGCTCCGGCGACGACTGCTTCGACCCCGAGAAGAACCCGGCGCTGCGCCGCGAAATAAAACTGGCGCGCCGTTCGCTGGTCACCGACGGCATGATCAAGCGCGTCATCCAGTTCGCGCGGCAAGGCTACAAGGAGATCGATTTCCCGACCTACGACACCGACTGGGATTCGGAGGCTTATCTGACCGTCTCCGGCCAGAACTCCAATAACTCCGTCTCGCTGAAGGACGACTTCTTGCGCGCGGTGGAGACCGACGGCAAATGGAACCTGATCAACCGCACCAACAAGAAGGTCGCCAGGACGCTCGATGCGCGCGAGCTCTGGGAAAAGATCGGCCACGCCGCCTGGGCCTCGGCCGACCCCGGGCTGCACTTCAACACCACCATGAACGACTGGCACACCTGCAAGGCGTCCGGCGACATCCGCGCCTCCAATCCCTGCTCGGAATACATGTTCCTGGACGATACCGCCTGCAATCTGGCGTCGCTGAATTTGATTACATTTTACAACAGCACGGCGTTGTCACCTCCCCTTGAAAAGGGGAGGTCGGCGAGCCCGGGCGCGCCATTGCGCGCCTCGGCGAGCCGGGTGGGGATCGAGGGCAGCGGGACCCCCTCCCGCCATGCTTCGCATGGCGACCTCCCCCTTGCAGGGGGAGGGAACGCGAAAACCTTCGACGTCGACGCTTACGAACACACCGTCCGGCTGTGGACCATCGTGCTCGAAATCTCGGTGATGATGGCCCAGTTCCCCTCCAAGGCGATCGCGGAATTGTCCTACGAATTCCGCACGCTGGGCCTCGGCTTCGCCAATATCGGCGGCCTGTTGATGACCATGGGCCTCTCCTACGACAGCAAGGAAGGCCGCGCGCTGTGCGGCGCGCTGACCGCGATCATGACTGGCGTTTCCTATGCGACATCAGCCGAGATGGCGAAAGAACTCGGCCCCTTCCCCGGCTACAAGAAGAATTCAGCGCATATGCTGCGCGTGATCCGCAACCACCGCCGCGCCGCGCATGGCGAATCGCGCGGCTACGAGGCGCTGGCGGTCAACCCGGTGCCGCTGGATTATGCCAGCGTGCCGCGGGCCGACATCGTCGAGCACGCCAAGGCCGCCTGGGACAGGGCGCTCGAACTCGGCGAACTGCATGGCTACCGCAACGCGCAGGTTTCCGTGGTGGCGCCGACCGGCACCATTGGCCTGGTGATGGATTGCGACACCACCGGCATCGAGCCGGATTTTGCGCTGGTGAAATTCAAGAAGCTGGCCGGCGGCGGCTACTGGAAGATCATCAACCGCGCCGTGCCGGAAGCGCTGCGCGCGCTCGGCTACCGCGAGAGCGACATCGCGGAGATCGAGGCCTACGCCGTCGGCCATGGCTCGCTCAGCAATGCGCCGGCGATCAACGTCTCCACGCTGAAGGCCAAAGGTTTTACCGACGAAGCCCTGGCAAAAGTGGAAGCCGCCCTCCCCACCGCGTTCGACATCAAATTCGCCTTCAACAAATGGACCTTTGGCGAGGATTTTTTGCGCGAGGTGCTGAACATCTCAGCCGATGCCATCGCCGCGCCGAATTTCGACCTGCTTGCCGCCGTTGGCTTCAGCAAGCGCGAGATCGAGGCCGCCAACGTGCACATCTGCGGCGCGATGACGGTGGAAGGCGCGCCGCACCTCAAGGCCGAGCACTATAGCGTGTTCGACTGCGCCAATCCCTGCGGCAAGGTCGGCAAGCGGTATCTGTCTGTGGAGAGCCACATCCGCATGATGGCGGCATCGCAGCCGTTCATCTCGGGCGCGATCAGCAAAACCATCAACATGCCGAACGACGCCACGGTGGAGGATTGCAAGTCCGCGTACCTGCTGTCGTGGAAGCTGGCGCTGAAGGCCAACGCGCTCTACCGGGACGGCTCAAAACTGTCGCAGCCGCTGAACTCGCAACTGATATCAGACGACGACGAGGAAGACGACGCCATCGAGGCGTTCCTGGACAAGCCGATGGCCGCGCGCACCGCGCAGCTCTCCGAGAAAGTCGTGGAGCGCCTGGTCGAGCGCATCGTGGTGATGCGCGAGCGCGAAAAAATGCCGGACCGACGCAAGGGCTACACGCAAAAAGCCGTGGTCGGCGGGCATAAGGTGTATCTCCGCACCGGCGAATATGACGACGGCCGGATCGGCGAGATCTTCATCGACATGCACAAGGAAGGCGCAGCGCTGCGCTCCTTCATCAACAATTTTGCGATCGCCGTCTCGCTCGGCCTGCAATACGGCGTGCCGCTGGAGGAATATGTCGACGCCTTCACCTTCACCCGCTTCGAGCCCGCAGGGCCCGTGCAGGGCAACGATTCGATCAAATACGCCACCTCGATCCTGGACTACGTGTTCCGCGAACTCGCGGTCAGCTACATGTCCCGCTTCGACCTCGCCCATGTCGACCCCAACGAGAGCAACTTCGACGCCCTCGGCAAGGGCGTCGAGGAAGGCAAGCAGCCCGACCCCTCGCACTCGACCAAATACGTGTCGAAGGGCCTGACCCGTTCGCGCACGGATAATCTTCACGTGGTGCGCGGCGGCTCTTCACCCTCCCCTGCAGGGGGAGGGTCGGCGAGCCCTGGCGTGCAAGAGCACGCCTCGGCGAGCCGGGGTGGGGCCTCCGTCACGTCCCTCTCCTCCTCCCGCGTCTCCGACGCCCTGGAAGGCGCCACCGCGCTGAAGCAGGAAGCCCAGCACGACCTGTCGCCGACCGAAAAACTCGAAGCCCTGCAATGGAGCCGCGCCGGCGCCGCGGCCCAAGCCGCGCCGTCGAAGGCCGAACGCCGCGCCGAAGCCAAGGCCAAGGGCTACGAAGGCGAAATGTGCGGCGAATGCGGGCATTTCTCGCTGGTGCGCAACGGCACCTGCATGAAGTGCGATACGTGCGGGAGCACGACGGGGTGTTCGTGAGGAATTTCGTGTGGCTCGCGAGGTCGTCAACTGTCGCGGAGGATAACCGTACTTTCTGGATATGAAAACTGAGGAGAGCTAGACGCTTATTTATGATGCAACAAGACACGTCGGATGACGCAACTCACGATTGGCTTATCGAAGTCATTCCTCGACATGAAAGGCTATCTACTGCCGTCGCTTCGCTGATAACTAACATGCTGAAAAAGCAACGTCTCGAACATCTTAGCGTCGAGGAAAGGACCAAAAGCGTCGAGGGTGCATTGGAAAAGGTTAGACGCAAGGAGTACTCCGATCCAAAGGAGCAACTCACTGATCTTTCGGGAGTACGAGTCGTCACTTACCTTGAGGAAGAAGCGTTACAAATCTCCAAAGCAATTCGTGCGCTCTTCAATATTGACGAGCAAAATAGCCATGATCGATCGGCCGATCTGGGTGAGGATAGAATTGGTTACAGATCAACGCACTTTGTCTGCTCTCTAGGAAAAGAAAGAGATACGCTTCCAGAGTACGAGGGCATCGGAACGTTAAAATTTGAAGTCCAAATTAGAACTGTCCTTCAGCACGCATGGGCCGAATTAGCGCATGATCGCTCCTTTAAATTTGGCGTCGCTCTACCGACTAAAATCCAGCGAAAGTTGAATTTATACTCGGGCATGCTTAAATCGTCGACAGCGCCTTTGATGAGATTGCCCGAGAAATTGATCAATACAGATCCAATTTATCGCGAAAAAGCATTCGGCAAATTTCCGAAACCGAGATCAACTCAATCTCAATTGCAAAATTTACATCGGAGATGAGTTCCGAGTTAGGTGTAGCAATCGAAGACAACACAAATGCTCAATTTTTAGACGAGCTGAAGCAATTCGGTCTTAAAAAAATTGGCGACATTGAGGCTCTCGTTACCGAAGAGTTTAAAACAGCCTACAAGGAAAGTTATGTGGCGAGCACATCTATCGGGTTGGTGCGCAGTCTTATGATGTACGATGACATCTCTAAATACTTCGGGCTAGGGCAGAAATTTCACGGAATGGGGCCCGATATGATGCATTTTTTAGAACTCAAATATAAAAAGAGCGAGATTATGGAATGGCTCGACAAGCTCGGAATTTCTTTGCTTAATGCACCGAGAAAGATCAAGCGAAGTCGCAGATCTAGAACGCGGCAAACGTGAGCCGTGATGTTGCGCTACTTTGCACGTCATCGCGCCGGCTTCCACGTCCCGTCCATGATCGCCAGGATCAATTGGGCCAGCGGCAGCACGGTGCCATCCGCTTTCAACGCTGCGAACGGTTCGACGGCGCGTCAGTCGATCCGTACGGTGCCGTCTTCATCGATGACGTAGAGGCTGAGCGAGCCTGGTGCTACGGCCAGTTAGGCTTGCCAATGTGGCCGATGTCATGTTCGCCGGCGTTCCACTCGCGAACGTGCACACTTCCGTCCGCGAGAACTTCCATCACCTTATTGACGAGGTCATCATTCATCACCGCGAAGGCTTCCAGCGCTTTTTCAAAAGCGCGACCTGATGATCTCCCTGGTTGTTGGGCGCCTGTGGAATGAGGATCACCAATCCGGGATGCATCTCCAGCTTGGCATGCTGCTTCAGGAAATCACGTCTGTTCAGCATCAGGGCGATATAGTCGTTGGCACTGGCATAAGGTATTAAATTCCAGTCCTGCCAACCGCCCTTTCCGATGAAGGGCACATATTCGGCCTCGTACCCTCGGGCTTTCGCAGCGGCTACCAGCGATCCGCTCAGACATTCGTCGATCAGAAAGCGGTCCCTCAACGAATGGCGGTCCCCGGAGCGGCCGACTTTCAGTCGGCGCCATAGGTCTTCTCCGCCCACCGGGCCACCGCATCGATCCCGTCGACCGGCAAGCTCGGGTAGTCTTCGAAGATCGCCTGCGGCGAAACGCCGGCACGGAGGTAGCCGAGGATTGTTTCGGCCAAAATCCGCGTTCCCTTCACGACGGGATCGCCGCTCATCACGGTCGGATCGCTGATAACCTCCGCTGCGATCCCGGCCCTCATCTCACCGGCTTCCATGTCCCGTCCCTGATCGCCAGCATCAATTGTGCGATCCGCAGGACGGTGCGATCCGCTTTCGACGTGGCGAGCGTTTCGACGGCGGGCCAGTCGATCCGCACCGTACCGTCTTCATCGATCGCGTAGAGGGTGGGCTGCCCGGGCGCCGGCTCGTGGATTCTCACCGTCTTGAGGGATTTTGGCTGATCCTGGGCGAGCGCGGGTCCGGCCAGGGCCGCGATCAGCAGAAACGCAAGAAAGCAACGCATCAGTTGTTTACCCTGCTCGGAGGCGGGTTAGCAACATGACTGCGTCATTGCCGGGCTTGACCCGGCAATCCATCCTGCTCGAAAGACTCTTGCGAAGACGGATGGATACGCGGGTCAAGCCCGCGTATGACGCGGTGTTTCTAGACGGCCCTGCGGATTTCTGCTCTCCATCGGCGGTCGTGAGCCTGGACGCGTTCATGTCTTTCCGTCCGCGGCGATGGGCGCAAGCCGCTTCGCCAGATCGAGAACCTTCTTCCTGTCTCGTCCGGTCTCAATCCTTAGGAAGGCCGTCATCAATTCCAGACCCTCGAGAATTTCGGCGGTACCCGGCGGGCCAGGCCGGGACGCGCGCAGTCTTACGACATTGCGAGGGAAGTCGCTTCCCTTGCCTTTCATGTTTCGCCCTCGACGCGAGGCGGCGCACCGCCCTCCCCGGCGCGCGGCGTCGTGAAAAATTCCTCGATATTCGAAGAGAGGGCGCGAGCCAGTTTTTCGAGAACCGCGACGCTCGGATTTTCAAGTCTCCGCTCGAGACGGCTGACATAGGTCCGGTCGATCCCGGCGTCGACGGCAAGCATCTCCTGCGAGAGCTCGCGCGCGACCCGAAGCCTCCGTATGTTTCGAGCGACCACCGCGCCTGCTTTCATCAAGCAAGATCATCAGCCTGCGTCCGATTAAACCACGGACAATAGGCCTAGTACTTCCAGTCAAGGTTTTGCCCGTCATTCTGGGGCGCGCGTCTTCGCGCGAACCCGGAATCCAGAAGCGTGGCGCTCGGTTCTGGATTCCGGGTCTGCGCCCAAGAGGGCGCATCCCGGAATGACGAATGGGCAAGCGGATCGGCATTTGATACACTTTTGCCGCGAGTGAAATGCGCGGCTACGACGCTGATTGCAGGGTTGTCACTTGATCGTCCTGCGGAGCGACAAACGCCACGACCGCATCGGCGGAATCTTCAACGAACTCCGCAGCCTGCTTTAGCTCTTCCAAGCTCCGCGCATTGGGGATCGGATCGCCGCCCGCTTGCATGATGGCGAGATGGCATGCAAGCGCTTGCGACGCGTTATCAATCGCCTCCTCAAACGTATCGCCGGCCGAAATGCAGCCGGGCACGTCGGGGAAGCTGACACCGTAGCTGGTGTCTTTGTCTTTGTGGACGAGAGCAATGTAACCCGCCGTCTTGCTCACCGTGGCTCCTTCAATCCTGTCTGCCTGTAGATCGAGCGGACAGTCTTTGGATGCAAGTCCCCTTTTCCGGATGGGGCACCGTCACCTTACCCGATTTTGTCGGATGCTTGTAGTGGCGATGGCTGCCCGTTGCGCCGATATGGCGCCACCCACCCATCGGCCTCCAGTTCTCTTATGATATCGCGCGAGTCCCTGCCCATCGGGCATCAGACTATGGTCCGCTTAAATAGCTCTGCCACTAACCTGCAGACGAATGTCGTTGTCTCCGACACACTTTTGCCGCGAGCGAATTGGGCTGCTCCCGCCTGCTGCCGCAGACAACTTGCAGGCAACTTGGTACATTCAAATCCATGAAAACGAAAAAACTGACCGAGGTCCTGGAGCGCATCGAGGCTTGGCCGCCCGAGGCGCAGAATGCACTTGCCGACTTCGCGCTTGACCTCGACGCCGGTTTTAAGGCTGGCGACTATGAGCCGACGCCGGAAGAACTCGCCGGCATCGATCGCGGGCTGCGCGACGCCGCCGAAGGCCGCTTCGCGACGCCGCAGCAGGTCGAAGCCGCGTTCGCAAAATTCATGACCGTTTGCGCAACCAGTGTCCGCTTTGACGACCACACCATGTGGGTCGATCTGACCGACGGGCGAACGCTCGGCGCTCCCCTCGCCTGGTTTCCGCGGCTGTTATGCGCGACGCCTGCCGAACGCGAACAGGTCGAATTAAGCCGCGTCGGCCTGCACTGGGAAACGTTGGACGAGGATATTTCAATCGCAAGCTTGTTGAGCGGGCATGCGGGCACAAATCGCGCCGCCCGGCGCTCGACCGAACTTGATGCGCTGGCAGACGAGGCTCTTGCCGAACATCGCGCCGGCGGAAGCTCGGCTGTTTGAAACTGCAGATCAACGTTTGATGCGAGGCGCTGCCACATTCTCAGCGTCGTCCCCGCCAACGGGTCCGGCTTCGCCGGCCCGATGACGGGGACGACGCCGTCCGTGGAGCAGCGCAGTGCGCTCTCGTGTACCCGGCGTGATGCAACACGCGCGCTCAATATGGCGGCGCCCGCTTCGCCCGCTGCGCCTTGGCCGCCTCGATCCACCACGCAAGATCATCCGCGAACCGTGGAAACGCCCGCGCAAGCTGCTTGCCCGCCTCGCCGACCGGCTCGCCGTTCTCTGAAAGCGTCTGCGCGATCGGGCCGACCGCGAGCGTGCTCGAAACCACCACCATGCCCATTTCGGACAATGTGCCGTGCCACGCCAGCGCGGCGCGCGCCCCACTGAAGCGGCCGGCCGAATAGCTGGCGATCGCGGCGGGGCGCCAGAACCATTCTTCGAGGAAATGATCGGTGAGGTTTTTCAGGCCCGGCTGCATGCCCCAATTGTATTCGCCGGTGATGAACACAAAACCGTCGGCGTCGCGGATTTTCCCCGCCAGCATTTCCAGCCCCTCGGGCGCTCCGCCATTCGGATATTCCTTGTACATCCGGTCCAGCATCGGCAGATCGATCGCCTTGGCGTCGATCAATTCCACGTCGTCGCCGCGCGTGCGAAAACCTTGCGTGATAAAATTGGCGAGCCGGATGCCCAGCCGGTCGGAGCGGTAGGAGCCGTACAATACCAGAATGGTCATGGTTCACTTCGAAATTAAAAGCAAAGATGGGTGACGAAATTCCCGCGCTTGTCCTTGATCACATAGGGGCATTCCAGCCGCTTCAGCGCCGCCCTGGCGTCGTCATTGCCGAGCGCCGCGGCCTTCTCGTAATAAGCCTTGGCGGCGGCCGAATTTTTCTCGCCGCCGCGGCCCTCCAGCGCAAACGCGCCCATCCGCTCCAGTGCCGCCGGATGATTTTGCAGGGCGGCCTTTTCGAACAGCGCTCTGGCCGTGACATCGTCCTGCTGCCCGCCGACGCCGTCCGCGATCATCAGGCCGAGTTGATATTGCGCTTCCGGATTGGTCTCGCCGGCCTTCGCAAGCAGGCTGCGCGCCTGCACGGGATCGGCGGACGCGCCGCCGCTCAGCGCCGCAAGATTGGAAATTCCCCTGGGGTTGCCGGCTGCCGCTGCGCGCTCGAACAGTTTTCGCGCCTGCGCCTCGTCCATCGCCACGCCCGATCCGGTGCTGTAGAGCACGCCGAGTTCGACCATGGCCGACGTCGAGCCCTTGTCGGCCGCCTTGCGCCAGGCGCCGGCGGCTTCCGGCAATTGCCGGTTGGCGGCGTAGGCGCGGCCGAGCTGGTACAGCGCGCGGCGCGAGCCCCGCGAGGCGGTGCCGCAAAATTTGATCGCGGTGGCGATATCGGACGGCGCGATCTCGGCCGTGCCCCTGACGTCGGCCGGCCTGTCCGGATCGGCGGGATCGGCGGCGAGCCGGTCGCACAGCACGAGATCGGCGGATTGGGCATGGGCCAAGGACGGACCGGCCAAAGCCGCCGCCGCAATCGCGATCGCCGCCACGGTGACGCGGAACGTTGCAGCAAGCCAGATTGCCTGGGGTGATTTCGTCATGACGGACATGGCGACGGCAGGTTACCTTCCCGGCCGGCTTGTTCAAGACGTTTCCTTGATCACCGCACGCTGCACGCCGATACCGGCCGCTTGCCGTGCTTGATGGTGGCGCCCGTCCTGGTGATGTTCAGCACGATGCCGCCGCCGCTATAGCGCGAGCCGGACAGCGCCAGGCGCTTTTTCAGCGCCACCGCCTTGCCGTCGATCTGCAGATGCGCGTGCTTGTCGTATTGGAAAAATCCCGCGATGAACTGCGATCCGTCGGCGCAAACATAGGTCCGGAACGTCTGCGCCAGCGCGGGCGATGCGCCGGTTGCCAGCGCAGCAAACAGTGCCACACCTAAAATTACCCCTGGTTTCATCGCCCGCTTCCCCGTTTCGAAAGAGTATAGCGCATGACCAGTCTCATTCGTGATGGCCGGACGCCCGGCAATGACGATATGGCGCCTATGCCGCGGCTTCCAGCTCGGCATCCAGATCGGCGATGACGTCCTCGAACGCCGAGATCGCCTGCTGGACCGCGGCGATCTGCATCAGTTCCCAGCCGTTGAGCGGGCCGTTGCGCTTTTGCAGCGCCACCACCAGGTCCCGCCGCTGCTCCTTGAGCTGGACCAGCGGCAGACCGTGATCCGCGAGAGATTTCATCATGACGTTTTTCCAGCGTTCTAGACTAGTGGACGCCACGACATCTAGCGGGGTTTTTCTGCATTCCGCTTACAAAACTCCGGCAAATTCTAACGATCCCGCGCGGATCCGCCCGCCGGCCTGCCGCCGCGGGCGTCCGGCGCCGGAACACAGCCATGCTTTTCGCCGTGGAAAGTTTCCGCCATTGCTTGCCGGTTGCCTCCGAGCCAAATAACATCTAGCACGAGAGCGCCGCATTTCCGCCTGGCGTAATGACACCAATTGATTTCAACCCTGGTCAAGCCTGCATGCCGGACCGACGACCAAGCGGCAGATGGATTTCCCATCCTGCCGACCGATGGAATGCCGTTCGGGCGCTCGTTGCGCCGGTGCTGCTGTTTGCGCCGTTTGTGGTGAGCTGGTTCGAGGGTTACGAGGTCATCTACGCCATCGTGATCTTCCTGCTGATCGGAAAGACCAACTACGTGTTGCATCTGCACATCCACCGGCCGTTCAGCAAAATTCCCGCGCTCAATCTGCTGTTCGATTTCAGCATGGGCGCCGTCACCGGAATGACCGCGTCAAACTGGCGGATCCAGCATCGCTACGGCCACCATCGCGGTATCGATCTGCCCTACCGGGGTAAGCGAAACGCATATCTGGAAAATTATTCGACCATGCGAGCGGTTTCCTATTCGGCGATCTCGCTGATCGAAACCTTCTATTCGCCGATCATCGAATCCTTCAACAAGGGGATCCTGAATAACGTCAAAACCCCGATCAGCTATCGCTGGGCGTTTTTCGAGCAGATGCTGCTGCTGGCGTTCGTGGCGGCGCTGGCGCTCTGGCAACCCCGGCTGGTGCTGATCTATCTGCTGCCCTCGTATCTTGTGACGCAATTCGTCACGCGCTATGTCGACTATCTCAATCATTACGGCTGTGACGAAGCCAGCGCCAATCCCTATGAGAGAGCCAATAATTCGCTGTCCCCGTGGTTCAATTTCACCACCCACAATTTCGGGTACCACACCGCGCATCACATCCGCCCAAGCGCGCACTGGACCGAGCTTCCCGAGATTCACAGAACCATCGCGGACAAGATTCCGGAACGGCACCTCAAGCCGTTCAGCTGGTCGGGCATCCTGATGCCCTATCATTTCCATCGTTCGCGGTCGGGACGGATGTAACGGGCGCATCCGGCGCCCTCACACGATCCCCTTCATCGCTCCGGCAATCGCGCCGTCGAGCGCCTGCGTCACGCAAACCGTGCTCCAGTCGTTCTGATGAAGGTTGAGGCCATCGCCATTCCAGGTCATGTCATCGAAGGCAATGTCGAGGTCCACGCGCCAGTGCCGCATCAGCTCGAAGCGACGAAACAGGTTGACGCCGGCCTTGTCGGCCGCCTCGGCTATCAGCGCCATCATGCGCTCGGCCAGATCGATCTTGTCGTCGCCGGTCACAGCCGGCGCGTATTGCGAGTCCATCAACACGACATCCATCGGTCGACCGTGCAGCTGACTTAGCCCGGCCGCGATTTTCTCCGCGGTATCTTCAATCTTGAAGTCATTGTTGCGAAAGACCGCGTTGGTCCCGACCTGCCAGATCACCAGCGATGGCCCTTCGGCGATAACGTCGGTGTCGAAGCGCTTCAATTCCGGTCCCGCCTCTTCGCCGCCTTTGCCTCTGTTGAGCACGTCGATCATCGGCCTCGGAACGCGGTCCCTAAATCGCTTCCTCAGCGCCATTTCCAGCCGGTATGGATATGGCACGATGCCGCCGGTGCCTTCCGTCGATGACGAGCCGATCGCCACGATCCTGGCCGGCCCGCTGCCGGCGATCTGTTTCGCGAGGTTCGGAAGCGGATGCTGGAATAGGGTGAACTGGCGCGGGACATCGCAGGGCCGCGGCGGCGGGTCAGCCATATTAATTCTCCGTTACTATCTCCAGTTGAAAGGCGTATTTGGACAAAAAATTCCGCAACATTGCAAATGAAATACGTCTGTCGGCAGCGTACCCCGGCGGCTCCATCCGGGCTACAAGACCAAACCGAACCAGCGGAGAACTCCATGCACGGAAAAGTCATTGTTATCACCGGCGCCTCGGGAGCGCTCGGCAGGGTGGTCGCGGCGGCGGCGCTGGCGCGCGGCGCGCGGGTGGCCGGCGCCGATTACGCCAAATCGCAGCTCGCCGATACGCCCGAGCGCATGGAGCTCGGCGGCGTCGACCTGTCCGACGCAGCTGAGGCCCGCCAAGCCATCGACGCGGCCGTGGCGCATTTCGGCAGGCTCGACGTCCTCATCAACATCGCCGGCGCGTTTTCGTTCGAGACGATCGCCGAGGGCGACCCGAAAACCTGGCAACGGCTGTACGCCATCAACGTGCTGACGGCGCTCAATGCCTCGCGCGCGGCCATCCCGCATCTGGTGGCGTCCGGCGCCGGGCGGATCGTCAACATCGGCGCGATGGGCGCGCTTCAGGCCGGCAGCGGCATGGGCCCCTATGCCGCCTCCAAGGCCGGCGTGCATCGCCTGACCGAAGCGCTGTCGGCCGAGCTCAAGGGCAAGGTCACCGTCAACGCGGTGCTGCCGTCGACCATCGATACGCCCGCCAACCGGGCCAGCATGCCGAAAGCGGATTTCGCCAAATGGGTGACCGCGGAGGAGCTCGCAAATGTGATCCTGTTTCTCGCCGGCGACGAAGCGAGCGCCGTCACCGGCGCGCTGCTGCCGGTCGCCGGCCGGGTTTAGCCTGGCACGCGATCCGGCCATCCCGGCGCATTGAGCATTGCGGCTTCACCCGGCGCCGCGCCGGTTTCAATTCCCGGCCGGTGAATGAGCGCCGCCGGATGCGAAAAGCTGATGCGTCCGCGCTTGATGCCGAGGATCGGCTGCGCCAGTTCCGCTACCGCCGACGCACCGTCGGCGCAATCGAGCACGACGATATCGGCGGGATTGCCGACGGCAATTCCATAGTCGGCCAGCTTCATCAGCCGGGCCGGCATGTTCGTGATCATGTCGAGACAGGCTTCCAGCTCGTCGGACCGCCCGGCCTGCGCGATATTGGCGTAGAGGTTGGCGATCCGGATCAGCGAGCAGTCGCCGAACGGCGTGAACGGATTGAGCACATTGTTGGTCGCGAGCGAACAGGTCACGCCCATGTCACGCAGCCGGTGTGCGGGCGCCACGCCGCGCGGCACCGAATGCTCGATCCCCCGCCCCATCAGGAACAGGTCCGTCGCCGGCAGCACTGTGACCGCGATCCCGGCGCCGGCGAGTTTGGCGCCGACGCGCTGCAGCGACGCCGCGTCGAGCGCCGACAGTTTTGTGACGTGGCCGATCGCAACGCGGCCGCCCCAGCCGTGCTCCATGGTCCGTCGGCAGACCTCGTCGAGATGCATCCAGGAGGGATCGAGATCGAAATCGAGATGGAAATCGATATCGATGCTGAAACGCTTGGCGAGATCGAAGACGCGCGCGATCTGGCGGTGCGGATCGCTATCGGTATAGGGACAGCCTCCGACCAGATCGGCGCCGTTTTCGCAGGCTTCCAGCAGAAGCTCGAAGGCGCCGGGATCGTTGGTGAGGCCTTCCTGCGGAAACACGCAGATCTCGAGGTCGACGGCCCAGGCATAATCGCGCTTCAGCCGGTTGATGGCGCGAAAACCCTTGAGCCCGATGCGCGGATCGACTTCGACATGGGTGCGCATCCGCGTCGTGCCCTGCACGATCGCCTTTTCCAGCGTGCGCCGCGCCCGCGCGTAGATATCATCCTCGGTGAAAGCGAGCTTTGCGGCAGCGACCGTCTCGATCGCTTCCTTGAGGGTGCCGGTCCGGCAGGCGCAGCGATCCAGAATGCATGACTTGTCGAGATGGATATGGGTTTCGACAAAACCCGCAACCAGCAAACGGCCGTCCAGCGCGATATCGCGCGTACCGTCCGCTGCCGCCGTTTCGAGCTTTGGGCCGATGGCGGCAATGCGTCCGTCGCGCACGCCGATGTCGACCGGCCCCTGCTCCGGCCCGGCGATACGCCCATTGCGCAGGATGGTGTCGAACGACATGCGTTGACCTGTTAAGCGGCGCCGGCGTGGCCGAGATAGGCGGCCTCGACCTCCGGATCGCCGGCAAGATTGACCGCGCTATCTTCGCGCACGATTTTTCCGGAGTCGATGACATAGCCGCGGTCGGCGATATCAAGCGCCAGCACCGCCATCTGGTCGACCAGCAGGATCGTGATGCCCTCGTCACGCAGATCGGCCAGCACGTCGAACAATTCATTGACCATCGCAGGCGCGAGGCCCAGCGAAGGCTCGTCGAGCAGCAGGATGCGCGGTCTGGCCATCATGCCGCGCGCAATCGCCAGCATCTGCTGCTCGCCGCCCGACAGCAGGCCGGCGCGGCTGTTCAGGCGGGCGCGCAGCCGCGGAAAGCGTTTCAGCAGCATCTCGATTTCGGCGGCATAATCCACATTTTCCCGGGTGTTGGCCCCGAGTTCGAGGTTGTCATGGACCGACAGTTCCGGAAAGACCTGGCGGCCTTCCGGCACCAGCGCCAGCCCGCGCGCGGCAATCCGATGCGCTTCGCTGCGTTCGATCCGGCGGTCGTCGAGAATGACTTCACCGCCGACCGGCCGCAGCAGGCCGGCAATGGCGCGCATCAGCGTTGATTTGCCGGCGCCGTTGGCGCCGATCAGCGCCACCATCTCGCCGGGCCGCACCGCGATGTTCACCTTCTGCAGCACGGGCGCCGCGCCATAACCTGCAGTGAGGTTCATGGCGGCCAGCACCATATCCTGCGGCCCGCTCCAGGGTTGCTGCCGGCCCCGCGCGTGGGTCTCCGCGGCACCCAGATAGGCCGCAAGAACCTTTGCATCGTGCCGAATCTCGCCGGGCATCCCCGCGGCGATCGGCTTGCCGGCATCGAGCACCACGATGTGATCGGAAATTCCCATCACCAGCCGCATGTCGTGCTCGACCAGGATCACGGCAATGCCGGCATCGGCGATCCGGCGCAGCAGCCCGCGCAAGCTATCCTTGTCCGAGGCCATCAGGCCCGCCGCCGGCTCATCGAGCAGGAGCACGCGGGGGCGCATCGCCAGCGCCCGCGCAATCTCGACCAGACGCCGGTCGACATGCGCAAGGTCACCGGCGGTGCGCGCCAGCGCATCGTGATAGCCGACGAACGACAGCAGCCCTTCCCCCGCGCGTTGATCCGCCTCGTCGGCCGCGGCCGACAGCATCGAGCCGAGCCGCCCGCGGCGCATCGCGATCAGCACATTGTCGAGCACGCTCATGGTCTGGAACAGTTTTGTGGTCTGGTAGGTGCGAGCGATGCCGGCGCGCGCCACCTTCCAGGCCGGGGCGCCGGCAAGCTCGGTATTGCCGAGGCGAATACTGCCGGCGTCGGGCCGATAGAAGCCGCCGATCATGTTGAGCACGGTAGTCTTGCCGGCGCCATTGGGACCGATCACGCTGGTAATCCTGCCCGGCTGGGCGCTGAAGCTGACGCCGGATGCCGCCTTGATGCCGCCGAAGGTGATGCCGATATCGCAGACCTCGAGCGGTTCGCTGGCGGCCACTGGCGCGAGAAACGCTGCGATGTCGAATCCTTGCGGATCTGCGGCGCGCGGATCGACGCGGCGGAACAGGCGCGCGATGGTGCCGAGAATGCCTTCGGGCGCAAGCCAGAGCACCACCAGCAGCAGGATGCCGAAGAACAGCAGCCGGTATTCCGCGAGATTCGACAACATTTCCGGCAGGACGACGGTGACGGCCGCACCCACCGCGGGCCCAAGCACCCAGCCTGCGCCTCCCACCACGCAGGCGAGCAGAAACAGGATCGATTGCGAGAACGGAAACGAGTCAGGCGCGACGAAGGCCAGCAAAGCGGCGAAGATGCCCCCGGCCATCCCGGCAAAGGCGGCCGACAGCATGAACGCCGCGGCCTTGACGCTGACCGGGTTGAGCCCGACCGAGCGCGCCGCGATTTCGGCGTCGCGGACCGCGACCATCGCCTTGCCCCAGGCCGAGCCGGCAAGCCGATCAAACAACAACATCGACGCGCCGGCGATGGCAACCGCCAGCAGCGAGATTTCGCGCTCGGTGAAGACCAGGCCTGCGATAGAGGGCGGCGGCAGGCCCATCAGCCCGTTCGATCCGCCGGTCAACGCGCGCCACTCGATGCTGAGATGCTGGACGATGAAGGCGAACGCGATCGTGACCATGGCAAGATACGGACCGGTGACGCGCAACGCCGGCAATGACAGCAACAGCCCGATGGCGCCGGCGATCACACCGGCCAGCGCAAGCGCGATCCAGAAGCTCACGCCCTGCAGGGTCAGGATTGCCACGGTGTAGCCGCCGATCGCATAGAAGCCGACATGTCCGAGCGAAATCTGACCGGTGAGCCCGACCAGGATGTTGAGCCCGACGCCGACGATGGCCGTGAGCGCCACCATCGCCAGCACGAACGGCGCGTAGCCCTCCGCCTTCCCCGCATACAGCGCGGCGGCAACCGTCAGCGCAACAAGCACCGCCGGCATCGCAACAACGCTTGATCTGGAATGCGTTGCCATGGTCAGACTTTGTCGATCGCCGCGCGCCCGAACAAGCCGTTGGGCATCAGCGTAAGCGCCGCGATGACGACCGAGAACACCACGATCTGGGTGTAGACCGATCCGAGATACGCGGTCACCAGCGCCTCGATCAGGCCGTAAGCGAGGCCGGCAATCACCACGCCCCAGGCCGACCCCATGCCGCCGAGAATGGCGACGGCAAACGCCTTGATGCCGAACAGCGTTCCCATCTCGGAACTTACGCTGAACAACGGCGCGATCAAAAGGCCAGCGAGACCGGCCAGCGCCGTCGAGATCATGAAGGAGACGGCGACGGTGCGATGCACGTTGATCCCCATCAGCCGCGCCGCATCGGCGTTCTGCACCACCGCGAGCAGCGTCTTGCCGCGGCGGGTGTGACGGAGCACCAGATGCATCAGGAGCGCGATGCCGACACCAACGAGGGGAATGACAAGCTGCAGCGGATAGACGCCGGCGCCGAAAAGCCGGATCGGCTCGCGCGCCAGCGCGAATGGAAATCCGCGCGGCTCCTTGCCGAAGGTGAAAAGCACCGCATTGTCGAGCACGATACCGGCGGCGACGGTCGCCATCAGCCACGCGTTCGAACCCCGCGCCACGAAGGGACGCACCAGGAAGCGCTCCACCACCAGTCCGAACAGGGCGCAGATCGACAGCGCCGCGGGCACCGCGAGCGGCAGCGGCCACCCAAGCCTGACCGCAAAGGTGTAGCCGAGCACCGCGCCCAGCATCATCGCCGAGCCTTGCGCGAAGTTCACGGTATTGGAGACGACGTAGGTGATGTGGAAGCCGAGCGCGATCAGCCCATACATGCTGCCAAGACCGATGCCCGAGATGATGGCCGAAGCGAGCATGAGGTTTCTGTACAATCGTCAGTGGGCAGACTTACCTCTTCCCGCGCTGCGCGGGGAGAGATCGGATTGCGCAGCAATCCGCTCCGATGTCATTGCCGGGCTTTACCCGGCAATCCATCCGCTTCGAAAGACTCTAATGAAGATGGATGGATGCGCGGGTCAAGCCCGCGCATGACGTGGGCGGCAGGCCCTAGTTCGTCAGCGGCAGAATTTCATCGCCCTTGAAGTAGGTGAAGATGTAATCCGACGGCGACAGCGCGTCCTGATTGTCCGACGTGAACGGCTTGTCATAGGCCTTGATCAGCCCGTCGTATTTGCCGACCCCGTAGAACGCCTCGCGGATTTTCGGACCTTCGGTCGATCCAGCCTTGGCAATCGCCAGCGCCGTGAGATGCATCGCATCGTAGGCGTTGGCAATGCCGACCGCCGGGGTCACGTCCGCCGCCGATTTGATCTCGGGATATTTCTTCTTCAGCGCATCAAGCACGCCGGCAGCCTTCGGGCTGGCGTTGCCGGAGAAGCTGAAGGTCTGGATGAAGTGAACCTTCTCCGCGCTCGGACCTGCGAGCTCCGTGAAGCGCCCGCCGGCCGGTCCCCAATGCGACACAACCGGCACATTCCAGCCCATGCGGTCGAGCGATTTCACCACTTGCGCCGATGGCGCGACATTGGCGACCAGGAACAGCGTATCGGCGCCGGCGTCCTTCAGCCGCGTCAGTTGCGGCACCACGTCGACGTCGCCGGTCTCGAACTTCTCCACGCCGGCGAACGGCATGCTCTTGGTTTCAAGCGCGGCCTTCAGGCCTTTCTCGTTCGACTCTCCCCAGGGATTGTTGATCAGGATCATCCCCGGCTTCTTCGCGCCGTATTTTTTTGCGGCGTAATCGACCAGCGCGACGTCGACCAGGGCATCGACCGCCGAGACGCGGAATACATAATTTTCCGGGGCGCCGTTGCGCGTGATCGCGGTGCCCGCCGCCCACACGCCGATGAACGGCACCTTCGACTGGTTCGCGAACGGAACGATCGCCACCGAGACCGGGGTGTCCAGTCCGCCGAAGAACGCGGCGACCTTTTCACGCTGCACCAGTTCGCGCGCGGCAATCACCCCCTTGGCGGGATTGCTCTCGTCGTCGCGCACCAGTAGTTCGACCTTCTTGCCGAGCAAGCCACCCCTGGCGTTGATTTCGTCGATCGCAAGCGAAAGTCCGCGGACGATGGCTTCGCCTGATTTCGCCGATTGTCCCGACATTGCCGCCACCAGGCCGAGCTTGATGGTGTCATCCGCGAAGGCCGGCGCGGCAATGGTCAGTGATAGTGCCGCGCCTGCAAGGAGCAGGCGGCGGGAAATCTTCTGCAGTGCAAATGCCATGTGTGACCTCCGGGAGACGAGTGAACTCACAGAAAACAAGCAAGCGCCGTGCCATATCGTATGCAGTCGGAGCGGCCAGCAAAACCTTTATGTGACAAGGATAGATCATCCGGCCTTGCCGAATTCACCGCTGATTATGCACAATTCCGAGCCAACATTGTATACAATTTAGCCGGGCGTGCCCGGATGAATTCTGGTAAGGTAAGGGCGCGTTGAATTTCGCCAAATCCAATAACGCATCGCGAGAACCGATCATGTCCCCTGCCCGTGCCGCACTGGCGATGCCGACCGACGAGACCGCGCAAGCCGCAGAGATCGTTGAAAGATTCCTCGAGGCCTCGATGGTCCCCGATCCCGACACCGCGGCGCGCTACATCGCCGCCGATCTTGCCATCACCTTCACCGGCGGGCGCAAATACAACCACCCGCGGGAGACCGCCGGCTTCAACGCCAGGCGCTATAAGTGGGTGAAGAAGAAAATGCTGCGGACCGACGTCGTTCCCGGTGAGGGAGAGACCGTTGTCTACAATACCGGCACGCTGTACGGCGAATGGCCTGATGGTACGCCGTTTGAAGGCAACCGCTATGTCGACCGGTTCGTGGTGCGCGGCGGCAAGATCGTGCAGATGGACGTCTGGAACGACAGCGCCGAGCGGCTGCTGGTCCGCAACGGCATCGAGGCTTAAGCGCGTGGCCGCAGAGGCCTCCGCGCGCTTGAAATCTCGGCGGCATAGGGCGACAGGATATCCTTGATGTCGCGCTCCTTCGGCGGGTGGGCGACGATCAGCGCGCGGTCGGCCACGGCGTCGAGATGCTGATCCATCAGGGACGTGGCGCGTCCGCAATCGCCCGATGCCAGCGCGGCGATGATCGCACGATGTTCGCTGACCGCGCATTCGGATGAGTGGGGGCGGCTGTAGAGCGCAAGGATCAGCCCGCAGCGCGACGCGACTTCGCTGACGTAGCGCGCGAGTACTGGATTTCCCGTCATTTCCGCGAGCTTGATGTGAAACGCCGTCGCCAGCCTGATCGACAACGGCTCGTTGGTGCCCCGTGCCTGCTGCTCGGCATCGACGTGGCTCTTCAGGCTTTTGATCTGGTCGCGGGTGAGACCGCCGGCGAGCCGCGCGACCACCAGGCGTTCAAGCCCCAGCCGGACGTCGAAGATATCGCGCGCCTCATTCCAGCTTGGGGTGGCGACCGCGGCGCCCCGATTGCGCCGCAGTTCGACCAGCCCCTCCGCCGCAAGCCGTCCAAGCGCCGCGCGAACGATGGTCCGGCTCGCGCCGAACTTCTCGCCGATGGCGTCTTCGGGAAGCTTGGTGCCAGGCCGCAGCGCCTGTTCGATGATGGCGTGCCAGAGCGCCTTGTAGATGACGCTGCCGCGATCGGTCGAAGGGGCCTGGGTGCTCTTTGCCATCGTCACTGCACGTAGGGTCAGCTGAGGCCGCGTGATTGCCACGTCCTCGCATCGAATGCAATTTTGCGAAGCGTTACCGCCTCGCAGGCAGATGGAGCGAAGTGCGGACTTTCGGAATCGCCGACCCGGATTGTGCTGCGCTTATCCCAGCTACGGAATTCGTTTCCCTCACCAGTCGGCGAATTTCTTCATCATCGCCTTGAAGCGGATGCTGCGCTTGCCGGCGAGCGCGGTGGCCTCGGCTTCGGCGCCCTTGTCGTTGTAGGTGCCGGAAAACCCGATGCCGACTTCGTAACCGCCGAACACCGGCCGCTCGCCCTTGCTCGGCGTGTGCTCGTGATTGACGATCTCCCCCTTCCATTTGCCGTTCGCGGAGCTATAGGAGCCGATATAATCGAAGAACCCGTCGCCGCCGCGAATCCGGCCGTCATGCAACACCATGACGCCGGTGTTGCCGCCGTCGACGCCGTCGAGCATCCGGATGTGAATCGAGTAAAGGCCGTTGGCGATGCCGCCCACTCCCGGCGGCACAAAGGGAGGCGCAGCCTCGTCGCTGATCGGGGTCATCACGGACTTGAAGGGTACGCCGGGCATCTGCCCGCTGCCGCCCTCAAAATAGAAATGATCCTCTTCCTGCCAGCCCCGCAGTTTCAGCGTGATCTTGTCGGTCTTGAAGAGCGGCTGGTAGCTCGGATCGTCATGATGGCGCACGGTGGAGACTTCGGCCCGGATTTCCTCGCCGGACTCATCGTAGCGTCCGATGAACGCAAACGCAGAATTGCCGCCGAGCATCCTGCCGTCATAGGCATACATCACGCCGTAGCGCGAACCGTGCACGGTGTGGAATTCGACCTTGTACAGCCCCTGCAACACTGACGTTCGCTCCGGCATCGATCAATGCGTCGCGACCCGCGGATCCCCGATCCACAGGTTACCCAAATGCCACCTTTTGCCTTGTCCCAGGCACAGGTTAACCGCTCAGGCCCGGTTTGATCAATCCTTTACGAAGTTTCGGGCTAGACTCGGTCATTGAGTCGCGGTTTCCGCGGCGCTGGAGCCTACCCTTTGGAAACCACGCTGTATTTGCCGGTCAAACGCTTCCTGGAAAGCCTCGGCTTTACGGTCAAGGGCGAGGTTGGCGGCTGCGATCTCGTGGCGCTGAGCGGCAGTGAGCCGCCGGTCGTGGTGATCGGGGAGTTAAAGCTTACCTTCAACCTCGAACTGGTGCTGCAGGCGGTCGACCGCGCCGGCGCCTGCGACGAAGTCTGGTTGGCGGCCAAAATGTCGGCGCGCGGCAAGGGCCGCGAGAGCGACGCGCGCTACCGCAATCTGTGCCGGCGGCTCGGTTTCGGCATGCTTGGGGTGACCAGCGGCGGCCAGGTCGAGGTGATCGTCAAACCGGCCACCACCG
>NZ_DASYMN010000276.1:0-2308 GCF_036009065.1 Bradyrhizobium sp. | reverse complement strand
TTCATGGCGCCCGTCGCGATAAGCGTGCGCCGGTTCGAGGACTACGAAGCGAAGCTGAAGGCCGCAAAAGTCATCCTCGATCCGCAGGCGCGCAAGGACATCATCTTCGCCGATGCCAAGGAGCTGACGTTCGCCCAAGGGTTCGAACTGGTCGAGGACCAGGTGCTGCTCGACGAGGTCGCGGGCCTGGTCGAATGGCCGGTGGTGCTGATGGGTTCGTTCGATGAGGACTTTCTGTCGATCCCAGGCGAGGTGATCCGCGCCACCATCCGCAACAACCAGAAGTGTTTTGTGGTGAGGCAGCCTGCTTCACCTCTCCCCGCAGGGGAGAGGTCGACGGCGCGCGGCAGCGCGACGGCGGGTGAGGGGGCTCCCCCATCCGCGGCAGCTCCCCCTCGCCCGGCGCTGCGCGCCGACCTCTCCCCGGCGGGGAGAGGTGAAGGAAGCGGCGGCACCCTCGCGCCTCACTTCATCCTCACCGCCAACATCGAAGCCAGCGACGGCGGCAAGGCCATCGTCGCCGGCAACGAGCGCGTCATCCGCGCGCGGCTGAGCGACGCGAAGTTTTTCTATGAGACGGATTTGAAGACCAAGCTGGAAGATCGGCTGCCGAAGTTCGACGGGATTGTGTTTCATGAGAAGTTGGGCACCCAGGGCGAGCGCATCCAGCGGATCGAGCGGCTGGCGGCGGAGATCGCGCCGATCTTGTGGGAGCAGCGCGAGACCTTTTTCGACGGCAAGTTTCTGAACGCCGATGGTTTCAGAGACGAGCAGGAATATACCCGCAACGTCCGCCGCGCCGCGCGGCTGGCGAAGGCGGATTTGTTGACGGAGGTGGTCGGCGAATTCCCCGAGCTTCAGGGCCTGATGGGGAAGTACTATGCGCTGGCGCAAGGCGAGAACGCGAGCGTCGCCGCAACGAGCGAAGAACACTACAAGCCGCAAGGGCCTGCGGATCGTGTACCGACCGACCCGGTATCGGTCGCTGTCGCGCTGGCCGACAAGATCGATACGCTGGTGGGGTTCTGGGGCAACGATGAAAAGCCAACCGGAAGTAAAGACCCATTTGCGCTGAGACGAGCGGCGCTTGGCGTTATTCGGATTGTATCTTCGAATGCAGTTAGAATTTCACTTCTTAGGTTCATTGACATGGCTTGGAAGGGCCATGGCATGGGTAAAGCAGGTATTATTGGGCAATCGAAACGTTTTTCTGCCGATCTTCTCGCCTTCTTCGCCGATCGTCTCAAAGTCCAGCTACGCGAACAGGGCGCACGACACGATCTTGTCGACGCGGTGTTCGCGCTGGAAGGGCAGGACGACCTTCTGATGGTCGTCCGCCGCGTCGAAGCGCTTGGGAAATTTCTTGATACGGATGACGGCAAGAATCTGCTCGCCGGCACCAAGCGTGCGGCCAACATTTTGCGGATCGAGGAGAAGAAGGACGGCCGGGCGTATGATGGCGCACCGGAGGCCGCGCTGTACTCTCTCGATGAGGAAAAGGCCCTCGCCAAAGCGATCGATCAGGTGAAGGTCGAAGCCAGCGCCGCCGTTGCCAAGGAAGACTTCGCCGCCGCGATGAGCGCGATGGCGAAGTTGCGGCCGGCGGTGGATGCATTTTTTGACAAGGTCAAAGTCAACGACGACGATCCGAATGTACGCGAGAATCGCCTGAAACTTCTGAACGAAATCCGCGCGGCGACGCGCGCGGTGGCGGATTTTTCGAAGATACAGGATTGAGTCGTCGCGCCAATCAACCTTCGTCATTCCGGGATGCGCCTCTTGGCGCAGGCCCGGAATCATACTCCCTGTGCCGGTGGTTGGATGTTGAACGCGAATACCGGGGTTATGGATTCCTTGCTCGCGCGAAGAGCGCGCCCGGGAATGACGAGTGGCGTGGACATCCCAAGACAAAAACCCCGCCCGGTGCGTGGTTCCCCGCAGGCGGCGCCGCACACTCCACCGTCATCCTGAGGTGCTCGCCCTCTAGGGCGAGCCTCGAAGGATGGAGGCAAGCGCGGTTTTGGCATCTCGCTTGCGGCCGATCCTTCGAGGCTCACCGCTGCGCGGCGAGCACCTCAGGATGACGGTAATCCTTTGAGCTGCTTACTAAAAAAATTTTTTCGCATTGCTTATCCCCGTCCCCCAAGGCGGGCTTATTATCGCTCCCGTCCTGTCCAGTGAGGGGCGCTTCTAGAGGCGTTACTGAAGTGGGACAGAGCGAAAGCTTGGCTAGGGAGGGGTAACCCGAACTAGTCGGATGCGGCGCCCGCGGACGTGCCTCGCAAGCACGGACTCGGGAGGCCTTGGG
>NZ_DASYMN010000275.1:0-2323 GCF_036009065.1 Bradyrhizobium sp. | reverse complement strand
CTTCTCGACGATCTCGCGGATCACCTTGCCGCCGGTGCCGATCACTTCGCGGATCTTGTCGGTTGCGATCTTGAAGGTCTCGATGCGCGGCGCGTATTCGCCGAGCTCGGCGCGGGCGTTGGTCAGCGCCTTGGCCATTTCCCCCAGGATGTGGATGCGGCCTTCCTTGGCCTGGCCGAGCGCGACCTTCATGATCTCCTCGGTGATCCCGGCGATCTTGATGTCCATCTGCAGCGAGGTGATGCCCACATCCGTGCCGGCGACCTTGAAGTCCATGTCGCCGAGATGATCCTCGTCACCGAGAATGTCGGAGAGCACCGCAAAACGCTTGTCCTCGAGAATGAGGCCCATGGCGATGCCCGCCGTCGGCCGCTTCAAGGGAACGCCGGCATCCATCAGCGCCAGCGAGGCGCCGCATACCGAGGCCATCGACGAGGAGCCGTTGGACTCGGTGATCTCGGAGACGACGCGCACCGTGTAGGGGAATTCATGATGCGGCGGCAGCACGGGATGGATCGCGCGCCAGGCGAGCTTGCCGTGGCCGATCTCGCGGCGCTTGGTGCCGCCCATGCGTCCGGTTTCACCGACCGAATAGGGAGGGAAGTTGTAGTGCAGCAGGAACTGCTCCTTGTACGTCCCCGACAGCGAGTCGATGTATTGTTCGTCCTCGCCGGTGCCGAGCGTAGTCACCACCAGCGCCTGGGTCTCGCCCCGGGTGAACAGCGCCGAACCATGAGCGCGCGGCAGCACGCCGACCTCGGCGATGATCGGACGCACGGTCTTCAGATCGCGGCCGTCGATGCGTCGGCTGGTGTCAAGGATGTTCCAGCGGACGATCTTGGCTTCCAGTTCCTTGAACACGCCGGCGATGCGCAGCTTGTCGTATTGCGGCTCCTGGCCTTCCGGGAAATAGTGCGCCATCACCTTTTCCTTGGCCTTGCCGACCGCGCCGTAGCGATCCTGCTTGACCGGAATGGCATAGGCTGACCGCAGCTCCTGCTCGATCAGCCCGAGAATTTCCTTTTCCAGCACGCTCTCGTCGGCGATTTTTACGTCACGCGGCTCCTTGGCGGCTTTCTCCGCCAGTTCGATGATCGCCTCGATCACCGGCTGGAAATGCCGGTGGCCGAACATGACAGCACCGAGCATGATGTCTTCGTTGAGTTCCTTGGCTTCGGATTCCACCATCAGCACGGCGTCCGCAGTGCCGGCGACGACGAGGTCGAGCTGGGTGTCGGCCATCTCGTCGAGCGTCGGGTTGAGCACGTATTCGTCGTTGATGAAGCCGACCCGGGCAGCCCCGATCGGCCCCTTGAACGGCGCGCCGGAAATGGTCAGCGCCGCGGAAGCCGCGACCAATGCCAGAATGTCGGGGTCGTTTTCCATGTCGTGCGACAGCACGGTGACAATGATCTGGGTTTCATTACGCCAGCCATCGACGAACAGCGGACGGACCGGGCGGTCGATCAGGCGGGAGACCAGCGTCTCCTTTTCGGTCGGCCGTCCTTCGCGCTTGAAGTAGCCGCCGGGAATGCGGCCCGCGGCGTAGGTTTTTTCGATGTAGTCCACGGTCAGCGGGAGGAAGTCGACGCCTTCGCGCGGCGTCTTCGCGGCGACCACGGTGGCGAGCACGACGGTCTCGCCGTAGGTGGCGACGACGGCGCCATCGGCCTGACGGGCGATCTTGCCGGTTTCAAGCGTGAGCGGACGGCCACCCCAGTCGATTTCGACTGAATGAATATTGAACATTTGGTTTTTCTTTCATGGGTTTCCGGAAAAGCAGGGGCGCCAGAAACGCAAAAACCATGCGCAAGATTGCGAGACGCTGAGCGCGACGATGTCGCGGTCTCAGCGTCCGGCGATCCTGCCATGGCTTTCAAGTCTGAAATGGCGTCCATCCTTCCGATGGTACGGGCGTTTTACCCGTTATCGCCCAGCCGCCGGATTGCTGCTGGACACGCCGCGCGGACATTTCAAAGTCCGCGCGCTAATACGCGCGCACATGCGCGCGTGAACTTAACTCAGCGACGAATGTTGTGCTTTTCCAGCAAGGCCTTGTAGCGCGCCTCGTCCTTCCGCTTGATGTAATCGAGCAGCGAACGGCGCGTTGCGACCATTTTCAAAAGACCGCGGCGTGAATGATTGTCCTTCACGTGGGATTTGAAATGGCCGGTGAGGTTGTTGATGCGTTCCGACAGGATCGCGACCTGAACCTCGGGCGAGCCGGTATCGCCGGCCTTGTTGGCATTGGTCTTGATGACTTCCGCTTTGCGTTCCGCGGTAATCGACATCGTCAAACTTTCTCGTTGCGACCGTGACTTGC
>NZ_DASYMN010000274.1:0-4028 GCF_036009065.1 Bradyrhizobium sp. | reverse complement strand
GCCGAGATCATGGTGGTGACGCCGCCGTTGAGAAAGCTGTCGATCCAGCCGATCTGGTTCTGCCGCGGCGTCCAGTCGCCGGCGACGGGGTGGACGTGGCTGTCGATCAGCCCCGGCGCCACCGTGGTGCCGTTGGCGTCGACGAGCGTGGTGGCGCCCGCGGTGTCGACCTCCTTGGCGCGGCCGATCGCGGTGATCTTGCCGTTCTCGGCAACGATGGTGTCGGCATCGAGAATCGGCGCCTCCAAAGCGCCCGACAGCAGCAGCCCGATATTGCGGATCACCAGCTTGCTCGGTCCGGTGCTTACGGGCGCGTCTTGGGCCATGGATTTTGTCCTTTTTTTCAGGCGTTCGGGGTCAACTTGACCCCGGCTTGATGAAAGGATCAAGCCGGATTATTCACTTGTATACGAATGAATGTGCCCGAAGGTGCGGCGTGAAATGCGAGCGCGCCACAAGCACCGCGTCATACGCGGGCTTGACCGGCGTATCCATCGCTCTTCAGCGTGATCAAGGATCCGATAGGCGAGTTCGGCGACGCCGCGGCAGCCGTGCAGCATCCTGTCCTGAAACACCGTCGCTCCCGCCCCGGTATCGTCATCCTGAGGTGCTCGCCGTTCTTCACGGCGAGCCTCGAAGGATGCGGCCACGAGCGCATGCGGCCCATCCTTGGAGACGCCGCGCAAGCGCGCGGCTCCCCGGGGATGACGGCGGTGGTTGCGTCGACATCTGGCTCGCGCGCCCCGCGCAATTCTCGTGTATGAGTTGGATCCGGACGAATTGAACAGGATTTCCCCCATGAGCATCACCGTCTACGGCTTCTGGCGATCGATCGCCTCGTTCCGCGTCCGCGTCGCGCTGAAACTCAAGGGGCTGCCGTTCGAGGAAATCCCGGTCGACATACTCTCGGGCGAGCAGTTCCAGCCGGATTACGCGGCGGTGAGCGCCGAGCGCGTGGTGCCGACCTTCATTCACGACGGCCATTCGATCTTCCAGTCGCTGGCGATCATCGAATATCTCGAAGCACTGCAGCCCGAGCCG
This sequence comes from Bradyrhizobium sp., assembly GCF_036009065.1. GTDB lineage: Bacteria > Pseudomonadota > Alphaproteobacteria > Rhizobiales > Xanthobacteraceae > Bradyrhizobium. The sequence goes on along the minus strand of NZ_DASYMN010000274.1, from coordinate 2,987 downwards.
CGGCTGATCCCGCTCGATGTCAAAGAAAAGGCCTACGCAAAATCGCTGGCGCTGGTGACGGTGGCGGACGCGCATCCCTTGGTGACGCCGCGGGTGCGCAATCACCTCGCCAAAACGTTCGGCGCCGATGCAGAAGCGATCGAGGCGTGGGGCCGGCACTGGACCACCGAGGGGCTTGCGACCTATGAGCGCCTGCTCGCGCAGCGTCCGGCCGCGCCGTTTGCGCTGGGGGCGGAGCCCGGACTTGCGGATATCTGCATCGCGGGGCAGGTGGTGACGGCGCAATACGTAAAACTCGGGCTGGACGATTTTCCGGCGGTGGCGAAGTTGGCCGAGCACTGCTTCAAGCTGCCGGCGTTCGCGACCTCGCATCCGTACGAGCAGCCGGGATACAAGGCGGCACGCGCGGCGCATTAATTCTATCCTTCGGCCTTGCCGCGCCATGGCGAGGACAGGATGACTCCATGCTGCGGAGAGGATAGTCTGTTCGAGACAGCCGGCACGCGGCGTTAACCATCGCGCGTGGTGTCGGCGCAAGGCTTGGGCGCGAGGCTTGGCGAAGCGGAGTTGCGTGATGAAGGCGATCATCGTCGGCGGCGGCATCGGAGGGCTTACCACGGCGCTGATGCTGCGCGCCCGCGGCATCGACAGCGAATTGTTCGAACAGTCCGACACCATCCGCGAACTCGGCGTCGGCATCAACACGCTGCCCCATGCGATCCGCGAACTGGCCGGCCTCGGCCTGCTCGATGCGCTCGACGCGGTCGCCATCCGCACCGACGAATTGTATTATCTGAGCCGCCACGGCCAGGAAGTCTGGCGCGAGGCGCGTGGGCTCGATGCCGGCCACGACGTGCCGCAATTCTCGATCCACCGCGGCCGGCTGCAAAGCGTGATCCACCGCGCGGTCGAGGCGCGACTCGGCGCCGACGCAATCCATACCGGCTGCCGGCTCGGCGCGTTCACCCAGGACGAGGGCGGCGTCAGCGCATATTTCTTCGACCGCGCCGGCGCGCATGTCAAAACCGCGCGCGGCGATATTCTCGTCGGCGCCGACGGCATCCATTCGCGGGTGCGCGAGACGCTGTTTCCCGGCGAAGGCCCGCCATGCTGGAACGGCCTGATGCTGTGGCGCGGTGCGCGCGACTGGCCGGTGTTTTTGACCGGAAAATCGATGATCGTGGCCGGCGGCCTCAACGCCAAGCTCGTGGTCTATCCGATCGCGGAAGGATCCAGCGCCGCGAGCCGGCTGACCAACTGGGCCGTGCTGGTCAAGGTCGGCGACGGCAACGCAGCTCCGCCGCGCCGCGAGGATTGGTCGCGGCCGGGCAAGCGCGAAGAACTGATGCCGCATGTGGCGCGGTTCAACGTGCCGCATGTCGACGTGCGAAGCCTGATCTCGGCGACCCCTGAATTTTACGAATATCCAACCTGCGACCGCGACCCCCTGCCGTATTGGTCGAGCGGGCGCGTCACGCTGCTCGGCGACGCCGCGCATCCGATGTATCCGGTGGGATCGAACGGCGCCTCGCAGGCGATCCTGGACGCCCGTGCGCTGGCCGACGCGCTGGCGCGCTCGGAACATCCGCGCCAGGCACTGGTTGCCTACGAGCAGAAGCGCCTGCCGATGACTGCCGAGATCGTGCGCGCGAACCGCCGCGGCGGCCCGGAAGGCGTGATCGACGCCGTCGAGCAGCTGGCGCCGGACGGATTCGACAACATCGAAAACGTGCTCGGCTATTCGCAACGCGAAGCGATCGTGCGCGGCTACGCCAGCAAGGCGGGCTTTGCCGCGACGGGACCGGCGCTGGCCGCGGTGCGGGGATAGGCACGATATTTCCACGAGTCGTCCCCGCCAAGGCGGGGACCCATACGCCGTGTCGTTTCAATTGAAGCGAGGCCGTTGCAACGCCCTGCGCAAATACCAGCGTCAGGGGTTATGGGTCCCCGGCTTCGCGGTGACGACCAAGGTCACGCCCCCGGCGGCGGCGGCAGGAAGTGGATGTTGTGTTCGGCGGCGAGCGCCACGACTTCCTCGGGCTTCTGTTCCTTCATGTTGTGGATGCTCCAGAACAGGTCGTACAGTTTTCGCGTCGGCGACACCCAGAACAATGTCTTTGCGGTCTGGCCCGACTTGTTGAAAATGCCGTGCGGAATACCCATCGGCAGCCGCACCAGGTCGCCTGGGGTCGCCGAGGTATCCGCGCCCGCCAGCATGAAATCCAGTTTTCCTTCCAGGATGTAGAGATATTCGTCCTGGTCGGGATGGATGTGCGGCGGCACGAAGGTGTCCGGCGGAAAGGTGGCGTGCCACGAAAACGAATGCTCGCTGCAGTGTTTCGGCACATAGGTCTGGCCCAGGATGTTCCAGCTGATTCCCTGCATGCCTTCATTGGCCCGGGTGATGCCGGCGGTTTCAGTCTTCATCGCGTTGTTCCTTTTAAGTTGTTCAGTTGCCGGGCACGCAGTCCCTGGCGTAACGGTCGCCGTAATTCGTAAACACTTTTTCGGCGATCTCGGTCTGGAACTTTCCGTCTGGCCGCTTTGCCACCTTGGTCAGATAAAAGTCCTGGATCGGGTAGCCGTTGGTGTTGAACTTGAAGCCGCCGCGCAGCGAGGAGAAATCGGCCTTCTTCAGCGCCGCGCTCACCGCGTCCTTGTTCGACAGGTCGCCCTTCACCGCCTTGACCGCGCTGTCGATCAGCATCGCCGCGTCATAGGCCTGAAAGGCATAGGTGCCGGGCACCGAGTTGTAGGCGGCTTCATAGGCCGCGACGAATTTCCTGTTCTGCGGATTGTCGAGATTGGGCGCCCAGTTCGAGCCGCCGAACATGCCGATCGCCGCGTCCTGCTGCGCCGGCAGCGTCGATTCATCGACCGTGAACGCCGAAAGCACCGGAATCTTGTCGGCAAGGCCGGCCTGACTGTACTGCTTGACCAGCGTGACCCCCATGCCGCCGGGCATGAAGGTGAACACGGCGTCGGGC
>NZ_DASYMN010000273.1:0-27618 GCF_036009065.1 Bradyrhizobium sp. | reverse complement strand
GCCGGGAGGCGCCGCGCCCTACGTCACTGGGCGCGCGCGGCTGGCGTTATCAGCTGCGCAAGGCGGGGCCGCTGCTCCGTCTGAAGGGTGCCTCGCAAGCATCCTGGCGCCTCCCGCCGCTCCATCGCGCCAGCGCGGTTCTCTGGTGGAGGAGTTCTGGCAAACCTCGGACGCACTGCGCCGCGAGAACGCGGAAGCTTGGCTGGATCCTCTCGACTAGCCTCAGGATCGTCAAGACCGCCGTATCGCCTGAAGCGCGGGAGTGAGGAGATGATGACCACGACATATATCATACAGCCTTGGGTCGCCGCGCCGTAGAACACGCAGGACGCCATGATGATCAACAAGCCGCCCAAGATTGCACCTCGCTCTCCGATGATGTTGGAGCCGACGCTTCCGTCCTGAAATAGAACGAGCGTAAATTTGCATCACGTCCGCAAGGATTGCCCGCGCAACCGGTAAACGGTTGTACTGGTTCGTTCGAGCGGACGCTTAATCGGTCGGTTGCGGAGATCGGAAACGCAGCAAACCAAAAGGAAAGATCCTCAGAGCATCCTCACAACTTAAGCGATTACAGTTGACCAATACTACTCAGCGAGAGTAAGTTATGTTCGATGAAGGATTGGTCCAAAGTGAGTATGAGCAACAACGTTGCTGGTTCGCGGGACAACACCACCGCCATCACGACCCCGGCTTTGAGCCGACGCCCGTTGACGGGCTGTCCCTGGTCTGACGTCAACGAAATGTTCCGGTCGGTGGATGTGGGTTTGCGCCCGACCCGCCAGCGCATGGCACTCGGCTGGCTGTTGTTCGGAAAAGGGCCACGCCATTTGACTGCGGAAATGCTCTACGAAGAAGCCATCCAGGCCAACGTGCCGGTTTCACTCGCCACCGTCTACAATACGCTCAACCTGTTGACCGACGCGGGAATGCTGCGGCAGGTCAGCGTTGACGGTGCCAAGACCTACTTCGACACCAACGTCAGCTCGCATCACCACTTCTATCTCGAAAACAGCCACGAGCTGGTCGATATTCCAAATCCGCAGCTGATGCTGCAGGAATTGCCGGATGTGCCGGACGGCTACGAGGTCAGCCGGATCGACATGATCGTGCGGCTGCACAAGAAGACCTGAACGGTTGATTGCGCGGGCTCGATCGGTATCCGCACCAATTCTCAACCGACTTCCCGTTGACCCGCTCACCGGGCTTGCAGTACGTCAACTTCGAACACCTCCCACATCGCCGGTGTCCAATTGCGTCTGCGATGAGGCGGCGAGATCGCCGTCATTGCCCGGGAGCAGCATTCCAATGACGGCTCCGCAGCCTTTGCACAGCTCTGGATGACGGCGGTACGTCGGCTTCAGCCCGGTCCTGGCAGGATCTCACGCAGGCAGCTCTCGGCCGCAATGCGGCCGGTCCATTGCTTCGGATATCCGAGCGACACTTCTTCGAAGCGAACGCCGTCCACGTGCTTGGTCGAGCGGATGTGCAAGTGGCCATAGACGACCACTTCGGTCCCGAAGCGGCGGTGCCAGTCGGCCGTCCGGCGCGTACCGCACCACAGGCTGAAGCGCGGAATACGCGGCAGGCGCACCAGACTTTCCAGCAGGGGAAAGTGGTTGATCAAAACCGTAGGCAAGTCATCCCCGCCGGCGGCCAGCCGTGGTTCGGTCTCCTCGCAGCGCGCGTGGCACCACTCGATGCGTGAGGCGTACGGATCGGGATGCAGAAGATGCTCATCGACGCATTCCACGTTGGTTTCGCGCGCCCAGTCGAGGGCGCGTTCGAGGGGAACGTCGGGCGGTCGAAAGCTGTAATCATAGAGCAGGAACAGTGGCGCAATCCGAACCCGGCGGTCGCCGAACCACGCAATTGCGTAGGGGTCTTCGGGGGTGAGGACGCCGAAGGAGCGACACAGCTGCACCATCTGGTCGTACTTGGCTCGGCCGCAGCGGCCGTGCACCTCGCTCGGCAACGTCCAGAGATCGTGGTTGCCGGGTGTCCAGACAATCTGGCGGAACCGGGGCGTCAGCGCTCGCAGCGCAAATTCGAGGTCGGCAATTGTTTCGCCGACGTCGCCACCCAGGATCAACCAGTCATTTTGGGCGCGCGACGATCTGGGCGAGGACCCGTCGGTTTTCCTCATGCCCCAGATGGAGGTCGCTGACCGCATAAAGCCTCATGGGCTGGCGTCGGGCTGAGCATCCGGCACAACCCAGATCAGACGCACGTCGATCGCGTTCTCCGGCGCCGAGACCGCCACAGCGAGCGCGTGCGTGGCGGTTGGGAGATAGCGCCGGAATTGCCAGCGCGAGGGATCGTCCGGGCAGCGGTCATTGAAGCTGATGCGTGGATGGGTCCCGGAGAGGTCGAAAGCGAAGCCATCGAGCTTCAGCGAAAGGCCCATGCCGCGCGCCTTGATATAAGCCTCTTTAAGCGTCCAGAAGCTGAAAAACACGTCGGCGCGATCCCGTTCCGCAGCCAGTTCAAGCGCTGCAACCTCGGCGGGAGCGAACACCGACGGAGCGAGCTGCAAGACGTCGAGACTGCGCGCGACATTCTCGACGTCGACGCCGATTTCAAGGCCCTTGGCGACGGCGACAGCCACCAGCCCGTCGGTATGGGAGATGTTGAATCGCAGGTCGCATGCCGGCGTGGGCCCGGCGATATGCGGGCGTCCGTAGGTGTTGGCATCGAACTGCCATTGCCGTGGAGCAACCTCGGCGTAACGTGACAAGGTCCTCCGCAACAATGCCCGCGCGACGAGGTGCTGCAGGCGCGGTTTAGGAACAACGAACCGTGTCCATCGCGCGTGCTCGTCGGGACTCATCAGCCGTTCATAGCTCCGAAGATCATCGGCGCTGATTTCGTCGGACGCGGCTAACCAGACGTCCACCTGGCCGACCGCAAGTCCGCGCCGCACAGCGAACGATTGCTCGTTCATCGTCGTGGCCGCAGAGGTTCGACGCCCCGGCGCCTTCAAATGAAAGCCCCCGCGAGACATCGCGATTCTGGCGACTTTGCCGCCGCCGTTGTCACGGCGTCGCGTTGCGCAGCAGATCGAGCAGTCGGTCCATCGCAAATTCCAACGCACGGGGCCACACCGTCGCAAGCCCGGCCGCGAACCCTATATCCGCCCGCGTTTCGAAATTCCCTGAACGATGATGCTAGCACAGATTACGCCAGCGCCCCGTAAAATTTACGCGGCGCATCGCTCGGCCACTGCTCGAGAAAGCATGTCTGAGATTGGCCGTAGGGCGGATTAGCGGAGCGTAAGCCGCCATCTTCGTTTTATCGGGATGATATCGTGGCGGGTTACGGCTTCGCCTGACCCGCCCTACGAGTTGTTTGATAATCGCATTACGGCTTCGGCAGGCGGCTCGGCTTGATGATCTTGTCGGTATTGCGGTCGGTATCGTCCATCGGCGGGCCGTCCTCGGGCCGCGGAGGATAGTGATGCCCGCCCTGTTTCTTCTGAATGCGCTCGCGCTCCGCCGGGTCTAAAGCCGGTTTCTGACCAGCGCCGGACACGCTTGGTGGCTGATCTTGATCTGTCATGACGCCGCTCCGCAACAATCGAAACAACGCCTGCAGCAAACGCTGGTTCCCGGGCAGCCGCGGATACGGAAATGACCAGGGTCAAACAAGCTCGGCAAACCCATCATCGTGATACATGATTTTCCGGAAACACGTTGAACCATGCAACTACTTACAAGATCGAGGACATCAGGCTGAAAGACGGAAGACCGATTTTGATGGAGGAGTTGCAACGAGAGATTCCGCGCGCCGAACACCACCAATGGACCGGCCAACCCGCTTGCCGACACGCCATAAAATCCCCAGTCCTACCTTCGTCTTACCCCGGAGTTGCACGCCTACAGCCTGGATTCCGCGCGGGTTTGCGCCGCGCTGCGTGCCTTCGCCGGGCTGCCTAGGGTGTCGCTGGAGGACCCGGCGCTGGTGGCGACGCGCTTGATCGCGCCGCGCAGGGCCTGGATTTTGCCGATGCTCTGCATCTCGGCCGGGCGGAAGATCGCGGTGACTTCGTGACATTCGACCGGCACTTGATCAGGGCTGCCCGAGGCGCAGGCCTCGGGAACGTACGGCGCCTTGAATGCCCGTGAATGGCGGGCGTTATCCAGCGCAAGTTCCGCTTTCCTATGCTTGAAAGGAATTTCGCCGTTCCGCGAATCGGCCGAAAAATCTAAAGTGGAGTTGCGGCGCGGACGCCGTCGTTACCTGACCACCAAGCCGGGGAGTTCCATGGCCCTCACCGCCGCCTTTCGCGAACAAAGTGCCTTCGCGTATGATGACCCGCCGTCAAGCCGGGACGAAGTGCTCGCGCGCTACCGCCAGTTCAGGGAAATCAGCAAGCAGCATCACCAGCAGATCCTGGCGAGTATATCGGGCGATGCGCTGTTGAATCAGGCCCGTCGATTGGGTCTGGCACGGGGAAAGACACTGATCCTCGAGGACATGGAGGAGATGAACTATGTCTATGACCTCGCCATTCACACCGCTTCGCCGCCGCGCTCCCGGGCGATCGACCGTTTTGCCGGCTCGGCCCGGTTTGCACCCGGGTCCGACGAGGCGCTGGTCCTTGAGGCGATGCGCGCGGCGCGCTTCTCCGTTCTCGTGATCGAACGGCACCACGAAACGGCTGGACTTGTCGCCACCGACCTGTTTCGGCGCACCGAGGTGTGGCTGGTCGATATCGGACTCGAAAGCTCCATGACTGCCGGAGAGATGTTTGCCACCAGGCTTTTCACCCCCGCGCGCTTTTCCATGACGGCGGGCACGTTTGTGCCGTTCGAACTCGACATGTTGACGGACATCCTTGTCGAACTGCCGCGCCGCCTCGTCGATGGCCCCTTTGAAGCCCTGCCCGACAACCGCCACTTCACGGAAGCGATCTATCGCATTGCGCTTGCGGACGGGATAATGGACCGTGTGACGTATCAGGATTTGTCGGACGGCGCGTGACCGGGGCGGCGCCGCGCGTAGCCAAAGGCGAAGCATGGTGCCCAGGGGCGGGATCGAACCACCGACACTGCGATTTTCAGTCGCATGCTCTACCAACTGAGCTACCTGGGCACTTCCCTAGCCGAGGGCCGGGAGCGCCGGTTTATAGTCAGGCCGGGCGGCCGTGTCCACCCGCCTCAAAATAGGCCTGAAACCGGCAATTTGGCGCTCAATCCGCGTTCTCGTCGTCATCCCTGGCGGCGGGAATTTTATACGAATCCGACAGCCAGCGGTTCAAGTCGACGTCCCGGCAGCGCTCGGAACAGAACGGCTTCGAGGCCTCGGTGGCGGGCTTGCCGCAGATCGGGCAAGACTTTGTAGCCCCCTTTGCCCCCTTGGCATCTTCTGGCGGTTTAACCGGCATTCAACCAGCCGAACCGGATCGGAAAGCCTTCGCCGCCGAGCAGCGTCATCGTCTCGTACAGCGGCAGGCCGACGATGTTGCTGTAGGAGCCGACCATCTTGACCACGAACGATCCGGCGATGCCCTGCACCGCGTAACCGCCGGCCTTGCCGCGCCATTCGCCGGAGCCGATATAGGCCTGAATGTCGTCCTCGCTGAGCCGCTTGAAGCGCACGCGAGTCTCGATCAGGCGCTGGCGAAACGCTTCTTTGGGCGTCACCAGGCAGATCGCGGTGTAGACGCGATGGTTGCGCCCGGACAATAGCCTCAGGCATTGCGACGCTTCGTCGACCAGATTGGCCTTCGGCAGGATGCGGCGGCCGACCGCGACCACGGTGTCGGCGGCGAGAACGAAGGCGCCGCGCAACTCGTCGTCGAGTTGCACCGATTTGAGCGCGGCATCGGCCTTGGCGCGGGCGAGACGGTTGGCGCAAGCGCGCGGCAGCTCGCCGCGCTTCGGGGTCTCGTCGACGTCGGCGGGGCGCAACGCATCGGGCTCGATGCCGGCCTGGTTGAGCAGGCCGAGGCGCCGGGGCGAGCCGGAAGCGAGAACGAATTTGGGACGGCCTAGCATGCGGGGCTTGTGGCGGGAGGGCGGGAAATTTGCGCGGAACCTATCGGAAGGCATTCGGTGAGACAACACCATAGCTGCCGTTTCCCGGGCGCGATGCGGCGCGTAGCTCTTGCGAAGCGCTGCTTCGCAGAACCGGGACCATACCGAACACAGAGCCGTCATGGCCGGGCTTGACGAGAGAACTATGTTCGTTACGGCCCCGGATTAGCAGCGCACCACGCCGCGAAGAGCGGCGTGCTGCGCAGCATCCGGGGAACGTTCACCCACTCGCCGCTCCACTCCTGGCGAACCGCTTGCGGATGCGCAGCAGCAGGCCGTCGCAGACCTCGCGATAGGCTTCCAGCTTCTGCTCGCGGTTACCTTCGGTTCCCGTCGGATCGTGCGTCGGCCAGTATTCCACGTCGGCGGCAACCGTTCGCGTCAAGTCCAGCGCCTTGTGATGCGCTTCCGGCGACAGCGTGATGATAAGGTCGAAGTTGAGACCTTCCCAGTCCTCCAGTTCCTCGAACGTGGTCGGCTTGTGCTTCGAAATATCCTGGCCGAGTTCGGCCATCACCGCGACGGCGAACGGATCGAGTTCGCCCTTCTTGACCCCGGCGGATTTCACATACAGCGCCTTGGGAAACATCTGCTGCAGCAGGCTTTCCGCCATCGGCGAGCGCACGGCATTCTGGCCGCACGCGAACAATACGGCTTGTGGGACACGCGCGCGCGGCGGAGTCGCCACGCCTCACGGCTTCTTTTCACCTCTCCCCGGAGGGGAGAGGTCGAAGCCGGAGCGCAGCGCAGGCTTCGGGTGAGGGGTCTCTCCGCGCAACGCGGACGCGCGGATAGGCCCCTCACCCGCCGCGCATCTGACGATGCGCGGCGACCTCTCCCCTCCGGGGAGAGGTAAGGAGAGGCCATCGCTTCGCTTCGAATCCATCACGCTCATCCCTTCCAGTGCAAAACGGAGATCAATGTGAACAGCCGCCGTGCGGTCTCGAAATCCACCCGCACCTTGCCCTTCAGCCGTTCCTGCAGCGTGCGCGAGCCTTCGTCGTGAATGCCGCGGCGGCCCATGTCGATGGCCTCGATGCGGTCCGGCGTCGCGGTGCGGATCGCCTGATAATAGCTGTCGCAGATCATGAAATAGTCCTTCACGATTCGCCGGAACGGCGTCAGCGACAATAGATGCGCCACCACCGGCGTGCCGTCCTCGCGGCGGATATCGAACATCAACCGGTTGCCGGTAATGCCGATCAGCAGCGTGAACGGCCCCTCCCCGGCGCCGTCGGGGGCGAACAGATTTTTCTCGATCAGATCGTAGATCGCGATCGCGCGTTCATGCTCGATGTCGGGGCCGGAACGCCCGATCGATTCCTCGTCGAGCGTCACCGCGACGATGCAGTTCCTGGAATCGTCCCCTGAAGGTTGCTTGCTCATGACAAATTGAGGCGCAGTGCGATCGAGCGCGCATGGGCACCCAGGCCTTCGGCCTCGCCCAGCGTCATTGCCGCCGGACCGAGCAGACGCAACTGGTCCGGTCCGCATTTCAGGATCGACGTCCGCTTCATGAAATCGAGCACGCCGAGGCCCGAGGAGAACCGCGCCGAACGCGCCGTCGGCAGCACGTGGTTGGAGCCGCCGACGTAGTCGCCGATCGCTTCAGGCGTATGGGCCCCAATAAAGATCGCGCCGGCATTGCGGATTTGCGCGGCGATGTTTTCGGGATCGGCCGTGATGATTTCCAGATGCTCGGCGGCGATGGAATTGGCCAGCGTCACCGCGTCATCAAGATCCTTAACCAGAATGATCGCGCCGAAATCCTTCCACGACGCCCGCGCGATGTTCGCGCGTGGCAATGTGGTGAGCTGCGCTTCCACCGCGCGCGCGACATCGTCCGCAAGCGCGGCGCTGTCGGTGATCAGGATCGATTGCGCGTTGGCGTCGTGCTCGGCCTGCGCCAGCAGATCGGCGGCGATCCAGTCGGCATTGCCGTTATGGTCGGCGATGACAAGCACTTCGGACGGGCCGGCAATCATGTCGATGCCGACCTTGCCGAACACCAGGCGCTTGGCGGCGGCGACATAGGCGTTGCCGGGACCGACGATTTTCGCCACCGGCGCGATCGTCGCGGTGCCGTAAGCCAGCGCCGCCACCGCCTGCGCGCCACCGACGCGGTAGATTTCAGAAACGCCGCCGAGATGCGCCGCGGCCAGCACCAGCGGATTGAGCCTGCCGTCGGGCGACGGCACCACCATCACCACGCGCCCGACGCCCGCGACTTTCGCCGGCACCGCGTTCATCAGCACCGACGATGGGTAGGCCGCGGTGCCGCCGGGAACATAGAGCCCGACCGCCTCGATCGCGCTCCAGCGCCAGCCAAGCTCGACACCGAGCGCGTCGGTGAAGCGATCATCTTTCGGTAGCTGCCGCCGATGGAAAACCTCGATCCGGTCGCGCGCGAATTTCAGCGCGTCGAGGGTCTTGACGTCGCAGGCCTGCACGGCAGCGTCGATTTCGGCAGGCGCGATCCGCAGGCCCGCGGCATCCAGTTGCAGACGGTCGAACTTGCGGGTCGCCTCGATCAGCGCCGCGTCGCCGCGCGCCGCCACGTCGTCGACGATGGCGCGGGTCGCCAGCTCGATATCGGCCGAGACCTCGCGTTTCATCGCAAGAAACCTGCTGAAACGCCCGGTAAAATCGGCGCTGCGGCTGTCTAGACGAACAGGCATGATGGCTTTCCGGCGGGTCCTGGTCGCAAAGGCCCACTGCTCAATGGCGCGGCGACAAATCGCCGTCAACCCCGTCGCAGCCCACTCCACCGTCATCCTGAGGTGCTTGCCGTCTTCGGCGAGCCTCGAAGGATGGAGCGAGCGCAAGCGGCGATCCTTCGAGGCGCCGCGCAAGCGCGCGGCTCCTCAGGATACGGCGGTGGTTGCGGCGAATCAGGCGTTCAGTCCCGACGACTCGGCGCCTTCGCCGAGCTCGCCGGTGCCGAGATCGTCCGGGCCAAGGTCGGCCAGTTCGCATTCGAGGCATTCGACGTCGAGCCGCAGCGCGCCGCCATGGCTGAACATCAGCACCGCGCTGCCGCCGGGCGCCTCGCCGGGGTGAAATTCGATCCCGAGCAGCTCGAGCGCGGTATCCGGGGCGTCCAGATTGATGTTGCGCGACTTGCAGGACAGCACGCGATCGAAGCGCAATGCCGCGATCAGCCGGCGCGGCTCGGTCGCGCCGTCGAGCGTCTGCTCCCAATCCAGCCGGTTCATGCCGACCACCAGCCGCTTCTCGCTTTGCCGCCAGATGACATCCGCGGTCTGCACATGCGCGTCCTGCACATGCGCTGAGATCACCGCGAGGTCATCGGCATCGAGGGCGATCAGCTTGGGTCTACCCGTCACGAAAACGGATCCTTCTCACCTCTCCCCGGAGGGAAGAGGTCGAAGCCGGAGCGCCAGCGAAGGCTTCGGGTGAGGGGTCTGTCCACGCACTCGGACTCGCGGAGAGGCCCCTCACCCGCCGCGCATCTGACGATGCGCCATAGCCGAAGCTTCGCTTCGGCGTTCTTCAACAAGAACGGCCGCCGAAGGCGGCCTACGCTCTGCCCTGCGGGGAGAGGTGAGCCGAGCGTCATGGCGATTCGGCCTAAAACCATCATGCTCTACCCGCTGATGCGCTCGATGGTGGCGCCGCAGGCCGACAGCTTTTCCTCGAGCCGCTCAAAGCCGCGGTCGAGATGATAGATGCGGTTGACCATGGTTTCACCTTCCGCGGCAAGACCGGCGATGACAAGCGACACCGAGGCGCGCAGATCGGTCGCCATGACGGGCGCGCCGCGCAGTTTCGCGATGCCGTCGATGGTCGCGGTCTCGCCGTCCAGATGAATCCGTGCGCCGAACCGCGCCAGTTCCTGCACATGCATGAAGCGGTTTTCGAAAATCGTCTCGGTGATGTGCGAAGAACCCTTGGCGCAGGCCATCAGCGCCATCAGCTGCGCCTGCAGATCGGTGGGAAAGCCGGGGAACGGGGCGGTCGACACCTTCACCGGATTGATGCCGGCGCCGTTGCGGGCGACGCGGATGCCTTCATTGTTGACGGTGACGGTGGCGCCGGCCTGCGTCAGGATGTCGAGCGCCGATTGCAGCAATTCCGGCCGCGCGCCGGCCAGCTGCACGTCGCCGCCGGTCATCGCCACCGCCATCGCATAGGTGCCGGTTTCGATCCGGTCCGGCAGCACGGTATGCCGCGCGCGTCCCAGCTTAGCGACGCCCTCGATGACGATCCGCGGCGTTCCGGCGCCGGTGATGCGCGCGCCCATCTTGTTCAGGCAGTCGGCGACGTCGAGAATTTCCGGCTCGCAGGCCGCGTTGACTATAACGCTCGTGCCCTTGGCGAGGGTCGCCGCCATCAGCGCGACGTGGGTGCCGCTCACGGTCACCTTCGGGAATTCAATCGTTGCGCCCTTCAGGCCGCCGGGAGCCTTGGCAACGACATAGCCGCCGTCGATGCTGAGCTCCGCGCCGAGTTTTTCCAGCGCCATGATCAACAGGTCGACCGGCCGGGTGCCGATGGCGCAGCCGCCCGGCAGCGACACCTTTGCCTCGTGCATGCGCGCCAGCAGCGGCGCGATCACCCAGAAGCTCGCGCGCATTTTCGAGACCAGTTCGTAGGGCGCGGTGGTGTCGATGATGTCAGCCGCCGAAATGTGCAGGGTCTGGCCCTGATATTCGTGATCGCCGGGGCGCTTGCCCGCCGACATGATGTCGACGCCGTGATTGCCGAGAATGCGCTGCAACTGCGCGACGTCGGCAAGCCGCGGCACGTTGTCGAGAATCAGCGTCTCTTCGGTCAGCAGACCTGCGATCATCAAGGGCAGCGCCGCGTTCTTCGCGCCCGAGATCGGAATGGTGCCATTGAGCTTAGCGCCGCCCACGATGCGAATGCGATCCATGCCAGTTCCCGCTGTTTTGCTATGCACAAAGTATAGGGCGAACCGGCCCACGATAGCAAAAGCCGCGAGATTTACGGCGATTTGATGGGGGATCAGGGCCTGTTTTACCGTCATTCCGGGACCCCGCGCCTTCGCATGGATCCGGCGATCTCAGGCCATCAGGCGGACAGCGCAGTGCGGCACGCGAAGAATAGATATATAATAGGATGGGTTGAGCCTTCGAAACCCATCGCTTTCGCCCACGGATCGGAAGATGGGTTTCGCTGGAGCGATACCCAGCCTACGGGCTCGGAACGTTCCGAAGATCCTTGTCGCTATCAATTCCGCTTGGTCTACTGTCGCGCAATGCTCTCTCCGCGCAACGTCGCTCGCTTTCTCCGCACCCGTAGGTCAGCCATGACTTTCATGGTCGCGCCAAGCACCAGCGCGCAAAGCGCCGCCTTCGACACCGTCTCCATCGTCCCCTCGATCAGTATGCCATGAACCACACTCCCTGCCACGATTACAATCGCGAGGAGCATGTGGGCGATGCGCCAGGTTCGCGGTCGCAGTCCCAATCGCCGGCGCAGTGCAGCCAAAAGCGCGACGGCGAAGATTGCCCACATGGCGATCACACCGAAGGGGGAGAACGGCGTCGGCGATGAGAAGAGAAGGGCGTCGATCATGTCCGGCGGACTGGTGATCCAAAGGCCCCCGACGTGGATCACGACCGCGACCACCAGCGCGCCTCCGATCCAGTGATGTGCGCGCCGTCCACGATAGGACGACAGTCCCGGCAAGTATCCGCCCGCCAGCAGGGGCTGAACGAGCATGAGACCCAGTGCGAGTATCCCTGCGAATCCGGCCAGTATGTAGACCGGACCGCGCCATGCGAGCAGCGGGCTCGCCGCCGCAGCGGCGATCGGCACGCAAACGGCGGCTGCAAGGGCGGCCCAGATCAGGGGGCCCAATCTCATTCCTTTCTTCCCAACTCGTCAGACCCTACCAGATTCACACATCTCGTCATACCCAGGCTTGACCCGCGTATCCATCATCTTTGGAAGACTCTTTTAGAGGATGGATTGCCGGGTCAAGCCCGGCAATGACGACGAGATGTATGCATGCAGCAGGGTCAGACCGGCTGAAGGACGAAGTGCGCCTCCAGGCTGGTCTCTTTTGCGCTCCGCATCACGGGACGCAGAAAGACGGTTTTGAATTCACCGCTGTCATAGGCGAGGTGACCATGCGGTTGGCCGAAGATGGGAATGATCTGCGGCATCTCGAGACGGAACTTGCCATCCTTGTCGGTGAGCGTGGCCCCATGACTCTGTGGCTCGTGTTCCTGCCCTTCGGTCGTGTGCGCCCAAATCTGGACGCGCTGCCCGGCAAGCGGAGCCCCATCACCTGCGCGGCGTACGGTGCCACTCATCCAGAAGCCACCCTTGCCGATCCGATCCACGGTCGGCGCGCCCTTGCGGTAGTTGTTCGCCCCGCCCGACATCGAATCGGTAGGTAGAAGGCCTTGTGCGCGCGCGGGCACCAGGAGCCCGGAAACCCCGGTTGCCAGGACGACGAAGCCGCCAGTGGCGAGGAGGCTGCGGCGGTTGAGTACGACGGTGGTCATGGTAATTCCTCCTGGCGACCGTGCAGTTGCTCCGCGGAAGAGTACAACAACAACCGCGAGAGGCCTAGTTGAGGGCGGCGAAGAGCGCGACAGGTCGCAATAACAGTGTTGTGAACGGGTGTGCCCTCAACCAGCGTCGTTGACGAGGCACACTCAGAAGCGTCCGATGCCGAGGGTTGCTTCTTCAATTGGCCCTTCGCCCCTTGTCGCCGATCGGCCTCAACGTCATGCCATTGAGCATATTGGGCCGACTGACGCTTACACAGGAACCACAGCGAGTGCACGGAGAGCGGCCTGACACTCGGCTGGAGAAACGCCGAAGCCGCATGGGGTTGCATCAGCCTGGGGCTAAAATAACAAAGAATCGCCGTCTGGAATTAACGAGGCCGCCGCATCGGGGGCCTGCCTTGTTCCAAGCTGATGTAGCGCTGGCCGCGCTGAAGTCTGAAAATGACTCAAAGCCGATATGGGTCGCTGAACAACGGCGCGCCGCGCAGACTCGGCGGTTGTTGTCAGCAACATCCTATGACACCATCCGGGTATCGAGTTGTCATGACTTCTAGAGGCCAATGCCCCGCCGGAAATATGCCTGGGAAAAGCTGTCGGATGAGCAGTTGCTCCAGCAACGCCTCAGTAGTCTGAGGGTTGCGGTCGAAGGCACCTGGCTAGAGGATTGTGTCAGCACTCTTTATGAAGAGCTTGAAGAGCGCGGCATCCGGCTGCGGCCACATACATGGATATCCAGCGAATGGTTCAGTCCGGCGGATGTGCCCGGCATTGCGATTCCCTTCTATCTCAGTCATCCCCGCCTGATGAAGCTCGAGAAGAAAATAATGCTCGACGTCGAGGGCGGCACCTGGTCCGAATGCATGGCCATCCTCCGCCATGAGGCAGGTCATGCCATCCAGCACGGCTATCAGCTGCAGCGCCGCCGGCGTTGGCAGCAGCTGTTCGGCCGGTCCTCAAAGCACTACCCGCGCTACTACCGGCCCAATCCGGCCAGCCGGCAGTATGTCCAGCATCTTCGGCTCTGGTACGCCCAGAGCCATCCGGACGAGGATTTCGCTGAAACCCTCGCGGTGTGGCTGCGGCCGCGTTCGAACTGGCGGACACGCTATGCCGGCTGGCCAGCGCTGAAGAAGCTCGAATATGTCGACGAACTGATGGAGGAAATCGCCGGAAAGCGGCCGCTGGTCACGACGCGGGAGCGTGTCGATCCGCTGCATGAACTCGGCCAGACACTTGGCGAGCACTATAAAAAGAAGCAGGCGTTCTACACCTTCAGGCCACCGAAGACTTACGACCGCGACCTCTCCCGGCTGTTTTCCGCCGATCCCCGGCATCGCCGGAGGCCGCCGGCTTCTGCATTCATCAGGCGGCACCGCGCCCACATCAGGCAGCTGGTTGCGCGGTGGACCGGCGAGAACCAACTTACGCTTGATGCCGTACTTGACGACATGATCTTGCGCTGCCGAGAGCTCAATCTGCGCGCTGTCGGCTCCGATCGGAAGCTTGTGGCTGACTTCACCGTCCTGTTGACCGCCAAGACCATGCACGCGCTGTTCGGTCCTTCGCGGCGAAAATGGATCGCGCTATGAGACGCCTGCGCGTTCTGGTGCTCATGCATCCGGACTTCGTGCCCCCGGACTCCACCGACGGATACACTACGCGGCAAATCAACGAATGGAAAACAGAATACGACGTCGTGAGCACCTTGCGCAGCGCCGGCCATGATGTTCGCCCGCTCGGTGCGCAGGAGGAGATCAAGCCGGTGCGCGAGGCGATCGAAAGTTTCAAGCCGCACGTGGTATTCACGTTGCTGGAGCAGTTTCACAACGAGCCCACGTATGACCAGCACGTCGCAAGCTATCTCGAACTGATGCAGATCCCTTACACCGGGTGCAACCCGCGTGGTCTGATCCTGGCGCGCGGCAAGGATCTGTCCAAGACATTGGTGCACCACGGCCGGATCGCGGTGCCGGCCTTCGCCGTATTCCCGATGCGCCGAAAGGTCAAACGCCCAGCGCGTCTTGCGCTGCCGTTGATCGTCAAGAGCCTGAACGAGGATGGATCCCGGGGTATCTCGCAGGCATCCGTCGTTAATACCGACGACAAGCTTGCAGAGCGCGTCGCCTTCGTCCACGAGCGGGTCGGAACCGCCGCGATCGCCGAGCAATATATCGAGGGACGTGAGCTTTATGTCGGCGTGCTCGGCAATAATCGGTTGCGAATCTTGCCGGTTTGGGAATTGGAATTCGGCACCATGGGCGGCCACGCCATAGCCACCGAGAAGGTCAAACACGATTCCGGCTATCAGGAGCGCGTGGGAATTATAGATGGGCTGGCCAAGAACCTTGCGCCGGAGGCACGCGCCCGCATCCAGCGAACGGCGAAACGCATCTACCGAACACTGGGGCTCGATGGATACGCGCGCATCGACTTTCGCCTCTCTGCCGACGGCACCCTGTATTTCATTGAAGCGAACCCCAATCCGCAAATCGCGGAGGGCGACGTGTTCGCTGCAGCGGCCCGGCATGACGGACTTGATTACCCGGACCTCCTGCATCGCATCCTGGCGCTCGGAATAAGCCGGGCAACCGCCGGCGCATCCGTAGGCTGAGACGGGGTTGCGGAAGAGCTCGCAGGATGGGTTGAGCCCTTTGCGAAACCCATCGCTTTGCCGCGGATCAGAAAATGGGGTTTCGCTTCGCTCAACCCATCTACGAGCCATGGTACAGGTACTGTGTCGGAATGATTGCAGCCTCGTTCGAAGGACTCGATACGCCCGTGGCAGACTTCGCGCGCCCTCGATCAAACTGGACAATTCGGCCATTCCAGCATGGCGATGCACCCGGGGCTCGTCGGCTCATTGAAACCGTTTGGCATGAGCACTTTGACCGTCACCCCGACCGGTTTGTGCGAAATTTCATCTATTCGCGCTTGTCGGACGTCGACAACGCCGAAACTGTATATAGCGATCAAGCACTCTTTTTGTGTGCGATTGGCGAAGCCGAGATCATCGGCACAGGCGCGATAAGGCCTCTCGACAATCGAGAGTGTGAATTGGCGCGCATGTTCGTCGCCTCACCCTACCGAGGACGTGGGGTCGGACGCGCCATCGCAGACGAGTTGATCAAATTCGCTCTCAGCGCTGGATATGATCAGGTGCGTTTGTCCAGCAACAACGCCTTAGCGGCCTCGCATCGTCTTTACGAAAGCATGGGTTTCCAATCCACGCCACCCTGGGACCCCGGAGGTGAGGCCGACTCTCGCTACTACGCCCTTCGAATTGGCCGCAGGATGCGTTGAGCCTTTGCGAAACCTTTCGCTTTCGCACACGGATCAGCCCGTAGGATGGGTTGAGCCCTTTGCGAAACCCATCGCTTTGCCGCGGATCGATGGGGCTCGGTGTCCTTGCTGGCACTGTCTTCCTCCAGAGCGCTGGATGTTTCCGCGCAGCGACGGCCGATTGAATCGGGTGGCATGGCCGCGCGCTCGCAAAGGCTCATACGGACTGTATCCATTTACATTTCGTCGCCTTGCCCGCGAGGCCAGACCCTTATGCGGCCGTCAGGTTCGAGATAACGCGTCGCGGTGTCGACGTGGTCGCGGCGCGTGCGCCGGGCGATCTCGCGGCGGACCATCGCCCAATATGGATCGGGGGGCTGACGTCGCTCCGCGGCCACGGCACGGCTGCGGGCTTCGTAATAGGCGCCATGCCCGAGCAGCGCGATCATGGTCTCGGCATCGGCCGAAACCCGCATCGACAGCTCGCGCCGCCGATAACCGGCTTCAACCCTAATGTTTTGTTGAACACTCCCACAGACGACATCGTCAAAACGAAGTGATCTTGAGCCACCCTACTATCAGTAGCGCAAAACCTGAGGCAATGGTGGCCCATAGTCCCGCCCTCCTTCGCACCGCCCACAGCCCAACCAGCAGGATGAAGACAGCCCAAGGCCGGCCAAGCGCCTTGCGCAGTTCGGTTGCCCGACCAAGCACCTTATCGACCTCGCCTTCATCAGACATGACTTCGCCCTCCGAGCAAACACCCGTCAAGATTTCTAAAGCTCGTACCTCCCGAGCCGGCGAAAAGATCCACAACACGGGACAACACTCAACAACGCACCGTGTAAGGTGGACTTGCCATAATAAACCGCAACGCACCGAGCGGTTATAGGCCCAGACGCTGCAACCAACGCGGCGATTCAATACGTCTTTTCAACCGCTTACAAATTATACCTATAATCGTCCTCGACCCTCAGTTCGCGGAAGATCATGCCGCGCGACATGTTGCTGATGGTGCCGTTTGGACTATCAAATGAGCGGTATGACTCCAGATATCTTCGTCAGCGGTCCTATCCGTAACTCGACTGGTATTCATCGAACGCTTGTCAGAGCAGTTTAGTGAGTCGGTCGCAACGGACGGTTTATTTTCTCGATAAAGAGATCATGAGCCCAAGCTCAGAAGTCGCTCAATCCGAGCTTCCAAGCGCTCGTTTCAACGACCAAATTCCGCGCGCTGGTGTCTGGATTCGCGGGTTCGCTCATTCAGCTGCGCTAATGAGCGCCCGGAATGACGGTTCAATCTAAACCGCGTTGATATCCTCACTCTCCAGCACCGGCTTCCGATATCCTCCCGCACGACCTTGATCATGGCGCGCCCGACCTTCTCCGTCGTCGTCGCATACGCCGGCGCTACCCTGTTCAGCAGCATCCATAGCGGCGCGGTCGCGGCATAGGTCGGGTGAATCCATCTTGTCTTCGACCTGACGCCATGCAGCGGCTGGATCGCGCCGGGCGAAACATGTAGGCGGCCTTGAACGGCAGTTTGAGCAGGTCGTTCTCGGTCTTGCCCTTGACCCGCGCCCGCATCGGCTTGCCCTGCTCGGTGCCTCGCCCCGAGACGTAGACGAACGTCACGCTGGTTTGACAGCGACGCCGCCGGCTGAAACTCATAGATATATAAATTATTACAAATAGTTATGCCGTGATGCGGAGAATAACTCCCGCAATCTCCGCAATATGTGCGGATATTGTACTTGCTCTCATGCGGCGAAAATCGTTACAATCGCCGCAAAAGGCGCGGAGAATGACTGAATACATCCACGACCTTCCGGCCTGGCCCAAATTCGAATGGGATCAGCGCGGCCTTGCCACACAACTTGCGGCGGTCCGGCATCGCCAGGGCCGGCTCATTGGACGCATGCAGGCGCTCGGTTTTCTGCTTCGGGAGGAAGCGGTCCTGCAGACCCTGACCGAAGACGTCGTCAAATCCAGCGAGATCGAAGGTGAAATCCTCGACAAGGATCAAGTGCGGTCCTCGATCGCGCGGCGCCTCGGAATGCAAGCGGCTGCGCTGCCGTCCGCCGACCGCGACGTCGAGGGCGTGGTCGAGATGACGCTCGACGCCACGCAGAAGTTCAAAGAAAAACTCACCCGGGACCGGCTGTTCGACTGGCACGCTTCGCTGTTTCCCACAGGGCGAAGCGGCATGAGAAAAATCATCGTCGGCGCCTGGCGCGACGAAAAGTCAGGACCCATGCAGGTCGTCTCCGATCGCCATGGCCGTGAGCGTGTCCACTATGAAGCGCCCGGCGCCGGACGGCTCGACGCCGAGATGCAGGAATTCCTCGACTGGTTCAACGGCGCGGATGATTCCGATCCGGTCCTCAAGGCAGCGCTCGCGCATCTGTGGTTCGTTACCATCCATCCGTTCGAGGACGGCAACGGGCGCATCGCGCGGGCTATCGCCGATATGTCTCTTTCGCGCTCGGAACAGAGCACACAGCGCTTCTACAGCATGTCCGCGCAAATCCGGCTCGAACGCAAGGCGTATTACGACATACTGGAATCAACGCAAAAAGGCGGTCTCGACATAACGCCCTGGATGGAATGGTTCCTGGGCTGCCTCGACCGCGCCTTCGATGGCGCCGAGAAAACGCTCGCCGTTGTTTTCAAGAAGGCGGACTTTTGGAAGAAACATTCGTCGGCGTCGCTCAATGAGCGTCAGCGCGATATTGTTAATCGTCTGCTCGATGGCTTCGATGGCAAACTTACCTCCTCGAAATGGGCTGCAATCGAGAAATGCTCGCCGGATACAGCTCTGCGCGACATCGCTGATCTGATCGAGCGCAGACTCCTTAAGAAAGACGAGAGCGGCGGCCGCAGCACGAGCTATTCGCTGATCGAGGAAACGAGTCCGAGACCGTAGGGCGGATTAGCAGCGTAATCCGCCATCTTCGCAGCATCGGAAGCGGCGGATTGCGCTTCGCTAATCCGCCCTAAACCGCGTTGATATCCTCACTCTCCAGCACCGGCTTCCGATATCCCTCCCGCGCGACCTTGATCATGGCGCGCCCGACCTTCTCCGTCGTCGTCGCATACGCCGGCGCTACCCTGTTCAGCAGCGCCCATAGCGGCGCGGTCGCCATATAGGCCGCATGAATCCAGGCGGTCTTCGACCTCACGCCATGCAGCGGCTGGATCGCCGCGGGGCGAAACATGTAGGCCGCCTTGAACGGCAGCTTGAGCAGGTCGTTCTCGGTCTTGCCCTTGACCCTCGCCCACATCAGCTTGCCCTGCTCGGTACTGTCGGTGCCTCGCCCGGTGACGTAGGTGAAAACCATGTTAGGGGTGAGTCGTGCCAGCGTCGTCGCCGCGGCCATGGTGATGTCGTAGGTCAGGTGGCGGTAGCGCGCCTCGTTCATGCCGATCGAAGACACGCCGAGGCAGAAGAAGCAAGCGTCATATCCCGCAAGCTGCGATTCAAGGGCCGAAAAATCGAAGAAATTATCATGCTTCAGTTCGCGCAGCTTGGGGTGGGTTTGACCGGTCGGGCTGCGCCCGACCGCGAGCACGCTTTCTACGCCGGCATCGAGCAGGCATTCGCGCAACACGCCTTGCCCGACCATTCCGGTGGCGCCGAACAGGATGATTTTCATCAGGCAAATTGCGGCGCCGGGCGAAACCGCCTGATCGCGCCGATGATGACGATGATGAAGAACACCAGCACGATGCCCTGGAGAATCGCGAAGGGAGGCTCGCTCGGCGGCACGCTCGGCGCCAGCGCATGCAGCGGACCTAGCTTCAGGAAGCTCTGGATGACCAGCACGAACACGTTGAGGTAAAGCGAGATCAGCGCGGTCAGCACATAGACCCAGCGCCACGAGCCGGAAAGTTTCTGGCCGTAGAGCGCAAAACACGCAATCGCCAGCAGCACCAGCGAGAGCGCGCCGATGATGTGCGACGGCAGCAGCTTGTCGGACAGCAGAGGCGGAATCAGAAAACCTGTGGCGCTGGTCAAAATCGTAAACAGCAGGAAACTCGCGGTCCAGCCGGGCATCCGCCTGGAGCCCAGCATTCCGAACATCGCGACAAAACCCGCTGCGATCCCGACCAGGCTGATAATCACATGCACGAGTACAAACGTCGAAAGGCTCATCCCCAAGATCATGATGCTCTCCCCCCCTTTAGAAACGGTCGAATGCTACGACGCGGCGCGCGGGATTGCTATTCACAGAGCGGAGCGCGCGCCAAATCCATTGCCGTTGCCGCGATCTCAGGCACATTGTGCAATTTACGGGCATGACGAACGAAAGGTAGCGGCGCGCGGCTTCTCTATGGAATATTTTCCGCAATTTCATGACATCCATCGAAGCCGCGAAACCAAGACGCTTAAGCTGTAAGTACTTGAGCTTGATGGAGATCAGGCCGAAAACCTTGGTTTCCCGCCGTAGTTTTGCGGCAGCCTTCCCGCCATTCGGCCGCAAGCGCGTAAGTGAAATCGCGCGATCGGCGCACATGCATCTTAAGCGCTTCGATTCTATGTGATTTTGTCTGCAGCGTTTCCAAACCGTTGCAGCAAATTCAGACTTCAGTAATAGCGCGGGATCGGACCGTTGTGCGGCGTCTTACGTTTCGACAGATCGAACAGCACTTCGTCGACGTAGCACCAGCCCCAACCTTCCGGCGGATCGTAGCCCTCGATGACCGGATGCCCGGTGGCATGAAAATGTTTGGTTGCATGCTTGTTGGGAGAATCGTCGCAGCAGCCGACATGACCGCAGCTGCGGCAGATCCGCAAATGCAGCCACACGCTGCCGCTTTGCAGACATTCCTCGCAGCCGAGCGCGCTCGGCGTGACATCGCGGATGCCAGCGATATGGGTGCAGCCTTTTGTCATGCTTCTTCTCCAGCTAAAGCGCCGGCCCCGCCGTGTCGCCGAGAAAACCATGCAGCGCCGCCACCACCTGGGCGCCTTCGCCGATCGCGCCGCCGACGCGCTTGACCGATCCGGAACGGACGTCGCCGACGGCGAATACACCGCGCACCGAGGTTTCCAGCGCCGAGGCCGATTGCCCTTCAGGTTTCCTGCATTGCGCGCCGGTCACCACAAAGCCTCCGCGATCCACCATCACGCCGCAGCCGTCGAGCCAGCCGGTGGCGGGGTCGGCGCCGACGAACAGGAACAGGTTGCGGATCTCCATGCCGCTCTCCTCGCCGGACAAGCGGCTGCGCAAGCGCACGCGCTCGAGCGAACCATCTTCGGTGCCCTCGAGCCCGACCACCTCGGTGTTGAAAACCAGTTCGATGTTCGCCGTGGCCTCGATGCGCTCGATCAGATAGCGCGACATGCTGGCGCCAAGGCCGCCGCCGCGGATCACCATGTGAACCCTGCGGGCGTGACCCGCCAGAAACACCGCGGCCTGCCCTGCGGAATTGCCGCCGCCGACCAGCACGATCTCCTGCTCCGCGCACAGCCGCGCCTCGATCGGCGAGGCCCAATACCAGACCCCGCGGCCTTCGAACCTGTCGAGGTCTTCAATGTCGGGACGGCGGTAACGCGCGCCGCTCGCCACCACCACGGATTTGGCGCGCAACACCTCGCCATCGTCGAGCGTCAGGCCGAATGCGCCGTCGTCGCGCGAACAGTCCAGCGACTTGACCTCGATTGGAATCATGATGTCGGCGCCGAACTTCTGCGCCTGGTTGTAGGCCCGCGCCGTCAAAGCCATCCCGGAAATACCGGTCGGAAATCCGAGATAGTTCTCGATTCTAGCGCTGGCGCCGGCCTGCCCGCCGAACGCACGCGCATCGCAGGCCGCGACCGAGAGGCCTTCGGACGCCGCATACACCGCGGTGGCCAGCCCTGCGGGACCGCTGCCGACGATGGCAACGTCGTAAATCCTGTCCTTGGCGATGGCGCGGATCATGCCCATCGCGCGCGCCAGTTCGGACTCTGTCGGATTGCGCAGCACGGTGCCGTCGGGTGCCACCACCAACGGCCAGTCAGTCGGCGACGGCGAGTAGCGCGCGATCAGTTCGGCGGCGTCGGGTTCGATGGCTGGATCGAGCAGATGATGCGGATAGCCGTTGCGGGTGAGAAATCCCAGCAGGCGAACGACGCCGCTGGAATTCGACGGGCCGATCAGCACCGGGCCGCCGACGCCGCCCCGGATCAGGCTGACCCGGCGCAGGATCAGCGCGCGCATGATGCGCTCGCCGAGATCGGCTTCCGCGACCAGCAGTGCGCGCAATCGCTCCGGCGGGATCAGCAGGGTTTCGACATCGCCTTCGGCCTGGCCATCGACCAGTGCGGGGCGGCCCGAAAGCTGGCCGATCTCGGCCAGGAACTGCCCCGGCCCCTGATCGATCACCGGCGTGACATGCCCGAGGCCATCGCGCTGGGTGATGGCGACGTGGCCGGACAGGATGACAAACATGCCTGGCCCCGGCTTGCCGGTTTCGAACAGTTTTTCGCCGTGCCCGTAGTTGCGGAGCTCGCCGAACCGGCGCATGCGCGCGATCTCCGGCGCCGTCAGCGCCGGAAAGGTCTGCTCATGACGCGGAAACATCGCGGCCGCCGAAGCCTTGCCGTCGGTCTTGATTCCGGTCGCGGGGTCTACGCCCATATTGGTCTCCCGCTGCTGTTCACTCCGCTTTCCCGCTGGAACCATGTGGTGCCACGTCGTCGTCTTCGGAAGGTGCGATCGCGCCCGCGCTACGCCCCCTGGCCTGGGATTTCCGCCGCTTGAGGTTTTCGCGCAATGCGAGCTTCAGCCGATCCTGCCTCGGATTCACCGCTGGGTTTTTGCCCTCGCGTTTTTCAGGCTCTTCGTTCATCATCGGCCCTCGTTGGGGTGCTGGCGGAAGACATGATCCGGAGATTACCTTGATGGGCGAAAACCAGTCATTGGCGCCGCTGCCGCAACTGACCCTGGCCGAATGGCATGCATTCGTCGCCACCGGCAATCAAGACCTGCTGGCCCCGCTGCTGTCGGAACATATGGTGTTTCGCTCGCCGATCGTGCAATCGCCGATTCCGGGGCGCGCGGCTGCGATCCTGGTGCTGACCACGGTGGTGCAGATTTTCGAGAATTTTCGCTATCATCGCGCGTTCGTCGCCGGCTCCCACGACGCCGCGCTGGAATTTGCCGCCAATATCGGAAAATGGCAGCTCAAGGGCATTGATCTGATCAAGTTCAACGCCGCCGGCGAAATGATCGAATTCGAGGTGATGATCAGGCCGATCAAGGCATTGCAGGCGTTGGCCGACGAAATAGGCAACCGGATCGGCCCGCAACTGGCCCAATTGAAGGGGGCCGCGCCGGCTCCGCATTGATTTTCGCGGCCTTTCATGATGGCCGCGCAGCCTACCCCGCGCTTGCGCGGACTTTGGCCTTGTGGCAAGGATCGGCGGCCCAACGGAGGCCTTTTTGGCCGATTCCTGTGCGCATGCTGCCGTAGCTCAGTGGTAGAGCACTCCATTGGTAATGGAGAGGTCGACAGTTCAATCCTGTCTGGCAGCACCAGTTTCTGGTCAATTTGACATGGCGTTTTCCGAGCTTGAAATTAAGCACTGCGAGAAGCTGGTCGCCAGGTTTGTTTCGAAGCGCGTCCACCGCCGCATATTCGCGCCAAGCTTGACCTCGCATTTCTGCAGATCGTTCAAAATGACGAGTACGGCTGCTTCTTCGGCTAGCTGAACTGCAAAATTAAGGCGCCATTTAGAATTCATTAAGGCTTAATTAAGTACGTAAAAATCGATGTTATTCGAATCATGCGGAACACTCGCGCTGTGACCTATCGGTGACAGTATTTTACGCCAAAGCTGTCTAACTCCCGGCATCGACGACGCCGAACTGCGGCGCATCTGAAAAAATCAAACGACTGTCTGGAGAACAAATCTAATGAAGAAGTTTCTACTCGCTACTGTGGCCCTCGTCGCTCTCGGCGCGACCGTGCCAGCACTTGCAGCCGATCTCGGCGCCCGCCCCTCTACCAAGGCTCCGGCCTACGCGGCGCCGATCTACAACTGGACCGGCTTCTACATCGGCGGCCACATCGGCGGCGCGTTCGCCGGCGACAACAATTTCGGCGGCCTCGCCAACAACGGCAATGACGGCCGCTTCCTCGGCGGCGTGCAGGGCGGCGCCGACTATCAGTTCGCGCCGAACTGGGTGCTCGGTGTCGAAGGCCAGTACAGCTGGCTCGGCAACAATAACAACGCCGTCGCCTTTACCGGCGCGGGTGCTGGTTTCATCTACAACAACAACCAGCGCGCCATCGGTTCGGCTACCGGCCGGGTCGGCTACACCTGGGGTCCGGGGATGCTCTACGTCAAGGGCGGCTATGCCTGGGCCGACACCCGTGACACGCTGACCTTCGCCGGCGCGCCGGTGGCGTTCACCTTCGACCACCGCCACAAGGACGGCTGGACCGTCGGCGGCGGCCTCGAATACATGTTCGCCCAGAACTGGTCGGGCAAGATCGAGTATCAGTACTACAACTTCGGCAACAGCGCGTTCGTGACCCCGGCTCCGCTGGTCGCGTTCGGTTCGTTCCGTACCGACGAACACACCATCAAGGGTGGCATCAACTACCGCTTCAACTGGGGCCCCGGCCCGGTCGTCGCGAAGTACTGATGTCCGTCCGAAACTGACGTTCCGAAAAATAGAAAGGCCGGCCCTTGCGCCGGCCTTTTTGTTTGGGGACGGCAAAATTAGTAAAATCCACGGCATTTTCCCGATTTTGTTAACCAGGCAACGCGATACTGCCAGGCGATTCACCCTAGGATTGACGGGCGCGGGGATCCCATGGCGTTGCCATCGACATCGGGCAAGTTTGGACGGTTGACCATCCGGCGCCTGCGATGGGGCATCAGAGGCAGTCTTTTTGCCGCCTTTGCGGCAATCGCGGGAATGACGATTCTCATCAGCGCCGGCGCGGGCATGGTGCTGGGCCAGCTCGGCGAGATGATGATCGACTTGAGTGGCCGTGACATTCCGAGGCTGGCCGCAAGCCTGCAACTTGCGTCCCAAAGCGCGGCGCTTGCCAGCCAGGGACCGGCGTTGCTGGCCTCTCGCACCGAAGAGGCGCTGCAGGAGCGCTCCAGAACGATGAAAGCGGCCCGGCAGATCGCGCTCGACAAACTCGGCGAGATCATCGAACTCGGGGCTGACAAGGACGTGATCTCGGCACTGACTGAGACCGTCAAAGATATCGACGACGCCATCAAGAACCTCGGCGCCGCGGCGCGGGAACGGCTCGATGCCGCGGCTAGCCACGAAAAATTGTATCGGGCGCTGCGCAGCGCCCAGGCCGGCTTCGTCGCCGCCGCCAGTCCGGCGATGATGGACGCGCAGACCACGATCAACGCCATTCTCGGGTCCGCCAACCTCTCCCAGGACGACGCAACGGAAGCCGCGCGGACGGTGGAGCAACTCGGCAACGTCATCTCCTCCAGCAATCTGATGGCGTCCGACATGATGGCGGCGCTGTCGGCCGACAGCAGTGCACCGCTCGACGCCATCGAGAAGGAATTTCAGAAGATACAAGCGCGCGTCAAATCCAACCTCGATCTGCTTCCCAAAAACAGCGGCACCAAAGCCGTCAAGGACGCCGCGCTGAAGTTGCTGGCGCTGGGCGAAGGCAAGACCAGCGTCTTTAAAGTCCGCCAGAAGGAGTTCGACGCCAGCGATTACGGCCAGGTCGTGCTCGGCGAAACCCGCAAGCTCAATGACGGGCTTGGCATCAGCGTCAAGCGGCTGGTGGACGGCGTGCAGACCGATACCGATGCCGCGACCTGGCGGGCGCGGCAGCAGATTTCGCTGGCGACCACGGTCATGATGGCGCTGGGCGGCCTGACGCTGGTCGGCTCGGCGTTGTTCGTCTGGCTTTATGTCGGCCGCAATATCCTGCGGCGGATCGGCAGCCTGCAGCGCTCGATGCAGCTTCTGTCCGATGGTGACCTGGAGACCAAAATCTATCGCAGCCGGCAGAACGACGAGATCGCGGTGATGGCGGGTTCGCTGGAGATTTTCCGCGAGAGCATGATCGCCGCGCGCGACCTCGGCACGGCCCAGGACAAAGACCGCATCGCCAAGGCCGAGCGCGCCTCGCGCATGGAAGCGCGGATCGTCGACTTCGAAGCCACCGTCCGCATGGCGCTGGACGGCTTGCAGACGTCGGCCAATTCCATGCAGACCACGGCGCAGAGCATGTCGGCGACCGCCGATCGTTCCAGCGCGCTGGTGGGCGCGGTGGCATCCGCCGCCGAGGAAACCTCGGTGAATGTGCAGACCGTGGCGTCCGGCACCGAGGAATTGTCGTCATCGATCTCCGAGATCGGCCGCCAGGTTATCAGTTCGGCAGAAATTGCCAGCAAGGCCGTCACCGAGGCCGACGAAACCGATGCCACCATGCGGGGTCTCGCCGACAATGCCAGTCGCATCAGCATCGTGGTCGATCTCATTCAAACCATCGCGTCGCAAACCAATCTGCTGGCGCTCAACGCCACCATCGAGGCCGCCCGCGCCGGCGAAGCCGGCCGGGGTTTTGCGGTGGTCGCGTCCGAGGTGAAAAGCCTCGCCAACCAGACCGCGAAGGCGACCGACGAAATCCGCCAACAGATCGCCGGCATGCAGCAGGTCGCCGCCTCCGCGGTCGGGGCCATCCGCAACATCGGCCAGACCATCGGCGAGATCAACGAAGTGACCACCGCCATTGCCGCTGCGGTCGAACAGCAGGGCGCGGCGACGCGCGAGATCGCCCGCAACATTCAGCACGCGGCCGGCGGCACCAGCGAGGTTTCCAGCAACATCGTCGGCGTCAGCACGGCTTCCGCCGAGGCGGGATCGGCCGCCAGCCAGGTGCTCAGCGCATCCGGCGACCTTCGCCGCGAGGCCGACGTCCTGCGCGACGAAATTCATGCCTTCCTCGCCAACATTCGGGCGGCCTGACACATCATTTCGCCATGCGCAGCAGGGCGTTGCCTGCGCCGCCAGCGCATGGATCGCATTGCTCGACCGGAATTTCGACTGGCGCCGGAGCGATTGTGCCGCTAAGCCGATAGCGACAAATCGCGAACCGAAAAGATGCATTCAAGAGCCGAACCCATCCAGTCCTCGGTCGAGGCCCTGCGCTATCCCTGGGAGAGCCATCCCGGGCCGGACCAGGTCGTCGAGGTGATGCCGGGCGTGTTGTGGGTGCGGCTGAAGCTGCCGTTCCGTCTCAACCATGTGAACATCTATCTGCTCGCCGATGGCGACGGCTGGGCCATGGTGGATTCCGGTTTCGGCAACGAGGAAACGATCGCGGCGTGGACGACGCTGTTCGAGGGGCCGCTCGAGCATATGAAGATCACGCGGCTGATCGTGACCCACTCGCACCCCGATCATGTCGGCCTCGCCGGCTGGAT
The DNA here is from genome assembly GCF_036009065.1 of Bradyrhizobium sp. Classification (GTDB taxonomy): domain Bacteria; phylum Pseudomonadota; class Alphaproteobacteria; order Rhizobiales; family Xanthobacteraceae; genus Bradyrhizobium. The sequence continues at coordinate 379 of NZ_DASYMN010000273.1, read as the reverse complement.
TGTCGAGCGCTTCGGCTGTCCGCTTGTCATGTCGCAGGTCGAATATCTGCAGTCGGTGTATCACCAGAACCGCGGCACCGAAGAACGCAAAATGGCGCAGCGGCTGTTCTTCCGCCGTCACGGCATGGACGAGACCCTGACCGACAAGCTGCTTGGCCGCGGCCAGGACTATCTGAAGCGGGTATCGGTCCTGCCGGCGTCGTATCGGCGTATTTCCCATGGCGACGAGATTTCGGTCGGCGCAAGGCGCTTCAAGGTCATCACCGGCGGCGGCCACGCGCTCGATCAGGTGATGCTGTATTGCGCCGCCGACAAGCTGTTCCTGTCGGCCGACCAGGTGCTGAGCAAGATTTCGCCGAACGTCAGCGTCTGGGCGGTC
>NZ_DASYMN010000272.1:0-28024 GCF_036009065.1 Bradyrhizobium sp. | reverse complement strand
GATTTGTGCAGTGCGGGATTACTCCGCGCACATATTATCAGCAGCGGCTCTGTTTAAGGTGGAACCCGCGGCCTGTGATCTGGTTTCTCATACGCCTCGGTGCGCCGAAGGCACACCCGAAAACAGGAAACCCAAGGAGTGGCAGATGAACGCGAAACAGCTCATTCTCGCCGGCTGCGCGGTAATGGCCCTGAGCATCGGCACCGCCCAAGCCGGTCCGTGCGATATGACCGGAAAATCCGCGAGCACACAGGACGCAGGTTCGGGACCGACCCCCGGAAATAAGGGTCAGACGACAGGTACCGCCCCCGGCGCATCCACCGGTCAGCATGCGGCCAACAGCACCATGAACCGTGCAGCCGGCGATGTCGCGACGTCGTCGCAAGACGCCCAGAAGCAGATGCAGGCTCAGCCGACCGCCGCGCAGCAAGCACAGGGGGCCAAGTCGACCGATCAAGGTTGCTGAGGGAGGGGAGAAACCCTCGTCTCGTGCTAAATTGATTCTGAAGAAACGCGAGTCGGGAGGCCATCCAATGTTGTCGCGCCGCGCTGTTGTGCTCATGTTAGCGGTCGGAACCGTGTTCGGTGGGAGCTTGCCGGCTTTGGCGAGATCCCGCCGCACCGATCCGATCCGGATGCTTGACCCGGATAACGACGGCACCGTCGATCTCGCGGAGGCGAAGAAGGCGGCGTCTGCCTTGTTCGACAGGCTGGATCCCGATCGCGATGGTACGCTCGACAAACGCGAACTTAAGGGAAGATTGAGCGCAAAGGAATTGGCCGCCGCCGATCCCGACCGCGATGGAACGCTGACAAAGGATGAATATCTCGCGGTCGTCGAGCAGCGCTTCAGTGCGGCCAATCCCGACAAGGATGGAACTCTGGATGCCAAGGAACTGAACACCGCGGCGGGAAAGGCCTTGTTGCGCCTGTTGCGATAGCCCCAGGGCCTTCAGGGTCCAGGGACTTCAGGGTCCAGGGACTTGGCGTCGCACCACGCACGTTGCGCTTGCATGGCGGCTGACGCGGTCTTAGGTTCTCGGCAGCGCGAGGTTCGCGCCACAATGGAATGAGGAGACCCCGATGGCTTGGAAAACTCCGAAAATCGTCGAAGTGCCGGTCGGCATGGAAATCAACATGTACGCCTGCGCCGCGCGCAAATAATCGCGTCGAGACGACTTGGCGGCCTCGAGGATTGGCGCTTCGCGCCCAGCCTCGGGGCCGCGGCCGTTTTAGCGGCTCCTCAAACCTCTTTCGTATCGAAGAAGTACAGGTCCGCGCCGCCATCCGCAAAATTGGCGAGGTCGCCAGCGGTCGCTTTCCCTTCGGCAGAACCAAAGGCGGCTTTGATCGCGTCGAGCGAATCAAAATATAGCGTCGCGACCAGATGAATGCCGCTCGCGCCAGCGGGCGATGCGACGGCTCCCTTGCTCACATCATATTTTTTCAGGCCGGGAAGCTTTTTCGCCAGCGGCACGTGAGTCGCGAAATAATACTTGTCGAAGGCGTCCGTGTTCTTTGGTGTCTTATAGAGGACGACGAGTTTGGCCATTTAGTTCTCTCCTTGAAACGGGAGCGTTGACTACCATAGCCGTGGAAGCGGTCCAACAAGGCGGCGGCACCGATTCTTTTACCGCTGTGGCAGCTTATGATCGCTGCTTTGTGATAGGGTTTGTTTTCAGGTCAGCCGTGCTATCGCTTTCCACCCATCGGAACGCAAATGCCCGTTCGCGCGAGAGCAATTGGAGTCGTCAGCGTTTGCATCGCAACGTTACTCCCGTTTGGCGGACACGCCGAAGGCATCGACACCGAACATATCTTCGCTTTCATGATCGGCACTGACGTCGGCAACGTCGGCGAACGGGAATTCCAGAGCCAAACCACGGGGCGGTTTTCCAGGGCCGGCGGCAATTACCGCGCGATCGGCCAGGAATTCGAGCTGGAATTCGTGCCCCTGCCGAATTTCAGGGTCGAACTGGGAGGCACATTTGCGACGCATGGCATCTTTGGCGTCCCTGGCTTCGCCAATCGCAACCAGTTCGAGGGGCAGGGGATTTCGCTCGATCTGCGCTACCGGTTTATGGACCGGGAAAAGAACCCTTTTGGCATGACGTTGGCGGTGGAGGGTCACGCTGACCGCGTCGATGAGACAACGGCGGCGCGGGTGCGCCAATACGGCACCGAATTCACACTGGCGTTCGATCGCGAACTGATCCCGAACCTCGGTATCGCGGCCGTCAACCTGATCTATCAGCCGGAATGGACGCGCATGCTTGCGACCGGACAGGCGGAGCGGGAGTCCACCGTGGGCGCTGCGCTGGCCGTCATGGCTCAAATTCGCCCGGGTTTTTTCCTTGGCGGCGAGGCGCGGTATTTCAGGAAATACGAGGGCATCGGCCTGGACGATTTTGCCGGCCAGGCGCTGTTTGTCGGACCCACTGCATTTCTCAAACTAACCGACCGTTCCAGGCTGACGGCGAACTGGAGTTTTCAGGCCTGGGGCCGTTCGGCCGGATCAACCGCCGCCCTCGACCTCGCCAATTTCGAACGCCATCAGGCCCGGCTCGTGCTTGGGGTCAATTTCTAGGCCGCCGCGCGTTTGGGATACTCACGCCCTCTTGAAACTTCACCGCGTTGCGTTCGTTTCTATTGTGCTATTGTTGCTGCGGCGCAAGGATAAAGACATGAATCCCATCGACCTGATCGTGACCGTGTGCGCAGTGCTCGCGCCGGCGACCTGCGAAGAAACCCACCTGGTGTTTTCCTATAGCGGCTCGTTGCAACAGTGTGCGAGGGCGGCCCCGCCCTATATCGCGCAGTGGGTGGGCGAGCATCCGAAATGGAATGCCGTGCGCTGGCGCTGTGAATATCCGCATACCAACGACAAGGCGGACGTGGGCGGTGCGACGCCCGCAGGCTGATCGTTGGCGTCGTCCCCGCCAACGGGTCCGGCTTCGCCGGCCCGCTGACAGGCTCCGGCGGGGACCCATAACCCCTGGCCTTGCTTGTAACGACGCGCCGGTCCCACAAGGACACTGAGGCCTTCCCAGAATATTAATGACACGGAATCCGGGCCCCGCCTTCGCGGGGACGACGTGGGAATCGTTGCGTTACTTGTTGCAATCCTTCAAGTCTTTGTCGGCGATCGAGAACACCGCGTCGGCCCTGATCTCGATATCGCGTACGACACATTGCCTGGCGTCGCGATACCCGACCCTGGCGTCGTAACGCCCGGGCTCGATGCCGGTGATGCGCAGCCGCTCGTCATGGTCGACCTCCTTGTCCCGATCATTCAGGGCCTGGTTGGGTCCCCAACTGTTCTTGCCGGCAGGCGAAAGTTCAAAATTTGAAATTGTCGCCGTGGTCAGATTCCAGAGCCTGATGCCTTTGCCCTGCGCCACAAGCTCGGAGGTGGAGAGCAGAACGGCGGTGACGGCAATCGATAGACGCAACATGTGGCCTCCCGTGTTTTTTCGTTATAGTAGCATGGTTCCGGACCGCATCGGCAGGAGACCCGCGATGATCATTTCCCGATGGATGCAGTCAGCTGTCTGCGCGTTGGCCGCGATGGGAACGGCGACCGTTGCCGCGCGCGGCGATGACATCAACGATTATCCGACGAATGCGCGGGTGGAGTATGTGTTCGGCTGCATGAAAGCGAACGGCGAAACCCGGCAGACCATCGATCAGTGTTCCTGCTCGATCGATGTCCTCGCCTCGCTACTACCTTATGATCGATATATTACCGCCGAAACCGTGCTGAGCATGTCGCAGGTGCGAGGAAATCTTGGCGGCCAGTTTCGCTCGTCCGAACAGGCCAATAGCGCCCTGAACGATCTGCGACGCGCCCAGGCGGAAGCTGAAGTGAGGTGTTTCTGAGCAAGTCACCTCTCCCCGCAGGGGAGAGGGCGGATCGCATCGCCAGATGCGATCCGGGTGAGGGGACTCTCTGCGAGTCCGAGCGCGTGGAGAGTCCCCTCACCCGAAGCCTGCGCTGCGCTCCGGCTTCGACCTCTCCCCTCCGGGGAGAGGTAAGAGGGGTCAAATGCCGGAGCCCTCGACCTTCCATTCGCTCTGAAATATGTGGCCGTCGGTGTCCTTGGCCTCGACGCGGAAACGTTTGGCGCCGTTCGGGACGTAGGTGAACCTGATATTCGGATCCTCGGAAATCGAAATTCCGCCTTCCATCGACAGCACCAGAGTGTCGTCCTGCCACACCCGTAATTCGTTGACAAAGAACGCCGGAACATAGAGCTGTGTGACCTGGTCCATCTGCAGGCCGGAATTGTTCGGATGGCCGATCATGATCTGGGCTTCGCGCGCGCCGCTTGCCGGTCCCTCGCCAGCCTTGGCAAACTGCCTGAGGCGAATCTGGCCCAGCCTGCCCTTGGCTTCCTCGGCGTTTTTGGCAGCCGGCGCCGAACAGCCTCCAGAGGCCTTGACGTAGGTTTTGGTCATGTAGAGTTGACCGTCGCTTAGTTCGGCGACCGCATGGACGTCGGTATAGTTGTTGACGCGCACGCGGGTGGAAATTTCAGAGACCGATGCATCCGGTCCCAATTCGAAACGCGCCGCCATCGGGGCGGGGTTCTGGTCGATCACCAGCGTAATCGCCACCACGCGTCTGCTGTCGCCGGGAGGCAGCGTCGCGCGCAGGGTGACCGGGACAATCGCCGCGTCTTCGGCGCGAACCGGCATGTCGATGGCGATTACGCCGGCGCCGTCGTTCATCGACCGGTTGTTGAAGATGTCCTGCGCAAGACCTGGCCAGGGATCGTACGGCTCGGCAGCCATGGCCGGCGCCACGCCGAAATTCATGGCAACCAGCAGACCGGCGAGCCAGGGCAGGCGGGAATGACGTCGCAACATCGTCGCGATCCTCTCAACGGCCGAAGCAGTGGAACCGGTTATACTCCCTCGCGCCGGTTATTCCCATTCAATTTCCGAGAATGCCGCCGTTGCATTGCGCGCGTTGTAGTCGTCGAAAAGTTCCCACCGTGACCGCTCGGAGGCCGCGGCGCTATCCGCCGCAACCGTTATCGTTTTCCCCCCGGAAATCAGCCCGCGGACCTCCGCCATCAGCTTTTCGAGATAGCGGCGTTCATCGGCAAGGGCCGCCGGCCATTCGCTCACAACTCCGTGACCGGGAACGACGCGCCGCACCGGCATCGCGCGAAGTTGGTCGATGACCGCGAGCCAGCCACGGATACTGCCGTCCAGCACCGGTACATGGGTGAGGAACACGAGGTCGCCTGCGAACAAGGTGCCGGTTTGTTCGTCGCGCACCGTGAGGTCGTTGTCGCTGTGCGCAACGGGCCACGCCCGGACGCGCAACTTTCGGCCCCCCAGGTCCAGTTCGCGCTCCCCGTCCACTAAAATGGTCGGCGGTATGATGCGGACTTCGCCAATCAGCTCGTCCCCCATGATCCGGCCAAACGCATCCAGATAGAATTGCCCGCGCGCGGCTAGTGCGCGGGGCAGGTTCTTGTGGCCGACAAAGCTTGTTCCCTCGTGCAAGAATGCTGCATTTCCAAAGACATGATCCGGATGACCGTGGGTGTTGATGACATAGCGGATCGGCTTGTCCGTACGGGCGCGGATGGCCGCGAGCAATCGCCGGCCCTCGCTTACGCTGCCGCCGGTATCGATCACCGCGAGGCAATCGTTGCCGACGATGAAGCCGATATTGGCGGTCGCTCCCTGGTTTTCGCGCGTCATGAGTTCAGTCACGCCGATGTGAACGAAAAGTCCCGGCGCGACTTCGCTGACCGGCAGCGGGCTTTGCTGCGCCCTCACAAGCTCTGGCGCGACCAGTGTTGCGAACACGGCCAGCGTTGCAAGGCGATGATTCATCGTCCGCCTCATGTCGATATCGCGCCGACTGCTTCGCGCAAGCGCTCAAGCTATTGCATCGCAGCACATAGCAGAGCGCAACGAATCGCAAACTTTTAATTTCTGTTGCACGCTCTGGATGACGGGCATAGCATTTGGTGGTTTCCGGCTTAAACTGGACTCCGGTTCACTAAAACTGCCGACGTTCTTTTGAAAGTCGATAGCGGGTGAAAGAACTGAAAGTGTGACAACTTTCGGAAAAATGCTATCCGTATCAAGCGTTGACGCTGGACGCATCCGAGCCCAGTGCGCCAAATAAATAAAACTTGAAACAACGTGGGAGGTCTCGTTATGCGCAAGTTGCTACTCGCAACCTGTCTTGGCGCTGGGGCGATATTCGCCGTTAGCGCCGCCAATGCCAACGACGCACTGAACCAGCTGTCGCAAGACCCCAAGGGCTGGGTCATGCCGGCAGGCGATTATGCCAATACGCGCTACTCGAAACTCAATCAGATCACCGCGGCCAATGTCGGCAAGCTTCAGGTCGCATGGACGTTTTCGACCGGCGTACTGCGCGGCCACGAGGGCGGCCCGCTGATCATCGGCAACATGATGTATGTGCATACACCGTTCCCCAACAAGGTCTATGCGCTCGATCTCAATGACGAGAACAAGATCGTCTGGAAATACGAGCCGAAGCAGGACCCCAACGTCATCCCGGTGATGTGCTGCGACACGGTGAACCGCGGCGTGGCCTATGGCGACGGCATGATCTTCCTGCATCAGGCCGACACCACGCTGGTCGCACTCGATGCCAAGACCGGCAAGGTGGCGTGGAGCGCCAAGAACGGCGATCCCGGCAAGGGCGCCACCGGAACCTCGGCGCCGCTGGTCATCAAGGACAAGGTGCTGATCGGTATCTCCGGCGGTGAGTTCGGCGTGCAATGCCACGTCACCGCCTATGACATGAAGTCAGGCAAGCAGGTCTGGCGCGCCTTCTCCGAAGGGCCGGACGACCAGATCATGTTCGACCCCGACAAGACCATGGAGCACGGCAAACCGGTCGGCAAGGATTCCAGCCTGAAGACCTGGCAGGGCGATCAATGGAAGATCGGCGGCGGCTGCACATGGGGCTGGCTGTCGTACGATCCCGCCTTGAACATAGTCTATTACGGCTCGGGGAATCCCTCGACCTGGAATCCGAAGCAGCGTCCGGGCGACAACAAGTGGTCGATGACCATTTTTGCGCGCGACGCGGATACCGGCATGGCCAAGTGGGTCTACCAGATGACACCGCATGACGAATGGGATTACGACGGCGTCAATGAAATGATCCTGAGCGACCAGCAGATCGGCGGGGCAGCGCGCAAGCTGCTGACGCACTTCGATCGTAACGGGCTCGGCTATACGCTCGACCGCGTCACCGGCGAGTTGCTGGTGGCCGAGAAGTTCGATCCGAAGGTCAACTGGACCACCGGCGTCGACATGAACAAGGGTTCGCCGACCTATGGCCGTCCCAAGGTCGTCGATCAATATTCGACCGAGAAGCAGGGCGAGGACGTCAACAGCAAGGGTATCTGCCCGGCCGCGCTCGGCACCAAGGACGAGCAGCCGGCGGCCTATTCGCCGGATACGCAGCTGTTCTATGTGCCGACCAACCACGTCTGCATGGACTACGAGCCGTTCAAGGTGAGCTACACCGCGGGCCAGCCCTATGTGGGCGCAACGCTGTCGATGTATCCGCCTCCGGGTGCGACCCACATGGGCAACTTCATCGCCTGGGACGGCAAGACCGGCAAGATCGTCTGGTCCAACAAGGAGCAGTTCTCGGTGTGGTCCGGCGCGCTTGCCACCGCAGGCGGCGTGGTGTTCTACGGAACGCTCGAAGGCTACCTGAAGGCGGTCGACGCCAAGACGGGCAAGGAGCTCTACAAGTTCAAGACCCCGTCCGGCATCATCGGCAACGTCACAACCTACGAGAATGGCGGAAGGCAGTACGTCGCCATCCTGTCCGGCGTCGGCGGTTGGGCGGGCATCGGCCTCGCGGCCGGCTTGACCGATCCGACCGCAGGTCTCGGCGCTGTCGGCGGCTATGCTGCGCTGAGCAATTACACCGCGCTCGGCGGAACACTCACGGTGTTCGCGCTGCCGCAGTGACCTGACGAAATCGTGCCGGCGCGTGGAACCTTCCGCGCGCCGGTTCGTCTGTCATCGAACGTCGAGGAAATGCTCTTGCGTAAAATCTGCTTGGTGGTTGCTGCGATGATCCTCGCGGCATCCGGAGGAATCGCTTTCGCCCAAGGTCCTGGCGATCCGGCCGCGGTTAAATCGGAGGACGGTAAATATCTGGATAGCGATGGCGACCCGACGTTTAAAGTCGCGCCCGATGGTACGGTCGACTGGTACACCTATTCCGGTTACCGCCGTTATCACTCCGACTGTCACGTTTGCCACGGTCCCGACGGCGAGGGGTCGACCTATGCGCCCGCGCTGAAGAATTCGGTCAAGACCATGAACTACGGCGACTTCCTCGGCGTGGTCGCGAGCGGTCGCAAGAACATCGGTACCGCGCAGGACAACGTCATGCCGGCATTCGGGGACAATCCGAACGTCGCCTGTTACATGGACGATCTCTATATCTATCTTCGCGCCCGAAGCGTGGACGCGGTAGGACGCGTCCGGCCTGCGAAGCGCGAAGACAAGCCTCCTGCAGCGCAGCAGGCGGAAGATTCCTGTCTGGGCAAGCGCTGATCGAGGCGGGCTCGCGCGACGTCGGGGCAGCTCGATGCCTGTCCGGCGGTCCGATCAACAAGGAGAGACGGCGATGACAAATGCCGCGCCGCGCCGCTGGCCGTTGATGGCGTTGGCCGCCGTCGCCATGATGCTGACACCACAGGATCGATTGCGAGCGCAGGTTCCGGAAGGCACCGATCTGTCGATCGAGCTGGTGGACCCGAAGGTGCTGCGGGTATGCGCCGACCCGCGCAATCTGCCGTTCTCGAATGAGAAAGCCGAAGGCTTCGAGAACAAGCTCGCCGAGCTGTTCGCCGAGAAGCTGCAGAAGAAGCTCGACTACATGTACTTTCCGCAGGCCACCGGTTTCGTCAAGATGACGCTCGGCGCGCATCGCTGCGATGTCATCATGGGATTTCCGCAAGGAGACGATCTGGCGCAGGGCACCAATCCCTATTACCGCACGGCCTACGCGCTGGTCGCGAGGTCGGGCAGCGGCCTCGACGACGTCACGACGCTGGAGGACGGGCGTCTCAAGGGCAAACGTATCGGCATCGTTGCCGGCACGCCGCCGGCCACCAACATGGCGGTCAACGGCCTGATGATGAATGCCAGGCCGTATCAGCTGATGGTCGACACCCGCCTCGATTCCTCGGCGGCGGCGATGATCAAGGATCTGATGTCGGGAGAAATCGACGCCGCCGTGTTGTGGGGACCGATGGCGGGCTACTACGCCAAGCAAGCCAACCCGCCGCTTCACCTGACACCTCTGGTCAAGGAAACAACGGGACCCCGGCTGGTGTTTCGCATCGGCATGGGGGTTCGTGCCGCCGACCAGAACTGGAAGCGGCTGCTCAACCGCCTGATCCAGGAGAACCAGCCGGCCATCAACAAGATCCTGCTCGATTTCGGCGTGCCGCTGCTTGACGAAAATGACAGGCCGATCGGCACGGAGACCACAGCGAAGCGGCCGTGATGCGGAAGCTTGCGCGCGTGATCGCCGGCCTGCTGATCCTGACCATCCCGGTGCGCGCTCAAACCAATCCTCCGGAGCTGGAAGGATACCGCACCGACAATTATCGCGCGCCTGTTCCCGCGACGCTTGCCGGCGCGCGCGTGCTTGCGACCGAAGAGGCCGAAGCGATCTGGCGCGCCGGCACGGCGGCTTTCATCGACGTGCTGCCGCATCCGCCAAAGCCGCCAAATCTTCCCGAAGGCACGATCTGGCGCGACAAGCCGCGGCACAACATCCCGGGCAGCGTATGGCTGCCTGACACCGGCTACGGCATGCTTGGGGCAGCCACCGAAGACTATCTGCGCGCGGGGCTTGCCCGTGCCAGCGGGGGCGACACCGCAAAACTGCTGGTGATCTACTGCCAGGCCGATTGCTGGATGTCATGGAACGCCGCAAAACGGCTGCTGTCGTACGGCTATTCCAATGTGGCCTGGTATCCCGATGGCACCGACGGCTGGCAGCGCGCCAACTTGCCGGTCGAGGAATCGCAGCCGGTGCCGCGCTAAAGCATGATGGCTTTGGATTGAATCGGCAGCGTCGCCGCTCTTCACCTCTCCCCCAGGGGAGAGGTCGAAGCCGGAGCGCAGCGCAGGCTTCGGGTGAGGGGACTTTCTGCGCGTTCTGAGTGCGTGGCGAGCCCCTCACCCGGATTTGCCGCTGCGCGCCAAATCCGACCTCTCCCCTGCGGGGAGAAGTAAGAAGCGCGCCTCCGCGTCAACCTAATCCATCACGCGCTAGTCTAGCATGCCGCGCTTGCGGCAATGCCTATTCCATCTCGCGCTGGATCACGCGGCCGAGCGCGAACAGCCGCTGGTCGATCGCGGTCGGCACCTCGCACACGAATTTGATCACGCGCCGGCGGTCTTCGAAGATGCGCGTCTGCCACACCAGCTGGTTGCCGAGTTCATCGAGCTTCGCCTGATCGGGCGGTGACGCGCCCTGCAAGGCCTGCAGCGCCAGCGCGTCGTCGCGGATCTTTTCCGCCGCCTCGCGCTGCTTGCGGGTGATGCGCTCGAGCCCGTTCATCACCGATGAGCGCTGCGCGTTGAGCGTGTCGAACAGGCCGGCGAACAGCAGCTTGCCGGTCTCGCTTTTCGCGGTTGCGGCGGAAAGAAATTCCGCGATCGTCTTCTCCGCTTCATCGAGCGGCGTGCGGCGCGCGGCGAGGCGCGGGATGATCCCGCTTACCTTGGCGTCGTTCTTCCAGTTCCGCGCAGCGTCATCGAGATCCGGTCCGTCCCAGACCGCGGCGAGCGAAATGTCGGGCACCTTGGCCTGGACGCAGGGCCAGTCGGGATAGCGCGGATCGGCGGCAAGGCCGCGATCGGCGGATCCCGCAACCACGAGCAGCACGCCGAGCGCCACCGGCCATCTCATGTCTCGCCTCCTGCGGGACCACGCCTGCCGATGCCGCGCGAGGGGTCATAGGCGAAGATCGCGCCGATCATGAAGGCCGCCGTGCAACCAGCGACCACGGCCAGCGAAATCCCGTTCAACTGGCCATAAAGCGCGAAGCGTATCAATTCGACCGCGTGCGTAAACGGGTTGAATTGGCACACATAGTACAGCACCGCGCTTCCTTCCCTGACCCGCCACAGAGGATAGAGGGCCGAGGAAGCAAAAAACATCGGGAAGATCACAAAATTCATCACGCCCGCAAAATTCTCCAGTTGCTTGATGCCGGACGAGATCAGCATGCCCAGTGCGCCCAGCATCAACCCGGACAACACCAGCGCGGGCAGCACGGTGAGATAGCCGATCGGCGGCGCCTCGATATCCCAGAACCACGCGATGCCCAGGAAGACATAGACCTGAAGCAGCGAGACCGCGGTTCCCGCCAGCAGCTTGCAGAACAACAGATACCAGCGCGGCAACGGGCTCACCAGCAGGGTGCGCATGTTGCCCATCTCGCGGTCGTAGACCATCGAGAGCGACGACTGCATGCCGTTGAACAGCTGGATCATCGCCATCAGTCCCGGCGTGATATAGACCTCGTAGAGAATGTAGGTTTCATATGGCGGGATGATGGAAATGCCGAGCACCTGGCGGAAGCCGGCGGCGAAGATGAACAGCCATACCAGCGGGCGCACCAGCGCCGAGATGAAACGTTCGCGTTGATGCAGGAAACGTAAGCCCTCGCGCCATACGATGCCGTTCAGGCATGTGGCGTATTGCGCCAGCGAGAATCCCGCCGGCTGGTCCTTCGCGGCCGGGCTCATGCGGCGCTCCCGGTTTCCGCGCCGGTTCCGGTCAGTTGCGTGAATGCCGAATGCAGATCGTGCCCGTCCGTTTCGGCAACGATGCGCCCGACCTCTCCCTGTGCGCGAACCCGGCCGAGGTGAAGGACCACGAGATTGTCGCCGGACGCGATCTCGTCGAACAGATGGGTCGCCCACAACACCGCGATGCCCTGTTCGGCGACCAGGCGCCGCACGTGGCCGAGGATATCGGCGCGCGCCTTGACGTCGAGGCCGACGGTCGCCTCGTCGAGCAGCAGCAGGCGCGGCCGGTGCAGCAGCGCCCGCGCGATTTCGAGCCGCCGCATCTGGCCGCCCGAGAGGTCGCGCACCTTGCTGCCGGCGCGGTCGGCAAGGCCGATCCGCGCGAGCTCGTCGCCTGCGCGCTGCCGTGCCGCGCGGCGGTCGATGCCGTGAAGGGCCGCGTGATATTGCAGGTTTTGCGTGACCGAGAGATCGAGGTCCAGCGTGCGCGGCTGGAACACCACGCCCATGCGCCGCAGCGCCTCGCCGGGATCGCGTCCGATATCGTGGCCGAAGATGCCGATCCGCCCGGCCCGCACGCCGAACAATCGCGTGACGAGGGAGAACAGCGTGCTCTTGCCGGCGCCGTTGAGGCCGAGCAACGCCGTAAAGCTCGCCGGCGCCACGGTGAAACTGACATCGTCCAGCGCTTTGCGAGCGCCATAACAATGGCTGACGCCCTCGATCGCCAGTGCGGCGCCGCAAGGGCCGGATGCCGTGTCGCCAGCGATGGACGCGTCGGGCCCTGTCATTGCTTTGCGATCGTGATGCCCCAGGGCAGTTCGCCGACCTGGATGGTCTTGATCACCTTGAGCGCCGCGACGTCGATGACAGACACGTCATTCGACACGCCGTTGGTGACCAGAAGGTATTTCTCGTCCGGTGTAAATGCCGTGTGCCAGACCCGCTGCCCGACCAGCAGATACTTGATGACCTTGTGACTCGCGGCATCGACCACCGCGATGCGGTTGGCGGGCCCGAGTGCGATGAACGCGGTCTTGGCGTCGGCGCTGATGCTGATCCCGACCGGCTGGATCGCTTCCTTGCGCATCCCCGGAATGGCGAATTCGATTTTCGTGATGACCGTATGTTTCGCAGGATCGATCACGGAAACCGTGCCGCCGATTTCCGAGGAAACCCACAGTTCGGAGCTGTCGCGCTTGAATTCGGCAAAGCGCGGACGCGCATCGACCAGCACATTGGCCACCACCTGCCGTGTCGCGGTGTCGATGAAATGCGCCATGTTGGTAGTCTCGGAGGTGTTGATCAGGAATTTCCCGTCCGGGCTGATCGCCATTCCTTCGGGCTCTACGCCGACCTGGACGTCGCCGAGCCGCACGCGCCGCTCGATATCGATGATGGTCACGGTGTTGTCGTTCTCATTGGCGACGTAGAGAATCTTGCCTGCCGCGTCCTGCACGAACAGTTCGGGATCGGGGCCGGAGGGCAGGGAGTCCGTCACCTTCCGGGTGGCGGTATCGATCATCTGGATGGTGTCGTCGTCGCCGACCGCGACCAGCACGAACTTGCCGTCCTTGGTGAACTCGATGCCGCGCGGCCGCTGGCCGACCTTGATGGTTGCGACAACCGCCCATTTGTCGGTATCGATCACCGAAACGGTGTTGCTCTTTTCATTCGACACATAGGCGATGAAGGCCTGGGCAGGCAGGGAGCCTGTGAGCCAGACGATCGCTCCGAACAACAAACAATGACGTCGCATCCAGGCGCGCTCCATCTTCAGTGCAGCTTGCATCTTGTCTCGGGCCGATCGACGCCGAGCGTATCGAGTTCCGAGACCTGATGCAGGAATCCTTCCTGCGGCGATACCGAAACCACCATGCGGCCATCCACCAGCAGGATCGGCTGGCGCAGTTGAAGATTCCAGTCCCGCAGCGTCAGCCGCTGGCCCTTGAATGCCGCAATGGAAAAATCGGGACCTTTGAGGAAATCGAACAGTCTTTTGGGATCGCCTGAATTCACCCGCGATGCCGCCTCACCGATCATGCGCGCCGCGATCCAGACCTGCATGTCCAGCGCCGTCATGCGCCGCGAATTGAGTTTTACAAACCGGTTCTGCAGCTGCACCGCACCCCACTGATCCTGCGCGGCGTCCCAGCTTTTCGCCACGAGCCCGGCCGATCCGGCAACCGGGCGCGGGTCCCAGGTGCGGTAAGGCATATAGGGCGCGAACACCTCGCTCTCGTCGGCCGCGACCAGGATATCGTAGGCCGGCGCCGATTGCGTGAATACCGGCATCTGACGCTGGACCAGCGTCACGCCGCTGTCGGTGCGACGCGCGCCGCCGGTATCCTCGAACACACGTTCCTGAACGATCTTCGCGCCGAAGCGCGCGGCGGCGCGCCGCAGCGCTTGGGCGTAAAGCTTATCGTCGTCATGGGAACCCGCCACCAGCAACCAGCGCTTCCACTGTTTCCAGACCAGATACTGGGCGAGGCCGTCCGCGAGCATCGAACGTGTCGGCGCGGTGTGGATCAGGTTGGCCCTGCAATCTTCCTCGCGCAGCCGGTCGTCGATCGCCCCCGCGTTGAACAGCACGGTCCCGCGATCGCGGACCGCGTCCGCTGCCTTGAGCAGCGCTTCGGCCGGCAAGTCGGCGATGATGAAGCCGATGCTGCGATCGGTGAGCGCAGTCGCCGCCTTGGCCGCGTCATCGCCATCCTTCAGGCGCATTTCCTCCAGCGTAAAATGCTGGTTCAGGAACCTGCCGGTGGTGTTGTTGTCTTCGATCGCAAGGCGTGCCCCCGCCACGCCATCGTTCTCGGCAGGCTGCTCGACCAGCGATAGCGTCGGCTTGATGCCGGCGCGGCGGAGATAGCCGATGCCGACCTCGACCGGATCGCCCGCCAGCGCGGCGCTGCCCAGCGCGCCCAAGCCGATTATGCCGACAAGCAGCCGGATCATCACGCCTCCTGACATCCTCTTCGACTGAATCGACGATAGAGGGACTTCCGGCTTGAAACACGGCCGAACGGCCTTACGTTAACACCGAAATTCCGTATTGCACTGCCGTGGATGCAAGCGATCACAATGATGCGAATTGCCGCCGTTGTCGCGATGACGCTGTTGTTTCCGGTTTCCGCGCATGCGGAGCCGCCCAAAGCCGCGGTTTTCGATTTCGAACTGCTCGACACCAGTCTGCAAGGCGAAATGGACGGCCCGCGCGGCGATGAACAGCAGCGGCTGATCCGCGCCAGCGAGCAGATCCGCAAGGGGCTGGCGGAATCCGGAAAATTCGCCGTTCTCGACATTGCGCCGGTCAATGATGCGGCGCATGCCGCGAACCTTCAGGCCTGCGGCGGCTGCGACGTGGACCTCGCGAAAAAACTCGGCGCCGATCTTGCGATTACCGGCGTGGTGCAGAAGGTTTCCAACCTCATCCTGAACCTGAACATCTATCTGCGCGACGCCCGCACCGGACGTCTCGTCACGTCGATGAGCGCGGACTTTCGCGGCAACACCGATGAATCCTGGCAACGCACCGCGAGCTACCTGCTGCGCAACCGGCTGCTCGCGCCGAATTACGGCGCCCCGCGATAGCGGCTACGCCGTGGCTTCAGGTCGAATGCAATGACGTTCAGGTCACCTCTCCCCGCAGGGGAGAGGTCGGATCGCATCTTAAGATGCGATCCGGGTGAGGGGCTTTTCCGCGAGTACAAGCGTGTGGAGAGGCCCCCCTCACCCGAAGCCTACGCTGCGCCGGCTTCGACCTCTCCCCTGCGTGGAGAGGTGAGAAGCGCTACCTGGATTCGTCACACTTTGGGCTGTAGCCGCGCGGCGTGCCAGCGCAGATGGTCGGCCATGAAGGTGGAAACAAAGTAATAGCTGTGGTCGTAGCCGCTCTGCTGGCGCAGATTGAGCGGGATGGCTGCCTTCGCACAGGCGCGCTCCAGCAATTCGGGGCGAAGCTGTTCTTTCAGGAACGGATCGGCATCGCCGACATCGACGAGGAAATCGGAGAATCGCGCGCCGCCCTCGATCAGCGCCACCGCATCATGCTTGCGCCACGCAGCCTGATCGTCGCCGAGATAGCCACCCAGCGCCTTGATGCCCCACGGCACCTGCGAGGGTGCGGCGATCGGCGAAAACGCGCTGGCGGCGCGATAGCGACCTGGATGCGACAGCGCAGCCGTCAGCGCGCCGTGGCCGCCCATCGAATGCCCTGTTATCGATTGCCGCGCGGGATCGACCGGAAAGTGCTGCGCGACGAGGTCGGGCAGCTCCTTCGTCACATAGCTCCACATCCGGTAATTGCGCGCGAAGGGCGCTTGCGTGGCGTCGACATAAAAACCGGCGCCGAGCCCGAAGTCATAGGCACCGGCGGGATCGCCGGGCACGCCGTCGCCGCGCGGGCTGGTGTCGGGAGCTGCGAAGATCAGCCCCAGTTCGGCGCAGGCTTGGCGGAATTCGCCCTTTTCCGTGACATTGGCGTGGGTGCAGGTGAGGCCCGACAGATACCAGACCACCGGCAGCTTCGCGCCGTCCCGATGCGGCGGGACATAGACTGAAAAGGTCATGCCGGTGCCGGTCTCGCGGCTGGCATGCTTGTACACGCCCTGCATGCCGCCATGCGATCGATTGAGGGAAACGGTTTCGATCGTCATGGTCTTGCGGCTCCAGCGTTGACGGCGCCAGGATTGCGACAGCTCAAACGTGGTCGCGGTTTCGCTGATGGTGGATCACCATCAGCGAAGCTCGCGCAGACATTGCCGGATCACGCGGCCTTGGACTTCGCCACATGGGTGGCGATCGCATCCATCAGCGGCGGCGACAGGCAATCGTAAGGCTCAAGCCCGAGTTCCTTCAGGCGCGCGCGAATCCCGTTCATCTCATCGGGCTTGACGCCTGACTCGATCACCGACGACACGAACGCGGCAAATCCCGGCGCAGCCCAGCCGGCGCCTTCCTGGAACAGTTCGGGATGGACGAAGTCAAGGCCGTGGAACGGATGCGCCTTGTTTTCGATGCGGCCGTACATATGGGTGCCGCAGACCTTGCAGGCATAGCGCTGGATCGTCGCCGACGAATCGACGATCTGTAGCTTGTCGCCGTTTTCCAGCACTTTCACATTGTCGCGCGGCACCACCGCGACCACCGAAAACGCCGCGCCCTCCGGCTTCCAGCATTTGGTGCAGCCGCAGGCATGGTTATGGGCGACGTCGCCGGTGATGGCGACCTTGACCGGCTTGTCCTTGCACTTGCAGACCAGGGTGCCGCCGGCAAAGCTGCCCGAGCCCTTCTTTACGCCGTTGTCGACCGATGGGTGGATATTAACAGCCATGGGGTCACTCCTCCTTGTGTTTGACGTTTTTGATTAGAACACGACGACCGAACGGATCGACTTGCCCTCGTGCATCAGATCGAAGCCCTTATTGATCTCCTCCAGCTTGAGCACGTGAGTGATCATCGGGTCGATTTGAATCTTTCCGTTCATGTACCAATCGACGATTTTCGGCACGTCGGTGCGCCCGCGCGCGCCGCCGAAGGCGGTTCCCTTCCAGACCCGCCCGGTCACCAGCTGGAACGGCCGCGTCGCGATCTCCTTGCCGGATTCGGCAACCCCGATCACCACCGAGACGCCCCAGCCGCGATGGCACGCTTCCAGCGCCTGCCGCATCACGGTGGTGTTGCCGGTGCAGTCGAAGGTGAAATCGGCGCCGCCGTCGGTGAGCGTCACAAGATGCTGGACGATGTCGCCGTCGAGCTTTTTCGGGTTGACGAAATGCGTCATGCCGAAGCGGCGGCCCCACTCGTCCTTGCCGTCGTTGACGTCGACGCCGATGATCTTGTCGGCGCCCACCATCTTTGCGCCCTGGATCACGTTGAGGCCGATGCCGCCCAGTCCGAACACGACCACGTTGGCCCCCGGCGTGACCTTCGCGGTATTGACCACTGCGCCGACCCCGGTGGTCACACCGCAGCCGATGTAGCAGCTCTTGTCGAACGGCGCGTCCTCGCGGATCTTTGCGACCGCGATTTCCGGCAGCACGGTGAAGTTCGAAAACGTCGAGCAGCCCATATAGTGGAAGACCGTGTTGCCCTTGTGGCTGAAGCGCGAGGTGCCGTCGGGCATCACCCCCTTGCCCTGGGTGGCGCGGATCGCGGTGCACAGATTGGTCTTCTGGCTGAGGCAGCTTTTGCACTGCCGGCATTCGGGCGTGTAGAGCGGGATCACGTGATCGCCGGGCTTCACCGACGTGACGCCGGGGCCCACCTCGCGGACGATGCCGGCCCCTTCATGCCCGAGAACCGATGGAAAAATTCCCTCGCTGTCGAAACCGTCGAGAGTGTAGGCATCGGTATGACAGATGCCCGTCGCCTTGATTTCGACCAGGACCTCGCCCGCCTTCGGGCCTTCCAGATCGAGTTCGACGATTTCGAGGGGTTTTTTGGCTTCGAACGCGACGGCGGCGCGTGTCTTCATGTGTTTCTCCCCAAACATCTTGCTTGAGCCGGTGTCGCCCGGGAACAAATCCCGAAAATCCCGGAACATCTTCTTAACCGGAAGCATTGCACGCTCACGCCGCACGTCAAGGCTGCTGATTTCACCCCCTTTGATTTTTTATCCGGGATGCTGCGCGGCTGCGAACAGACGTGTTGCGTTGCAGCGTGACGCTGCCCTGAATTGCAGGAAAAACAACGAAACCAAATTACCGGGCATGTTATTGGGTTGGACGGCGCCGTCCGATCCGCGCGGCAGAGCGACCGAACGATAAAGAATCGAACCGGAAGGAATGTGAAATGCGAGGCGTGATATTTGCCGCAGTGCTGACGATGATGGGGTCGAGCGGGGCGTGGGCTCAGGACGCGGCGGCGGGGGAGAAGGTCTTTGCGGTGTGCAAGGCCTGCCATCAGATCGGCGAGACCGCGAAAAATGCCGTCGGTCCGGTGCTGAACGGCATCGTCGGCCGGCCTGCGGGCACCTATCCGGGCTATTCCTATACCGACGCCAACAAGAATTCGAACCTTACCTGGGACGAGGCGACGTTCAGGGACTACATCAAGGACCCCCGGGCGAAGATACCGGGCACCAAGATGATCTATCCCGGATTGAAGGACGAGCAAAAGGCCAGCGATCTTCTGGCCTACCTCAAACAGTTCGATGCGGACGGCAAAAAGAAATAAGCTTGCCGACGGCCAGTTGCTGTGGATCAGCTCAGGCTGTTTGCGATCGCCAACCGCACCAGTTCCGCAGACGTGCGCACGCCAAGCTTCTGGCGCATGATGGATGACGTGTTGGCGATCGTCTTGTAGGAAACGTGGACCTGCCATGCGATCTCGGAAAGGCTTTTGCCCTTGCTGAGCAGACGCAATATCTCGATCTCGCGCGACGTCAGTTTCGCTAGTGGGCTCTGGGCGAACGAAGGGCCGGCGAACGCGATGTTTCGGGCGATCGCTGACGGCAGATAGGTGCCGCCTTTGGCCACCTCGCGGATGGCCTCGACAAGGTCCCATGGATCGCCGGATTTGGAAACGTAGCCCTTGGCCCCGGCTTCGATCGCGCGTGCGGCGAAAATCGGATCGTCGTTCATGCTGAACATGATGATGCGCGCGGACGCGGCATGCGTCAGGATCCGTCGCGCCAGTTCAAAACCTGATACACTTGGCAGGTTGATGTCGAGAACACAGACATCAGGCCGTTCGGCCACGAAGGCTCGCTCGCCGCTTTCCGCGTCGGACGCTTCTAGTAGGACAATCCCGGTGTCCCCGGCCAGCAATGCGCGCAAGCCGGAGGTCACGATGGGATGATCATCGACGATCAGAACGCGCATGGGGTTCTACTCGCTACCCTTTCGCTTCGTTCGAAGTCATGCGGCTC
This sequence comes from Bradyrhizobium sp., assembly GCF_036009065.1. Lineage (GTDB taxonomy): Bacteria > Pseudomonadota > Alphaproteobacteria > Rhizobiales > Xanthobacteraceae > Bradyrhizobium. Next base: position 8,346 of record NZ_DASYMN010000272.1, on the reverse strand, counting down.
CGGCGAAAATGCGATAGGCTTCAATTAGATAACTGCACCGACTGTCTGTCAACGCCCCTCTTGGATGAACGTTGCGACACGCCGGAGTGGGGGAACGAGCTATGTGGCGGAAGTTGTCCTTGCGGGCGCGGCTCAATACGATTTTGGCGCTGGTCCTCATGCTTGGCCTGGCGATCAATATCGCGCGGCTTCTGCTGGAGGCGGGCCCCCGCGTGCAGGCGGAAGATCAAAGCGTCGTCAGATTGGCGCGAGGATTCATCGAGACGCTGGTCGTCGGTCTGAACGAGGCGCCGGACCCGGACGCAAGGCTGAACCGGATTATCGAGGATTTCAATCGGCTGCGTCACGTCAGCATCACGCGTGCGAACCAGGCTGTCGAGCCTAATGCCATATCGGCCGGCCGCTCTGCAGCCGATGACGGGACGAACGGGCCGCCCGCGTGGTTTGTTGCGCTGGTACACCCGGAGCGCACGGCGGTCAGCGTTCCCGTAACCATCGATGGAAAATCGGGCTCGCTCGTCATCACGTCGCATCCGAACGACGAAATGAATGAAATCTGGGACGGTATCGTCACGCAAATTCAGGTCGGCTCGGCCATCGCCATCGCGCTTCTTCTCATCACGATGACGGTCGTCAGCCGCGCCCTTGCGCCGATTGAGACGCTTACCGATGCGATGAAGCGCATCGAATTCGGCGGCTATGACACGCGGGTGAAGCCGGATGGCCCGCCCGAACTCGCCGCCATCGGCGCCAAGCTGAACCATCTTGCGGCCGCATTGGGTGACGCGGTGGAGGACAAGCGGCGGCTGGCCGAGCGCGTCGTGTCGCTGCAGGACGTCGAGCGCAAGGAGATCGCCCGGGAACTGCATGATGAGTTCGGGCCTTATCTTTTCGCGTTGCGCGCCCACGTCGGTTCGCTGATGCGCATCGCGGAAAAACCTGAGCCGGACGTCGCGTCGTTGCGCAGGCACGGCAACGCGATCTGGGAGCAGGTCAATGCCTTGCAGCAGTTCAATCGGCGCGTTCTCGAAAAGCTGCGCCCGGTCGGCTTGGCCGAACTCGGATTGCGCGAGGCGCTGGGTGCGCTGTTGCGGCTGTGGCGCGAGGCACACCCCGAGGTCGTTATCGAAACCAGCATTTCGCCGTCGCTCGGCGAACCGGGAGAGACTGCCGATCTGACGATTTACCGCATCGTCCAGGAAGCCCTCACCAACGTCTTCCGCCACGCAGACGCGACGCGCGTCCATCTAAGCATAGAGCCGGCAGGCCTGCCGTCAGCGACAACGCGCGGTCGTCGCGCGGTTCTGGTGCGCGTGCGCGACAACGGCAGCGGCCTGCTTCGCGATCACAAGCTTGGTCATGGCCTCGTCGGCATGCGCGAGCGCGTGATGGCCCTTGGTGGCACGGTGACCGTAACGTCCGCTGACGGCGGCGTGACGGTGGAAGCCCTCGTTCCCTGCGATGAGCGCGCCTGCTCAGACATCCCAGTAGACGAGCGCGGCCCAGCCCAGCAGGGCAACGCCTGAAATCCACAGCGCAACGATGATGATCGCCGCGGCTTTGCTGACCGGACGCTGTACCGCCGCGCTCGCCATGGCGCGATACTCGCGCATGACGTCCTCCGGAATCAGCGCGATCACCAGCCAGATACCGAGCGGCACGATGACCAGATCGTCGAGATAGCCGAGCACCGGAATGAAGTCCGGAATGAGGTCGATCGGCGAAAGCGCATAGCCCGCAACGGCGATTGCGAGGAGCTTGACCGTCCACGGCACCCGCGGATCGCGGGCAGCCAGAGCAATGGCGTGCGCGTCACGCCGAAGCGCGCGCGCCCAGGTTTTTGCGCGCGACATCGGCCCGGCGGCGGCAGGGCGTTTTGCAGTGTCCCCCGCCGCCGGGGGTTCGCCGTCTGCTACGCGTTCGGGTCGTTCATCCATGCGAGTGAGTCGGCCTTTGCGTCGCGCATCGCGTGACTGGTCCTGAATATACCGCTTCAGGCGGCGTTCTCATCAGTCATTCTGGCGTCGATCCGAGGACTGTGGGGGCGATGGTATCGAGAGCAACGACGTTTAGCCCACAGGATGGCAGGCAGGTCGAGCAGCGGCGGGAAAGCAGAAAGGCAGGGCGATGCCGCGCGAACGACCCGGTTGCAGTCGAGAGCTTGCAACAGCGGATATCCGAACTGGATTGTGGAGCGGCTACCGAGCGGACGTTGCTTGAAGAGCCAAGCGGCCGGCTTTTTACAACTTTAAAAAAATCCCGCCGACCATTTAGGAAACGATTGTGCAGAACCGCGCACTTGTTATAATTGTCCACATTCAAATTATCAACTTTGATACGACAAATGCAACCCAGCTCTTGGCGTCCAAATTTTGCCGTCGAAGCTGTGACATCGTGGGTCAGAGCCCGGCGATCTCCGAAGCAAACGTCTACTATTCTCGCTGCGATCCTGTTTCTGTTTTATTGGCTGCTTCCCGGATTCTTCTGTGCCTTTGAAGGCTGCCTTTTCAGCCCGCAACTGGTTCATTCGTCTCTATCGCGGCTATCCGACTTGGCTGGCTTCACATTCTGGCGGCCCAATTTCGCTTTCCCGTTCCCAAACGCATCATCGGGCCTGCTTTACTACAGCGACGATTTAACCCACCTGCTGTTTACCGCGTGCCTGATAGTAGAAGTATATCTCGGCAATTTGTTATTCGACAGGATTGAGTCCTTCACCGCCGACCTGCGCCGTGCTGGCTGCCGGATCAGCCGAGAAGAACAGGTCGCAATACGGGCGCTTAATCAGCGATTCCGAAGGCTCTTTCGTTCTCCGGGCTGGTCAACCTTCTCGCTTCCGCGAGTCGTCATTCGCCTCTTTGCGATCGTCGCCGGCGTTTCGGTATTCTTGTTCTTTTTTTCCAAAGTGCAGCAGCCGTGCGGTGTCTCTGCGAAGTGCTGGTGGGGGCAGAGTGGCTCGGGAGTCGCGGGAACGTACTATTCGCTGGCGATTGGAGGCCTGGTGTATCTGGCCACGGAAGCTTTGGCTGCGATATTGGTTGGAATGTCCATGATTAATTTTATTCTTCGGGACGGTTACGCAAAGCCGAACTTGTTTGCGCAAGATCTGGCTAACGGCATGTCTCCGGTCGGAGATCTGGTTCTCACGAGTTTTTTCATCTCCCTTGTCGGAGCCGTCGCAATTTTTATTGTCCTTCGGCTAGGCTATTTTGGGGTCGAGGACCTGATTGTAATTTGGGGTCTCATTATCGCTGCTACATTGTATATACCCCTGGCAACTCTCATCCCGATGTATTCGGCCGTGCGTTTGATCTCCGAATGCAAGCGCGCCCTGCTTCAGAGCATCAACACCATGTTTCATTCCGGAGTATCGGATGTCACGCATTCTTATGATATGGCACAGATAAGAGAAATCCAACCAGCTCTGGGGTTTTACAAGCACGTATCTGAACTGAATGTATTTCCATTTGAGAAATATAAAGCCTTGGTCTCAGTTATCACGCTGACGTTTGTCGTGGCTCAGACGATCTACAATTTTATCAAGCTCTTTCAGTGATACAGTCGTGTATCCGTCTAGCGAGCATCAAGGAAGTAAGGCCGATTATGCGGCTAAAATGGAATAAAACCAGATAACCCAGCACGACAATTGCCAGTTCGAACCAAAGCGTTGCCGGGCTTCCAACAAACCACCAGCGCCAAACGGGAAAAGCATAATTTCCGAGTTCGTAAATGCACCCTACCAGAACGGCCGTGCCCCAATTATGCGCCATGTGTCGCAAGGAGCCGGAAGCAACCTCCAGGATTGGTCCGATGGTTCCGAATGCGTAAATTTCGAAAACTTCACCTGCGGTGATAACGATGCATCCGACTGCGGCAGCCAGTGTCAATGGACTCGGCAGCAACACAAAAACTCCCAAGAACACGACGCACGTCAATGCCAGAATCGTAAGGCCTCGCCGTAACGGGAGATGTTTAGCGCTAATCGGCTTAGGCGAAAATCGAAGCGCGGTAGCGACAGCAAGGCCATACGACAATGCTCCATTTACGACGATAAACGTCGGGGAATGGATGTAGTATTGAAATACCTGCAATCCGCGTCCGATCAATTCATCAAAGATCACGCCAAAAACAACACCGCTTATTACTCCGGCTGAAACAGCTTGCCAAAAGCGATGTGGATCTCTGTCTTGGCGATTCAACAAATGTTCTTTCAGCTCTACAACGATGAGGGCAACAATTTGCACCCCAACGAGAAACATAAATGAAATCCAATGATGCATATTGCGCGCTGCCGCTGATGGTTGATGGCTGCCTCTGGAGCTACCGAAATGATGTGCGAACATCGCCCAAAAGCTCGACAATCCTAGAGCGAAATCGCCGATTGTTTCCAGCCCGCATTTTCAAATTAACGCAACCTCCGGGGGAATTTCTCGAAAGTTTTTGACCTGAATGCGCTTATTGCCAGAAATTGTGCGCCAATTCATTGACGGAACGGCCAGCCACCCTTCCGCATACTCGCGCCAGCCGAAATAATAGGTAGTTGCCTTTGTTGCGCACATCGCGTGGAATGCTTCTCGAAGATACCGTTTCGGGCGAGATACGCATGCGTCCCAGACATTCAAAGCAAGACAGGCGTTCGGTCAAGATGGCATAGGCGATGACCGCAGTCCGGCGCCAAGGCGGCTGATGCTGGGCAGCCAACCTGATGTGGCTGCAGGCGTTACAGCGAAAACAAGAATATCGGAGGAACCCATGACGAAACTACTGAGCGAAAGCGAGGTCGAGACCTATCGCCAACGCGGCTACCACTTTCCGATCGAAGCTCTCAGCGAGAGTGAGGTGGCCGGCTTTCGCAAACAGCTCGAAGATTACGAGGCCGCGAGCGGTGGCCCGATCAAGGGCGAGATGCGCCATCGCAGCCACGTGCTCTTCACCTGGATCAACGAGATGATCCGCCACCCGAAGATCCTGGATGCGATGGAGGATCTGCTCGGGCCGGATATCCTGTGCTGGAATACCAGCTTCTTCATCAAGGAGGCCCATGATCCGGGCTTCGTGTCCTGGCATCAGGACGCCACCTATTGGGGCCTCGATTCGTCGGATGTTGCGACCGCCTGGATCGCGATGTCGCCGGCGAACAAGGTGTCCGGCTGCATGAAATTTATTCCCGGAACCCACAAGCAGCAGGTCCAGCACGAAGACACGTTTGATGAGAACAACCTGCTGACCCGAGGCCAGGAGATCGCGGTGAATGTCGATGAGTCGCAGGCCGTCTTTGTCGAGCTGAAGCCGGGCCAGGCTTCGCTGCATCACGTGCTGCTGTTCCATGGCTCGGAGCCGAACCGTTCCGACGAGCGGCGCATTGGTCTTGCGATCCGCTACATTCCGACCCGCCTGAAGCAGGCCGTGGGCACGCGGGACTGGGCGACGCTGGTGCGCGGCAAGGACAGCTACGGCCACTTCCTGCCCGAATACGTGCCGAAGCGCGACCTCGAGCCCGAAGCGCTGGCCCATCACAGGATGGTATCGGAAGAGCAGGTGAAAGTGCTTTATCGCGGCACCGGCAAGCAGGCCTACCGCGCGTAGCGCAGATCACCTCTCCCCCCAGGGGAGAGGTCGACGCGCATCGTCAGATGCGCGGCGGGTGAGGGGCCTATCCGCGAGTACGAGTGTGTGAGAGACCCCTCACCCGAAGCCTGCGCTGCGCTTCGGCTTCGACCTCTCCCCTGCGGGGAGAGGTAAAGCAGCCGCGCTTCAACCTAAATTCATCACGCTCTACCGCGGCGCGTTCTCGCGGCGCACGCCGCCGGCGGATTCGTCGCGCTTGACTTCCGGAAACAGCCACATCGCGAAAATCATGAAGAAGCCGAGGAATGCGACGACGTACTGGATGCGATCGTGGCCCAATGTATGTTGATAATAGGCCGCGATCGCCGCCACCAGGACGACAAGCAGCGAAAGTCCGAGCTTTATTCTTACAGGCACCGCTGAATTCTCCCGATCATCACGACAAGTTTGCCCAGGGCGGGCCCGCGACCTTGGCAAGCGCCGCAAGCGCCAGGATCTGAACGCCAATCAGTACGACAAGTCCGGTTCGCCCATCGCGGAGCGACGCCGGCCAGGCTTCAAAGAGTCCGGGCGCAAACAGCACCACCAGGCCGGTGACGACAATCAAGCTGCTCCACTTGAGTTCAGCGTAACCGTAAAGCCCGGTGCCGACCAGAAGCGCCGACAGCAACAGGCCGTTGCCGATCACCAGCAGTGTCGCCGCGCCGGATTTCGCCGCCTCCGGGCGCGATCCAAAAGGAAACATTCCGATGACGATAAGAAAAGCGATCATGCAAACCGTCGCGAACGCCGCGAACCAGATCAGCGAAATCCAGTTCGGTTCGATCGCCGCCATGGCACTGCTCCGCGCGCGGCGCGTCTATTCGGCGGGCGTGGCAAAACCCCCGGGATGCCGCGCCATCCCGGGTTTCGGCGTCCGCGAGGTCTTGCGCATATCGGTCTTGACGAAGCGGGTGTCGTAACCGTTCAGCAGATGGCCGATCAGCCCGCGATCAAGATCCGAAGTGCCGAACAGCCAGTCCATCACCGGGAAGGTCAGGTTCATGTTGCGCTCCATCATGATCGACTGATTATGGTGCGCGGTGTGATGACGCCGGATGGTGTTGACGAAGGGTGCGTTGCGCACGAACCAATTGTCGTCGACGTGGCAGCAGAAGTGCATGAACTCGTAGATCAGATACATCGACGTCGTCGTGGAGATCAGCAGCCAGCCGACATTGGGCGAGACCAGCCAGCCGAACACCAGCGCCGGGGGAATCGACATCATGGTGAAGGTCACCAGCGCGTAGGGCGGAAAGAAGGTCACGCGCCAGTCGTTGTGGTCGGCGAAGCGCATCTCCCGCTCGGTGAAGAACTGGTGGTGCATCAGCGTGTGCCGGTTGTAGATCGCGCGGAACGCCTTCAGCTGCGACGGACGGTGCATGACGAAGCGGTGGATCCACCACTCGAAGAAATTCGCGAACAGGAAGGTCACCGGCACGATCAGGAGCTCCCACCAGCGCAGGTTGCTTATATTGGCGAAATAGACCGACAGCGCGGTGAATCCGATCACATATATAACGAAGGCATGAAGCCAGCCGTTGTACCAGCCCGCGATGCGGTGGCGGTAGGTCGCGCGGTAATTTCGCTGCCGCTCCGTCATCGAACTTGATGATAATTCCATCGCGCCGTCTCCGAATTTCAATGCCTGGTTGCCGGAGCTGATATATCACCAATCTATTAGGCCTACAACGGCCTTTTGACCGGCGCCGGCGGGGCGGCCCGAAAAAAACCGCTTGCTGCGAAGTTGCTGATATATTTATGGTATGGCAACCGCGCACGGCAGATGCGCATCCGTTCCGGGGAGGTATTTTCATGAAGCTGACGCGTCGCGACTTTTCCAAATTCGCAGGTGCCGGCGTGCTGGCCACTGCAGCGCCTTCGGTATTCTCGCCGGCCATCGCGCAGGACAAGCCGCTGAAAATAGGAATCATCGCGCCGCGGTCCGGCGTTGTCGGAACCGCCGGCGAGTGCGGTATCCGCGCGGTGCAATGGGCGACCGAGCGGCTCAACAAGGATGGCGGCATTGGCGGCCGCAAGATCGAGCTTGCGATCGAGGAAGAGACCAACCCGAAGGATACGATCGAGCGCTTTCGCCGGCTGATCCTGCAGGAAAAGGTCGAGGCCGTTCACGGCTTGCTGTCGACCGGCGTCAGCCTTGGCGTGGCGCCGGTGGCTGAAGAGGAGCAGGCGCTGCTGGTGATGTGGGACGGCACCACGCAGGACGGCGTCAAGGAGATGATGCCGAATCCGAAATACGTTTTCCGCTCCACCGACAACGAATGCGAAGCGGTAATGGGCTCGCTGCTGGCGATCAAGCATTTCAAGGGCAAGTTCAAGCGGGTAGCCGGGATCAATCCCGACTATTCCTACGGCCGCAACAACTGGGAAGCCTTCAAACAGATACTTGCCCGCTACGGCGTCGAGCCGGAGGTCGCCGCCGAGCAATGGCCCAAGGTCGGGACCATGGACCTGACCTCGCATATCGCAGCGCTCAAGGCGTCGAAGCCCGACCTGATCTTCTCGTCGATGCTGTTCGCCGATCTGCCTGTGTTCATGAAGCAGGGCCATGCAGCGGGTCTGTTCGACGGCGTCAAGCTGGTGCTGCCGGCGGCGGGATGGCAGATCAACCTGCTCAAGAAGGAGTTCATGCCGGAAGGCATCATCTTCGGGCACAACACCTTGTATTTCGATCATCCGCAGGCCTCGCCGCTGCAGAAGGCGTTCGTGCAGGATTAC